>DATJUM010000133.1:0-22038 GCA_035502355.1 Rhizomicrobium sp. | reverse complement strand
AACAGCGTTTTGGGCGAGCCTCAAGTGGCAACGCGCGGTACTGAAACGGGGGAAAAACCGAACAGAACGGCGGGCATTGGCAGTCAGTGTAACAGAATTCCGGGACATGAAATATATTTCCCCGTTTGTTTCAGGACGCGTTTTGCGAGCAATCTGATGCAGATCGCCAGTTACCTGCGGCGGGTGATATTGAGGGCTGGGCGGCAGTGGAGTACGCTTGGGCTCATGCCTCGCATCGCACGCGTCATCGTCTCCGGCATTCCGCACCACGTCACGCAACACGGCAACCTGGCTGCGCGAAGCTGAAGCTTCATTTCGGCGAAGGCAGGTCGCCGAGGAGGTGCGGTATGCGTTTTGTGGCGGCCGCCACTCCTGCAACGGCCTCTATCCCCTGGCCGGACTGATCGACGTCCATGGCAGGTTTTACGGTACGACCGGCGGCGGCGGCGGCTATATTGCCGACGGGACGGTATTCTCGCTCAGGGAGAAGCGCTAGTGCGCCGGTAGTGTCAGCCCAGTGTACCGCAGAGCCGCGGAGACGTAAATTCGGTCGGACATCCGGCGACAGCATAGGAATTACAGCCTTGGAGGATGATCGCGGGGTTTGGGTTTGCGCCCCGGGCCAGCCATCTCATGCCCGAGAATTTGCCACGTGAACCTCGGCAGGTGTGTTCAAGGCTGCATCATGTTCACGCGACGTCGTCACCGCGCGTCGCGAAGTCCACCATGGCAACGATTTGCAATACCACCGAATTCTTTGCGGCAGTAGGTTCACGCGGAGCCTCGGATTGTTTCCACAATTTCCCAACCGTCATTCCCGCGAAAGCGGGAACCCAGAGGTGTCGCCCTTTCCGGATCAAGCATGCTGCCGGGCCCCCGCTTTCGCGGGGATGACACTTTCTGGAGGGTTGAACAACGAATTGTAGTGTTTATTCTCTGGACGAGTTCTAACGGATTTCGTTCTTCAGCGTTCCACCCGCCGCAATTGCCGCGCGCGCCAGCGCGTCGGCACGGTCGTTTTCGGGATGGCCGGAATGGCCGGCGACCCATTTCCACGACAGCGTGTGTTTTTCCGCCGCGTTCTCCAGCGCGCGCCAGAGGTCGTCGTTCTTCACCGGTTTCTTGTCGGCGGTGCGCCAGCCATTGCGTTTCCAACGCGGCAGCCAGCGCGTGGCGCCGTCCATGACATATCTGGAGTCGGTGTGGATCGTCACCGTCGCCGGCATTTTGAGCGCTTGGAGCGCGCGGATGACGGCGGTCAGCTCCATCCGGTTGTTGGTCGTTGCGGCCTCGCCGCCCGAAATCTCCTTCTCATGTTCGCGGCCGGGCACGCGAAGGATCGCCGCCCAGCCGCCGGGCCCGGGATTTCCCGAACACGCGCCGTCGGTGAATATCTCCACGCGCGGACGAGATTTCATGCGCCGTATTCTTCGGGCGAAGCAACGGCGATGTGAAAGCGCAGCCGGCTCGCGAATTCGCGCGGGTCCTTGGGACGCACGAGCACGCGCGGATCGTGATCGAGCCAGTCCTGCAGCCGCGTCAGCAGGAAGCGCAGTGCCGCGCCGCGCGCCAGCACCGGCAGGGCGGCAATCTCGCGCGGCGAGAGCGGCCGCTGCCGGCCATAGGCGGCAATCAGGCTTTGCGATTTCGCGCGGCTGAACCGCCCGCCTTGTTCGAAGCACCAGGCATTGAGCATGATTGCGAGGTCATAGGCGTGGAAATCGTCGCAGGCGAAATAGAAATCGATCAGGCCCGAAACCTGGCTGTCCACGAACAGCACGTTGTCGGGAAAGAGATCGGCGTGAATGATTCCCGTCGGCAGATCGGTAGGCCAGCACTCGTCCAGCGCTTCGAGCTGCCCGGCGATGAGTTCGGCGAGGCCCGGCTCGACGGAATCGGCGCGGGGGATGAGCAGCTTTGCCAGCCGCCGCCAGCCGGCCAGCGACAGCGCATTGGCGCGCCGCGGCGCGAAATCCGCGCCCGCCGCATGCAGCGCGGCCAAAGCGGCGCCAGCGGCCGCACAATGCCCGGCGCGCGGGCGGGCGAGGGATACGCCATCGAGAAAGGTCAAGAGCGCGGCGGGGCGATTCTTCAATGTCGTCCACTGCGCGCCATCGCGCGCGCGGACCGGCTGCGGACAGGCGATGCCCCGGTTTGCCAGATGCTCCAGAAGATCAAGAAAGAACGGCAAGTCCTCCGCGCTGACGCGCTTTTCGTAAAGGGTGAGGATGTAGGTGCCCGCATCCGTCCGGAGCAGGAAGTTCGAATTCTCGACGCCTTCGGCGATTCCCTTGAAGCTCTTCGGCGCGCCGATATCGTATCCGGCGAGCAGGGCTCCCAGATCGTCGAAGGCAAGATCGGTATAGACCGCCATTTTGCCGTTGGTTACAGTCCCGCGCTGCCGGGTTCACGAGTCGGCCCAGCCTGCAGCGAATGTCAAGCAGAGGAAGGCGGCCTGTGCCTGCATCCGCTATTGCGTCGAGTCAGTCAGACGGTGCAGAGCCTTGTCTGCCCTTTCGTCGCTGTCACAAATTGTGCGGGCCCCGCGGGTGGCGACATTCCCGGCAAACCTTTTTTCGCGCGCCCCGGCAGGATTCACAAGCAGTCCAGGGCCATCGTGGCGCCGTGCAGTTTGAACCGCAGAGGCACAGAGACGCAGAGGTCGTTGAGCCTTCGTTGCGGCACAATGAGGTGTCGGTGCTTCTGATGAATTTCAACGTCGCACGAATAAAGGACGGCGTGCGCCGGCTTGTGAATTCGTGATGTTCTCAGCGTCTCCGCGTCTCTGCGGTTCACACCGGAATGATGCAGCGGAAGCCCGAAGGCCGGCACCGTCTGCATGTATCGGTGTAGCTGTGCCAGTCCTTGAACGCTCTTCCATGAAAACGGCATTTCCGGCTTTCCTCGCTGCCGCCGTGCTCGCGCTTGCGGCCTGTTCCACCGACAAGACGGGAGATTGTCCGACGGTCACCGGCATTACCGATGCATCGGTGGAAACGGTTTTCCGGCCGGGAACAATGCCCGATCCGTCAAATGTCCTCTATACGGTCGAGCTGACCGATGTGAGAAGCAAGTGCGATATCGACAAGAAAGAGCGTACGTCCGACGTGAGCCTGAATGTTGACTTCCGGGCCACGCGCGCGCCGAGCGGCGCGGAGGCGCATTACACCGTGCCGTATTTCGTTGCCGTCACCGAAGGCAGCGCGCGCGTGCTGGTGAAGCGCGTCTACTCCGTGCAGATCGATTTTGCGCCGGGTCAGACCACCGCGACCGCGACCGACAAGGTGGACTCCACCCATCTGAACGTGGCGAAGGGCAAGCATCCCTATGACTATCAGATCCTGGCGGGGCTGCAGTTGACGCGGGCGGAGCTCGATTACAACCGGCAGGGCGGCCATTACGGCCCATGAATTCGCTGCTGTCCGATCTGTCGGCGATCGCGGGACGCGCTTTCGCCGCCGAAGGATTTGATCCGGCGCTCGGCGCCGTTCAGGTCTCCGACCGTCCCGATCTCGCGCAATTCCAGTGCAACGGCGCATTGGCCGCCGCCAAAGCCGCCAAATCGCCGCCGCGCGGAATCGCCGAGCGCATCGCCGCGCGGCTCGGCGCCGAATCCGTGTTCGCGAAAGTGGCACTCGCAGGGCCGGGCTTCATCAATCTCGATGTCGCCGATCCGATTCTGGAATCGCGAACCGCCGGCATGGCAGGGGATGACAGGCTGGGCGCGCCGGGTACGGGGCAGGGCAAAACCCTGGTCATCGATTTCGGCGGCCCCAATGTCGCCAAGCCGATGCATGTGGGGCATCTGCGCACCTCCATTATCGGCGATTCATTGCAGCGGCTGTTTCGCGCCAATGGCTGGCGCGTGCTCAGCGATATTCATCTGGGCGATTGGGGCCTGCCGATGGGGCAGCTCATTGCCGAGATCCGCCATCGCGGCATCGCGCCGGTCTATTTCGACGCGAATTATTCCGGACCGTATCCGGAGCAATCGCCGGTCACGATGGACGGGCTGGAAGAGCTTTATCCGGCCGCGTCGGCCGCCTGCAAAGCCGATCCGGCCCGTCTTGAAGAGGCGCGCCAGGCGACGGCCGAATTGCAGGCCGGGCGGCCCGGCTACCGCGCGCTGTGGCGGCATTTCTTCGAAGTCTCGCAAGCCGGGCTGAAGCGCGAATTCGCGAGCCTCGGCATCCGCTTCGATCTGTGGAAAGGCGAGGCGGATGTCGATCCCCTGATCGCGCCGATGATCGACGACCTGAAAGCGCGGCATATCGCGGAGCCGAGCGAAGGCGCGCTGATCATTCCCGTCGGCGAACCGGACGACCGCAAGGAAATTCCGCCGCTGATCCTTCTCAAGTCCGACGGCGCGGTGCTCTACAGCACGACCGATCTCGCCACCATCATCGATCGCGTCCGGAGCTACGATCCCGATCTCATTCTCTATGTCGTGGACCAGCGGCAGCATCTGCATTTCGAGCAGGTGTTTCGCGCCGCGCTCAGGGCCGGCCTGAACGGCCGGGCGGTGCTGGAGCATGTCGGCTACGGCACGGTGAACGGCACCGACGGCAAGCCGTTCAAGACGCGCGCCGGCGGGGTGATGAAATTATACGATCTGATCGCGATGGCGACCGACGAAGCGGCAGAGCGGCTGAAGGAGCAGGGGCTTGCCGCGGACTATGCGCCGGACGAGCAGGCGGAGATCGCGAAGGCGGTGGGCATCGCCGCGATCAAATTCGCCGATCTGGTGAATTTCCGCACCTCCGATTATGTGTTCGATCTCGCGCGCTTCACGCGCTTCGAGGGCCGCACCGGGCCTTATCTGCAATATGCGGCGGTCCGCATCCAGTCGATCCTGCGCAAGGCCGACAGCGAAGGTTTCGCGCGCGCCGAGCCTTTGATCCGGTCTTCGGAGGAGCGGCGGCTTTTCCTGCAGCTGCTGGCCGTGACCGATGCCATGGTGGCCGCCGAAACCCGCCGCGCGCCGAACGTCCTGTGCGACTACGCGTTTGCGCTCGCCCAGGAATTCAGCCGCTTCTACACGGCGCATCACATCATGTCGGAAACCGACACGGCACTGCGCGCCGCCCGCCTCGGCCTGTGCGATCTCACCTTGCGCGTCCTGGTGAAAATCCTCGACCTCCTCGGCATCGATGTGCCGGCAAGGATGTGATCCCTCTGTGAACCGCGGTCGCAGAGGAGATCACGAAGTCACAAGCCGACCCGCGCCAAGCATGGTGTGTACCACTCCCTTCTGACGCCCGCGCGCGGCATCTGCTCCGCAACCGGAATGTCGCGGAAAACGTCCAACGCTCAGTTTCCGATCCAGCCCGTACCCATAGCGGGGCAGAAAACGCCGGTCCTGTAGGCGGTGAGTAGCACACCGGGACTGCCCTGCGTCCCGCCAAGCCAGATTGTGTCGCTCCCATGCGGCCAGACAGTCAGCGTATTCACGGTGGCGTTGACGATCTGAATACATGCATTCGAACCGGCATATCCGCCGAGGTTGACAGAAGCCGTCGATACCGGGAGCTGCACGCCAGCGGTGCCTCCGGTTACAGTCCCGCTCGTCACGACATTCACGCTTGCGGTCAGATCCTGCGCGCTCGTCTGCGATGCGACCGCGGTGACCGTCGTCTGCATCGCCTGGAAGACCGAATTGCTGCCGGCGAATGTGTCGGTGGGGTTGATGAGAATGTTGGATTGCGCCGTGGAGTCGTACCCGAGCAGGGTTACGTTCGGCATGTCGTTATCCGATAGGTTGACGCGTGCGGGCGATCCTCCCGTTGTGTCGTCGCTGACCAGCGCCAGTCCTGGAGACGTATTGTTCCCGTGGGTGAGGATTAGGCAGCCCTGATCGTCCTCGAAATCGTGTGCGCTCGCGAGGTTGTTGTCCATCTCTCCCGCCAGCACGACATTGCAGTCGCTGGTGGAGGAATTCTGGAGCACGTCGATCCAGTCGGAATGGGTCTCGCGCATGTCGACCTTGCTGCGATCTGCATTGCCGTCGAACCACAGCCCGATATTGTTCGGATCATTGAGCTCGTTATGATTGTCCGACCCGGCGAGAGCAAAGCCCGTCGAGTTCGAGTTCCAGATGTGAAACTGGTCCTGATGGCCATAGCTGAACAGCTCCCCCAGATTGAAGCCGCTGTTGCCGTCGTAATCCGGATCGCCGATCGTGGAGTCGTGGCCGCCGATCAGAAACCCGGTCCCAGGGCATGTGCCGTAGCTTAGCGGCGGCGTCAGAAAATTCGGTTGGCTGCAATTCGGCGTGGCTTCATAGTTTGGTGGTCCGCTCCACATACCCGCCGCCTGATTGTAGGTCCAATACCGTTCGCTCACATAGATATCGGCGCAGGAGTCGATGACATCCGTTGGCGGGCTGCTGCATGTCGTTGTCCAGAAAGATGTCCCGACAGGCGTCCCATTGAGGAACTCGGTTGCTTTCGACAGCGGGTCGCAGCCCGAAATTCCGGACCCGCATGTCGCCGGTGCGGACAGGATCGCGACATTGCTGTCCGTGTTGTTGTTTGCATTCGGCCAGACCGAGATTACGCTCGGCGCACCGACGGTGATCTCGTCGCCGTCGTAGTGCTTGACGCCGGTCGTTCCATATGCGCCCCGGAGCGTCACATCGATCGTTGTCAGATTTACGACCGTATAGAGGATGTCCTCGGGGTTCTCTCCGCTGCTGGTGATCTGGATCACGCCCAGCGAGGGCCAACCTGTCGTCGAACTGACCGTAACGTTCCCCGTCTTGCCGGCACCGATCTCCTCTCCAAGGGTCGGGGCCGGACTGGGCCCGGGAAACGCTATCGGCGTCTGGCAAAACGGTGCCGTGTCGGCAACACAGACGAATGAACCCGGATAGGTGACCCCTGCTATGTTCTGCTGACCATAGATGTTCGCAAGCGAGGTGACCGTTATCACCGACGATCCCTTCTTCCAGTTTGCCGGCGTGGTGGGACCGGTGAAGGACGAGCCGGCCAGCGAGTACTGGTAATAGTACGTGGTGCCGATTTCAATCCTCTCAAGATTTGCGATCGTCCATCGGCCGTTACAGCTTTGTGGCGCGAGAACGTTGGCAATCCAAATGGTATCGCCCGTTACTGGAACATTGGCCCCGTCGTCGGTGCTGGTGATCTGGCATTGGCCGCTGCCGTCATACGTTATGTTCTCGATTGCCCATTGTTTGTTCGCGTTGTTTGCGCCATTGAAGAGCAGCGGGAAGCAGCGGGTGTCGCCACCTTGGTTCTCGCCCGCGATGCTGTGCATCTGATAGCAGGTATTGGCATCCACCGTGATATGGCGGAGATAGAGCCGCGGCGCGTTGATCGCTTCGATGCCGGTATCAAAGCCCAGAACGTACATGTTCTCGATATGGCAACCGTCACCCACGCATTGCAGCCCCTCGCCGTAATACATGTCGCTGACGTCGTTTCGCCAGAAAGTGAGCGAGTCCGTCGGCGTCTGAAGCCACGACGGCAGGATATTCACGTTCTCAATGCCGTCATTGCCCGAAAGCTGCACCGTCCAGTTGTTGGGAACATCGCGGAAAACAGCGCCGTCCTGATGAGTCGAATCTTTTGTTCCGAGTGCGCCACGACTCACGAGATACATCGTTGTGCCGCCCTGACTAACGCAATTGAATTCCAGTATCTCGTTGTCGATTTGCGCATAGGCAAACGTATTGTTGTCGCCACATGCAACTGGCTGACCATTCCACTCAGTAATATCAACCTGCCCCGTCTGGCCCTCTAATATTCCCGTTTGGTCTGTAACATTCACGCCCCCAAATTCGATAAACGACATCGGATCTTCATAAAGCACCAGCGCATTCGGCATTTGGGTGAAATCCGGACTGCCCTGTGTCAGAAAAACGCCGCCGATCGGTGCGTCGTCGCAGCCGATGACGACGTTTGCCGGGACGGAGATGACTCCAAACTGCGGAGCGAGAACGAGCGAGCTCGCTGTGGGCCCGCCGATGTACCAGCGCAGACCGTCGAGATCCACGCAGCCATTCCCGCTGCCGGCC
The DNA here is from genome assembly GCA_035502355.1 of Rhizomicrobium sp. Classification (GTDB taxonomy): domain Bacteria; phylum Pseudomonadota; class Alphaproteobacteria; order Micropepsales; family Micropepsaceae; genus Rhizomicrobium. The sequence continues at coordinate 14,003 of DATJUM010000133.1, read as the reverse complement.
GCCGATATGGCAGCCGCCGTTATTGCGGAATCCAGGCAGTAGGAATACTCATAGGGACAGTTCGGATTCGCGTTTTGAAGGCTCGTTCCGGTATTTGCCTGCGAGACGCCATACCATTTCATGTGCACGGCGCCGGTAAACTGCCGGGTCCAGCACGAGGTGACGCCGCCCGAACTGCCTTTAACAGTTATCCCATAGTCCTGACTTGTGCACGTCCCGCTACCCGGCGTATAGAATATTCCTCCGCCGCCGTCGCCTGCCGTGCACGCTCCCTCGACCATGACATACGTAGCGGTCGAGAACGCGGTGCCTTGAAGGTTCGACATGCTGCACGGGGTAGTGGCATTCCCCGCAACGACGCTCGTAACAACGGTCTGCGCAGCCCCCGGACTTGTCAGCAATATCCACGCGACAACAACCGCGCATAGTCCATATATCTTCACAGCCAAACCCCACGAATCACCTTGCGAGACAAGAATAGTAGAATTTGACCAGGGGAGCCAATCACGCTAAGGTGCTGGGGTGCGGCGTTAACCGGTTTTGCAGCATGTCGGTTAACGTTTGCTTTTGCAGGAGCAAGAGCTTTTTGCAGGCGTTCGCAGCGCGGTTGAGAATTAAAGGTGGGAAGATGAAAACCGTTTCCATTGCCCTGTTGGCGGGCGTTATCGGTGGCGCGTTCGCCCACCCGGCAGCGGAAGCCGCGACATTCACGGAGAAGGTCGTCCATTCCTTCGCCGGCGGCACGGATGGCGCCAGGCCCTTTGGCAACGTGCTCGATGTGAAGGGTACATTGTATGGCACGACTATCAATGGTGGCAAAGGCTGTCATAAGCTTGGGTGTGGAACGGCGTTCTCCATCAAGTTGAGCACTGGCGTGGAGGCGGTGCGTTATTCGTTCGGTAATCACGGTCCGGCGCCCGAAGGCGGCCTGATCGACGTGAATGGGAAGCTGTACGGTACGACCTTTTATGGCGGAGGCAAGGGCTGTGGCGGCCCGGGCTGTGGCACGGTGTTCTCGCTTGACATGAAAACCGGCACGGAGAAGGTACTTTATTCCTTTTGCCGTCAGCAGAATTGCGCGGATGGCCGCTACCCCGCCGCCGGTCTTACGGAAGTCGGGGCGACGCTATACGGAACGACATCGCAGGGCGGTGTTAACTGCGCAAATGAAGGCGGTTGCGGCACGGTTATTTCGATTAACCCGCAAACCGGGGCCGAAACCGTGCTGTATTCCTTTTGCGGTCAGCAGAATTGTGCCGACGGTTGGGGGCCTCTCGCCGACATGATCGGCATCAACGGCATCCTCTACGGGACAACTGCCCTGGGCGGTGCCTATAACGACGGCACGGTGTTTTCGCTCGACCCCGCGACCGGGGAGGAGACGGTGCTTTATTCCTTCTCGGGCGGCGCCGACGGCCAATATCCCGCAGCCGCCCTGACAAATGTAAACGGCGTGCTCTACGGAACGACCGCTTATGGCGGAGGAACCGGATGTGAGGGGAGTAGCGGCTGCGGCACTGTTTTCTCACTTGACCCCGGTATCGGAACGGAAAAAGTACTTTACTCTTTTTGCAGTCGGAAGAATTGCACGGACGGCGCCGAACCCTGGGCAGGTCTGATCGATGAGAATGGTGTTCTTTACGGAACGACAGATTTTGGCGGGGCAAGCGGTAATGGCGGTGAAACCGACTGTTCCCCCAATCCCGGCTGCGGAACCGTTTTCTCGTTCGAACCGGGCACGGGCGCAGAGAAGGTGGTCTATTCTTTTTGCAGTCAACAGAATTGCGCCGATGGTGCGGAGCCCTGGACCGGTCTGACCAATGTGAAGGGCACGCTGTACGGAGCGACGGAACTTGGGGGAACGTTCGAATTCGGCACTGTATTCAAGCTCGCGCAGCATTAGGCGCGGCCATTGCGTTCCGCGGGTCCTCGCCGGGGTTGAATGTTGACTCGTTCTGGGGCACCGGTGGCTCCGGCCCTGATCAAGGGGCGTCGCCCGACGGTGATAAAAAAGGGAGACCATGAATACAGCTTCCATTGCCCTGTTGGCGGGCATGATCGGTGGCGCGTTCGCCGATCCGGGAGCGGAGGCCGCGACATTCGCAGAGAAGGTTGTCCATGCCTTCGCCGGCGGCACGGATGGCTCCGCGCCTTGGGCCAATTTGCTCGATGAAAAGGGGATTCTGTACGGCACGACGACTAATGGCGGCAAGGGCTGTCATTGGGCGTCCGGGTGTGGAACCGCATTCTCCATCGACAAGAAGACTGGGATGGAAGCGGTACTTCACGCGTTTGGGCAACGCAGTCTTATTCCCTACGCCGGTCTGATCGACGTGAACGGGAAGTTGTACGGAACGACCTTTTATGGAGGGACCGAGTCCTGCGGCGGTTGCGGAACGGTGTTCTCGGTCAGCCGGAAGACCGGCGCGGAGAAGGTGTTGCATGCCTTTGCTGGCAGCACGGACGGTGCTGCTCCCACTGCCAATCTGACCGATGTTAACGGTACCCTATACGGAACGACCGTGCTGGGCGGAAGGAATTGTGCGGATGAGGGCGGTTGCGGAACGGTTTTCTCGCTCGATCCGAAGACCAGGGCCGAGACCGTTCTTTATTCCTTTTGCAATCAGCAGAATTGCGTGGACGGCACGGAGCCTGAAGCCGGCCTCATCGATGTCAACGGCATCCTATACGGCACGACTTGTGTCGGCGGCGCCGATAGCGATGGCACGGTGTTCTCGCTCGACCCGAACACCGGAGCGGAGACGATGCTCCATTCCTTCGCCGGCGGCAGCGCGGACGGCGAGTACCCCGTCGCCAGCCTGATCGATGTGGACGGCACGCTATACGGAACGACGAGAGAAGGCGGCACCGATAACGACGGCACGGTGTTCGCGCTCGACCCGGGCACCGGCGTGGAGACGGTGCTCTATTCCTTCGCCGGCGGCGCAGATGGGGCGTATCCGACAGCCGGTCTGATCAATGTGGCGGGAACGCTGTACGGAACGACAGCTTCTGGCGGAGGAACGGGGTGCTCCCCTGACCCCGGCTGCGGCACGGCGTTTTCGCTCGATCCGTCCACCGGTACAGAGAAGGTGATTCATTCCTTTTGCAGCGAAAAGAATTGCGCCGACGGGGCTCAACCCCGGGCCGGTCTGATCGATGTGAAGGGCGCGCTGTACGGAACGACTGTTTTCGGCGGAGGCAATGACTGTTCCCCCGGTCCCGGCTGCGGCACGGTGTTCGCGCTCACGAAGGATTAAGCGCCACCATCATCGACCGCGTCCGGAGCTATGTTCCCGATCTCATTCTCTATGTCGTCGACCAGCGGCAGCATCTGCATTTCGAGCAGGTGTTTCGCGCCGCGCGCAAAGCCATGACCGCCTGCTGCCAACCACCAACAGCCTGATGCGCGGTGCATGATGGACAGGAGCTAATATCATGCAACAGGATTTCGCTGCGCCGAGCGTATGATTCGTGGAATCTCCATTTGGCGTGAGCGCCGGAAGAGAGCGGAGAGTCGGCGTGCCCATGAACATCGGTCCCGTTGCCTTGTTTGTGTGACTGTTTGAGCAATGCCCGGATTTCCCCTCTCCCCCTGTGGGAGAGGGTTGCAGGGCGGTGGCCCTGAAATCTGCTCCGGTGTGGGTGAGGGGCTGCTCCATGCCGTACGACCGTGCAGCCGCGCGACCCCTCACCCGCAGTTAAGCGGTGACGATATCCCGCGTGCACGCCTCTCCCACAGGGGAAGAGGGGAAGCCCGGCGCGCTGCATGAGAACCGCAGAGCCGCAGAGGCGCAGAGGGCATTGTCGGGTCGCAGCGACGGCTCAACAGCCTCTGCGTCTCTGTGCCTCTGCGGTTCAAATAAAGATTGGCGTCAGACTTCTCCCGGGATGATCAGGTTGTGAGTTGCGGCTGGGCGGAATGTACTAATCCGACGCGTCGCGCTTCAAGGTCCCCGCACTCAACGCAATCACCCGGCGGGTTTCGCTCCATAGCGGCAGGATGGCGATTTCGCCAAGGCTGAACCAGCGGGCTTCGAGCGCGTCGGTCGCGGCGACGGGTTCGCTGGCAAGGGCGCGGGCGGTGAAGTCGACGAGCACGTAGTGGTTGCCGGTCTCGCCAGGCGCGGGAACCAGCTCGGCGACATCGATGAGCCCGACGATTTCAATCTCGAGCGCCGTCTCCTCGCGGATTTCGCGGAGGAGGGCGGTGCGCAAAGGCTCGCCGAATTCGACCTTGCCGCCGGGCAGGCTCCATTCATGCTGTTTGGGCGGATTGGCGCGGCGGATCAGCAGCACTTCGCCGAGCGCGTTCCAGATCACCGCGCCGACGCCGATCACGATCCGCGCGCCGCTATTCTCTGCGGTCATGCCTTTGGCTCCACGGTCGCCGCCGCGAACGGAATACGGTTTGAATTCAGGCCGCTACCGGCTATTGCTTGCCCCCATGTCGAAAGTCGGTCGGGTGGGACCGGCGCGAAGCATCCCAGAGGAAGGAGAAGCGATCATGTCCCGATTCGGAGCTTTTGCGGCTGCCGTTCTCGTCCTTTTCGTCGTCACCCCGGCCTGGGCCGACGATCCTTCGCTGAGCATCGGCGCCAACCAGGCCTTTCTCGCGGCCAACGCCAAGAAAGAAGGCGTCGAGGTGCGGCCGAGCGGCCTGCAATACCGGATCATCAGCAACGGCTTCGGCGCGCAGCCCAAACCCGGAGATAGTGTGGATGTCTACTACACCGGCTCTCTGATCAACGGAAAGGTGTTCGACAAGACCGAGCCCGGCCTGCCGGCCACGTTTACCGCCGGGAAGGGCAAGCTCATTCCCGGCTGGGACGAAGCCCTTCAGATCATGCGCGAGGGCGACCATTGGCAGCTCGTTATCCCGGCCGATCTGGCCTATGGGGCGCGCGGGGCCGGCGGGGTTATCCCGCCCAATCAGACGCTGGTCTTCGACATGCAGCTGGTGAAAGTCACGCCGGCGCCCAAAGACCAGCAGGATCAGGACCAGGATCAAGACCAGTCTTCACAATAGCTGCCCCGTCCCGGCCGGCCCGCGACGGCTTGCAGCTTAAATGCAACGAATCTGTTATGATGCAGAGCGGGCCGCATCCGACGCGGGCGGCGCTTCGGCGCGCGGGAACTGAACTGCAAATGACCAAATCCTGGCGTCATGTGTTCTCGGGTGGAGGCATCCGCATTGCGCTTGCGCTTCTGCTTGTCGTCGGCGCCAGCGTGCTGTTCTGGGCCAGCCAGGATTACGTCGTCATCGCGCCGGACTGGGACGGCCAGGTCCGCGGCATCACCTACAGCCCCAGTCACCTGTTCACGAAGAAGGATCACGATTCCGTCTCGCCCGAACAGATCGACCGGGATCTGGCGCAGATATCGCGGTTCACCGGGCGGGTGCGGACCTACACCGTCTCCTATGGACTCGACCGCGTGCCCGAGATCGCGCGCCGCTATGGTCTTACGGTTTCGCTGGGATTGTGGATCGGCCCCGATCTCGAGCTGAACGAGCGGGAAATCGAGACCGGGATCCGCGTGGCGCTCGCCAACCGATGGACCGTCGACCGGGTTTTCGTCGGCAATGAAGCGATCCTGTTCGGCTATGTCGATGCCGATCAGCTCAACGAATATATCCGCCGCGTGCGCGCGGCGCTGCCCAACCGCATCAAGGTCTCCACCGCCGAGCCGTGGTCGCAATGGCTGCTCAATCCCGAACTCGGGCAATATGTGGATTTCGTGACCATTCACCTGCTGCCCTATTGGGAGGGCGTGCCGGTGCGTCGCTCGCTCGATTCGTTGCAGCGGTTCTACTCGGACGTGCAGGAGGAGTTTCCCGACAAGCCGATCGTGATCGGCGAGGCCGGCTGGCCTTCCGCCGGCCGCGCGCATAAGGGCGCGGAAGCCTCGCTCGCCAATGAAGCCTGGTTCATCCGCAATTTCGTCCAGCTCGCGCTCGACAAGGGCTATGATTATTACCTCGTCGAGGCCTATGACCAGCCGTGGAAAGGCCGCAACGAGGGCGCGGTCGGCGCCTATTGGGGCCTGTTCGACGCGACCGGCCATCCGAAATTCGCCTTCACCGGCATGCTGCGTTCGTTTCCGGCCTGGCGCAGCTACGCGCTCGGCGCGGCGCTGCTTTCGCTGCTGTTGGGACTCTTGATTCTCGGGCGCATGCCGCGCGTGCGCCAGCCGGGCTATCTGGTGATGGGCGGGCTGGTCGGGCTGATTTCCACCGGGCTGCTGGTGATCCTGGATACCAGCACGCTCGAATATATCGAGCCCAGCGATCTCGCCATGACGCTCGCCATGATCCCGCTCGTGTTCTTTGCCGCGGCGGTGATCATCACCGAAGGCGTCGAGCTCGCCTCCTGCCTGTGGCGGGTCGAGCGGCGCACGATCGTCGCGGCGATTCCCGAGCGCCCGCCCAGGGTCTCGATCCACGTGCCCTGTTATAATGAGCCGCCGGCGATGGTGATGTCCACGCTCGATGCGCTGGCGCGTCTCGATTACGACAATTACGAAGTCGTCGTCCTCGACAACAATACCATGGACCCGGCGATGTGGCGGCCGGTCGAGCTGCATTGCGCGGCGCTCGGTCCGGCATTCCGGTTTCATCATCTGGACGGCGTCAGGGGCTTCAAGGCGGGCGCGCTCAACGCAGCGCTGCGCCTGTCCGATCCCGACGCCGCCTTCATTGCGGTGATCGACAGCGACTATCAGGTCGAGCCGTACTGGCTGCGCCGCGCATTGCCCTATTTCGCGTCGCCGAAAGTGGCGCTGGTGCAGGGGCCGCAGGATTATCGCGACGGCGCCGCGACCATCTTCAAGCGCATGTGCTTCGAGGAATATCGCGGTTTCTTCCATATCGGCATGGTGGAGCGCAACGAGCACGACGCCATCATCCAGCACGGCACGATGACGATCGTGCGCCGCGATGTTCTGGAGGAAGTGGGCGGCTGGAGCGCGTGGTGCATCACCGAGGACACCGAACTCGGCCTCAAGCTGTTCGAGGCCGGCTATGGCGCCGCCTATATCCCGCAAAGCATGGGCCGGGGCCTCAGCCCCGATACGCTCGGCGCCTTCATGAGTCAGCGCTACCGCTGGGTCTATGGCGCGATGCAGATCCTGAAGCGGCATGCCGGCGCGGTGTTTCTCGGACATACCGAACTCACCTGGGCGCAGCGCTATCAGTTTCTCTGCGGCTGGCTGCCGTGGATTTCCGACGGGCTCGGCCTGATTGTTACTTTGTTCGCGCTGGTCTGGACGGCGCTGATGACGATTGCGCCGAATTATTTCGATGTGCCGATGGAAGTGTTGTCGGCGGCGGCGCTGGCGCTGTTCGGCGCCAAGACGGCGAAGACGCTGCTGCTCTATCCGCAGAAAGTCGGCTCGGGCGTGTTGGGCGCGGTGCTCGCCTCGACGGCGGGACTCGCCCTGACGCACACCGTGGGCAAGGCGGTGCTGACGGGTCTCTGCACCTCCGGCAAACCATTCCTGCGCACGCCGAAATGCGAGAATCCCGCCGAGCTGCGCGAAGCGCTGCATCTCGTGTGGCAGGAAATGAGTCTCCTCGCGCTTCTCACGCTCGCATTGGTGGCGATGGTGGTGATCCGCGGCTTCGACGATCCGGCGGCGACCTTGTGGATGATCATGCTGGCCATCCAGAGCCTGCCCTATCTCGCCACCATCCTGACCGCCTGCATCAGCGCCACATCCTACCGCCGCGCCGCCGCGGCTGCGCCGGTGGTAATAGCTGCCACTGCCCCGGTCGAACCCGTGTTGTCAGAAGCAGCATAGGTTCACGCGGAGCCGCGGAGTACGCGGAGTAGTTTTACCACCAGGGACACCAAGGGCACGAGGAAGATCGCGCGCGAAGCGCGCAAGAGCATCTTCGTGTGCTTCGTGCGCTTTATGGTGAAACTACTCCGCGTACTCCGCGGCTCCGCGTGCCCATTCTCTGCGCGACCGTAGGGCTATACCTGCCGAATGTGAGACACCGCTTCCTGCACCCGGACGACTTTTCCCGGATTGAGAATGTTGTTCGGGTCGAGGGTGCGTTTCAGGGTTTGCATCAGGTCGATTTCGACGGGGCTTTTGTAACGGATAATCTCGTCGCGCTTCATGAGGCCGATGCCATGTTCGGCGCCGATCGAGCCGCCGAAACTGTTGGTGAGATCATGAACGATGCGCGCAACTTCGTCCCAGCGGGCGAGAAACTTTGCACCGTCGGCATTCTTCGGCGCACTGAAGTTGAAATGGATATTGCCGTCGCCGAGATGGCCGAACGGCACCGGGCGGATGCCGGGGATCAGGGCCTGCACGGCCGCGCAGCCGCGCGCCAGAAACTCGGGGATGGAATGAACGGGCACCGACACGTCGTGTTTGATCGAGGCGCCTTCAAGTTTCTGCGCTTCGGACAGGCTTTCGCGCAGCCGCCAGAGTGCTGCGCGCCGGGTTTCGTTTGCCGCAAGCGTGGCGTCGGCAACGAGGCCGTCTTCGATCGCAGAGGCGAGCGTGTCTTCGACGATTTTTCGGAGCGGCAGCGCGGCGCCGCTCGTGACTTCGGCCAGCACGTACCAGGGCGATGAAACATTCAGCGGATCGCTGGCTCCGGGAATATGCGCAAGCACGAGATCGAGGCCGATACGCGGCATCAATTCAAAGGCCGAAACGAGCCCGCCGCTTGACGTCTCCAGCCGCCGCAGAAGCGCGATCGCCGCGGCAGGATCGCGGACGGCGATGAAAGCGGTCTCGCGCAGCTCGGGCCGCGGAAACAAACGAAGCGCGGCCGCCGTGATCACGCCGAGCGTGCCTTCCGCGCCCATAAAGAGCTGTTTCAGGTCGTAGCCGGTATTGTCCTTGTGCAAGGTTCTGAGCAGATCGAGAACGCGGCCGTCCGCCAGCACCACTTCCAGTCCCAGCACGAGCTGCCGCGCGGAGCCGTAACGCAGTACGTTGACGCCGCCGGCGTTGGTGGAGATGTTTCCTCCAACAGTCGCGGAGCCTTGGGCGGCGAGGCTGAGCGGGAAATAGACGCCGGCCTGTTCCGCTGCGTTCTGCAGCTCGGCCAGAATGGTTCCGGCCTCCACGATCGCGCTCATGTCTTCGGCGTCGATGTGGCGGATACGGTTCATGCGTTCGAGGCTCAACAGGATTTCGCCGGCCTGCGGAATCTGGCCGCCCACGAGACCGGTATTCCCGCCCTGGGGCACGATCGGCGTGCGGGTCGCATTGCAGATGGACAGCACGGCGGAAATCTCGGCCGTGTTCTGGGGCCTGAGCAGCAGCGGCGTCATTCCGCGATACCGGCCGCGCCATTCGGTGAGGTGCGGAGCGATGTCCGCCGCATCTTCGCTGAAGCCCCTGGCGCCGACAGCCGATTTCAGGCGATCCAGGATAGCTGTGGCAATCGGCATGTTATTTGTCTTTCGGCGCGGCGGCGCGGCGGAGCCGGTCGTTGATTGCTTCGCCAAGGCCGGTTTCGGGCACGGGCATCACGGCAATATGGGAGCAGCCGGCCGCGTCCAGTTCATGGAGCATGGCAAACAGATTGGCCGCGGCTTCCCTGAGATCGCCGGACGGGCTGAGGTTGCGCGTGATGGACGCGTTTGCCGGCGCATCGGGGCCGAAGGCGAGCAAAGCTTCATCGCTGCGCACGCTCGGTGCATCGAGGCGGATGGGCGTGCGCGGCGCGTAGTGGCTGCGCAGCTGGCCGGGTGAAGCAATCACTTTGCTCTCGTAATGATGAAGTTCGCCGATCACCGCTTCGATCGTATCGCGTTCCAGCGCGCCGGGCCGGAGCAGCACCGGCCTATTTGCTTCAAATCCGACGATGGTGGATTCCAGGCCGAGCGGAGCAGGGCCGCCATCCAGAACGAGATCGATGGCGCCGCCGAGACTCTCCGCCACATGCGTGGCATGCGTGGCACTGACGGCGCCGGAGCGGTTCGCACTGGGGGCCGCGATCGCAAGCTGCGATTCCGCAAGCAGCTGCCGGGCCACGGGGTGCGAAGGCGCGCGCAGCGCCACTGTTTCAAGACCTGCGCTTGCAAGGAGCGACAGCTTGGCCGCGAAACGGCGCGGCAGGACCAGCGTGAGCGGACCGGGCCAGAAGGCCTGTGCGAGCCGCAGCGCCGGGGCATCGAACACCGCGAGCTTCTCCGCCTGTTCGATGTCGCGCACATGCACGATCAAGGGATTGAATCGCGGCCGTCGCTTGGCTTCGAAGATACGAAGTACGGGCTTGTCATCGGCTGCGTTGGCGCCGAGCCCATAGACAGTTTCGGTCGGAAACGCGACAAGCCCGCCTTCGCGCAGCAGGTCAGCGGCGTGAACGATCGATTCCTGTGTGACCTGTTCAATCCGCGGCATGCTTCCCCTCATCATGGCCCGGTTTGACCCGGCCATTTGATGCACCACAGCCCGAGGCCATTGTAGTACCGCGCAATTCATACGGGACCAAAGACAGGCTGGGCGGCCGGGCCGAGCCCAGCCATGGTGATAGCAGTGGTTGTCGTCGCATCTGTTGAACAGATCACTGGGTCGCGAACAGGTCGATGGTGATTGCGACGTCGTGCGCCACGGGTGCTGGGGCGGCCCATTCGCCCTGGCCGAGGCCGAAATCGGTGCGCAGCACATGCGCAGTGCCAATCATATGTGCGGCGCGGCCGTCGATGGCGAGCGTGAAGGGCAGGGTGATGTCGCGGGTGATGCCGCGAATGTTCAGCGTGCCGCGCGCCTCATAGGCATTTGCCGATTTGCGGACGAAATTTGTTGTTGCAAAGCGCGCCGTGGGGAATTGCGCCGTCTCGAATCCCTGCGCGCCTTTGAGCCCGCTGTCGAAATCCGGCTCGTCGGAGGCTTCGCTGGCGAGATCCACGGTGACCGTCGCATGGGCATGGGCGAGATCATTCGGATCGAAATCGATATCGGCGTTCCAGCGGCGGAATACCGCCGAAAACGGCTCATTGCTCCATTGCACGGTGAAGCCGAGGCGGCTCTTCGCGTAATCGACATTCCATGGGGCTGCCCAGGCCGGAAGCGCGGCAATGAGCGGCAGGAGGAATGCCGCGGCGGCTCTCATGCCTCGCCCGCGACGCGCGTCCCGGGCACCATGCGCCGCAGCACATCCTCGCCGCGGAACTGATGATAAAGCGCGCCGCAGATGTGGATCGGAATGAGAATGAGCGCCGTCATCGCCAGATAGAAATGCACCGAGAAAAAATCGTGACGGAGCGGCGTTTTCTGCGCGCGGGTCAGATCGGCGAGGAAGGACATGTTCGGCCAGTGGAAAAGGCCGAAATAATTCGTGGGCAGCCCGAGCGGCGACGACGAAGCGAGCGCCCAGCCGGAAAGCGGAATGAATATGATCAGGAAATAGAGCAAATAATGTGTTCCCCGCGCCAGCGCCTTCAGCCCGGGTCCCATGGTCTGCGGCAGGGGAGGCACCGGGTTGACAAGGCGCCAGGCGAGCCGGAGCACGCTCAGTACGAGGATGGTCAGTCCCAGCGATTTGTGGAACTGGATGATGGGAAAGCGGCTCGGGTCCTGATCCGTCAGGATATTGGCCATGTAAAGGCCAAGACCGAGATTGACGATGATCGCCACGGCGATCAGCCAGTGCAGCGTCATCGCCACGCTGCCGTATCGCGTCCTGGTATTTGCCGCGGCCATGTTCAGCTCTTCTGTTGATCGAACATCGCTTCGATGATCACATGCACGTCGTCGCTGACATAGGGCGACCAGATCATCTGCGTCAGCCCGAAATCACTGCGTTTGATCGTGGTGGTGGCGCGGAACCCGAGCGCATAGCCGCCGCCCATCGGGCTCGTTTCGCCGCCGTTGAAGACGACATCGAGCGTCACAGGCCGGGAGACGTTGCGAATCGTCAGGAGGCCTGTGATCTGTCCGGTTGTCGGCCCGGTGCGGGTAACAGATGTCGATTTGAAGGTTGCGGCGGGATATTGCTGCACGCCGAATACGTTTTTCAAATCGTCGGTGAGGCGCGCGCTCGGCACATCGATGCTCGACATGTCGACGGACATCGATACGCTGCTGTGTTCCGGCTGGGCGCTATCATAATTCAGCGTTCCGGAAATCGTGTCGAACCGGCCGAAATAATCCGTCAGCCCCAGATGCAGGATCGAGAACAGCACCTGGGTATGGCCCGTATTGGCCGTGTACACGCCGCTCGGCGCCCGGGCCGGGTCGGTCGAGGCATTCTGCGCCAGCACCGGCAGGCAGGCGGCGAGCGCAAGGGAAAGAACGGCGATGGTGATGCGGCGCATGGCGGCTCCCTGAACAGAACGAGCGCGCCCCTTCGCCCGCGTTACGACGGCGATTGAATCCCGGTTCGCGCGCAAACACAACCACGGGAGCGGCTTGACGGGCGTTGCAGGGAAATCATAGTCGGCAGATGGCAAGAGAGGATCGCGTGTCGGAAATCGAGGCGGCCCCGAAACCGGGAACCAGGCTGGATTATCCGTTTTCGGCGCGCCCCGAACCCGGCGAGGCGATGACGATCGCACCCGGAATTTATTGGGTGCGCATGCGGCTGCCATTCCAGCTCAACCACATCAATCTGTGGCTGCTCGAAGATGGTGACGGCTGGACCGTCGTCGATACCGGGCTTCGCGACGAAGCAACGACCGAAGCGTGGAAGAAACTGTTTGCCGGCGTGATGCAGAACCGCCCGGTCAAGCGCGTCATCGTCACGCATCTCCACCCCGATCATATCGGACTGGCGGGCTGGCTGGTGCGGCGTTTCGATGTGACGCTGTGGATGACGCGGACGGATTATCTCCTGTGCCGCAACCTTGTCGCCGACACCGGTCACGAAGCGCCGGAGGAAGGCGTGCGCTTCTACCGCGCGGCCGGTTTTTCCGACGAATCGCTGGAAGCCTATCGGGCGCGGTTCGGCGGTTTCGGCCATGGCGTGTACCGGTTGCCCAACGCCTATCGGCGCATCCAGGATGGGGAAGAGATTTCGATCGGCGGCCGCTTATGGAAAGTCGTGGTCGGCCGCGGCCATGCGCCGGAGCATGCCTGCCTGTGGTGTCCGGAGGAAAAGCTGTTCATCTCCGGGGATCAGATCCTGCCGCGCATTTCGTCGAACGTAAGCGTCTTTCCGACCGAGCCCGAGTCAAATCCGCTGCAGGACTGGCTCGATTCCTGCGCGCAGCTGCAAGCGCTAATTCCGTCCGATACGCTTGTTCTGCCTTCGCACAATGAGCCGTTCCGCGGCGCAGGCGAGCGCCTCGGCGAGCTGATCGCGGAACACGAAGGCAATCTGAAAAAACTTGTTGTTCTTTGCGCCGAGCCGAAGCGCGCCGTCGATTGTTTCGACGCGCTGTTCCGCAGCCGCATCACAACGGGAATTTACATCATGGCGGCGGGCGAGAGCCTCGCCCATCTCAATTGTCTGCGCGCCCGCGGCCAGCTTGCGCGCCGCAGCGATGCGGATGGCGTCGCCTGGTACCAGCGGACATAGGGCCGGCCGCAGCGCTCAATGCGCCCTGGCAGTGGGACGCTGCGGTGCCGGCTCCGCTTCGGCGCGCGCGGCCGATGTCTGGCGCCGCGCCGGAATGGCGATGCCCGCCGCATGAAAACGGTCCTTGATCGCCTTTTGCACCGCGAACAGCACGGCCTCGTTGTCGGCGTTGCGCACCCAGCAGCGCACCACGATGTCGATCGCGTATTCGTGCAGCGCGGCGACGCCCGTTACCGGCGGCGGCGATTCGAGCACGCGCGGATCGCCGTGCAAAACGTCGAGCACGATCTTCTGCGCGATGTCGATCTCGTTGGAGAAATCGATGCTGACGATGAAGTTGATCCGGCGGTTGGGCTCGCGCGAATTGTTGATGATCACGCCGCCGAAGATCGCGGAGTTGGGGATTGATACATAGGCGAGGTCGTCATTCACCAGAATGGTGGTGAAGAGACCGATCTCGCGCACCGTGCCCGATTGGCCGGCGGCCTGGATGCCGTCGCCGATGCGAAAC
>DATJUM010000132.1:0-40912 GCA_035502355.1 Rhizomicrobium sp. | reverse complement strand
CGCCTTGACTTGATGGGGGGTCAAGTTCCAGCCGACCGCACCGAGATTGTCCCTGAGCTGCGCCTCGTTGCGAGCACCGATAATGACAGTCGAGACCGTCGGTCTCTGGAGAAGCCAGTTGAGCGCAACCTGTGGGATCGTTTTGCCAGTCTCCCGCGCCACCGCATCCAGCGCATCGACCACCCGGTACAGATATTCGTCATCCACCTGCGGCCCCATGTCGTTGGAGGCCTGCACGTTGCGGCGGCTCACCGCCGGAAGCGGCACACCGCGCCGGATTTTGCCGGTCAAACGACCCCAGCCAAGCGGCGACCAGACGACCGCGCCCACGCCCTGATCCAGACCGAGGGGCATCAGCTCCCATTCGTAATCGCGGCCCACCAGTGAATAATAAGTCTGGTTTGCGACATAGCGGGGCAAGCCATAACGTTCGGCGACCGCTAGCGACTTCATCAGGTGCCAGCCGGAAAAATTCGAGACTCCGATATAGAGAATTTTCCCCGCGCGGATGAGATCATCAAGGGTGGACAGCACCTCCTCAGGCGGCGTCTTTGCGTCGTAGCCGTGCAACTGGAACAGATCGATATGGTCAGTACCGAGACGTTTCAGCGATCCTTCAACGGCGCGGATCAGGTGAAAGCGCGAGGAACCCATATCGTTGGCGCCCTCGCCGGCCGGGAACGTCGCCTTGGTCGAAATCAGAACCTTGTCGCGTCGCCCCTTGATTGCTGCGCCGAGAACCTCCTCTGCGGCGCCGCGCGAATAGATATCGGCACTGTCGAACATCGTCAGGCCATGATCGAGACAGACATCGACGAGCCGCGTGGCCTCCGCGGCATCGCTCGAGCCCCAGGCCGCGAGACCTCCCTTGCCGCCAAAAGTGCCGGTGCCCAAGGTCAGGACCGGCACGTAAAGCCCCGAACGTCCCAGCTGCCTGTTTTCCATGCCGTCTCTCCTGTTCGCACATTCCAGGCGGAAATAGACATTCGGGGCGCAACCGTCGACCACGAGTTCAGGAAAACTGTCGTCGCGGGACACCCCTGCGCTATTGTCATATCATGACGCGGTCAATCCGGAACGGCATCTACACAATGGCGCGGCTTGGGACGATCGCCGCGATATCGGCTTCGCGCCTGTCGCCGGTCCCGGCCGGAGCTGATGGCATAGCGGGAAACGGGCTTGTCGAACATGCTTCGGCGGATGATTGCGCCATCATCGCCGAGATCGGAAAGACCGAACTCCACTGGAGTGCGACGCAGCCTCCAAAGGCGGCTTTTTATCCGACATACGCCACGCCGGGTGGTGGAACCTATCTTGAGGATTGTCCGTGGAAGAACCTGGGTGTCGCCCCGCCGCAGACTCCAACGTCCGGTGCGCCGATGGGATTTTTCGTCACGCGGCCTGTCTATTCCAATGCCGGCGCGAGAGCCTGGTTCCAGTACAGCGTCACGGCGGTCACAGGAGCAGATGGAAAGAAAATTCCGCCCTTTGTCGAACGGGACCTATGCCTGCTTGAGAAAGATGCGGACGGATGGCATGTGACCCGATGCAAACTAACGAGCATCAGGTAACGCCATGATCGAAGCGATGTGTCATTGCGGATCGGTGAAGCTGGAAATCGCGGCGGCACCGGAGGCTGTCACGGATTGCAATTGTTCGATCTGCCGGCGCTACGGGGTGCTGTGGGCCTATTACTCGCCGAAACAAATCCGCTTCGCTGCGGGCGAAGATGCGACAGAGTTCTATATGTGGGGCGACAAATCGCTCGAATTTCACCGTTGCAGGAATTGCGGCTGCGTCACGCATTGGGCGCCGATCGACAAATCGCGAGACCGGGTGGGCATCAATGCCCTCCTGATGGCGCCCGAAATTCTTGCCGCCGCGCGCATCCGCCATCTCGACGGCGCCGATACCTGGCAATATCTGGACGGATAAGATTATTCCTCTTCCACGAATAAATCTGAACGTATTCTATTTGCCCAGCCCAAACACCGTCACGGTCAGATAAGCCGGAACATACACCCGGCCGTTCGCTTCCATCGGAGTGAGGAATGAATTGCCGTAGCCCTGGTTGGACCAGGTACCCGCATTCGACGCAAACAGCGGACTGCCGAGCGAGAGCGCGTCATAGGCTTCGAGTTGAATCGTTGCCCCGCGCTTGATCAGCCATACCACGCCCGTTTTCGCCGCGGCGCCGTTGGAAGAAACGATGGGCAGCGATCCACCATAGCCGGCCTGGGACGTTCCCGCTGCAACCTGCGTCAGCGCGGGCTGCGAACCTGTGGCAACGCTGTAGCCGCGCAACACGTCGCTGTCGATCTGCACATAGACCATGCCGCCAGTGGGGCCGCCGTAATAGGCGGGACCGCCCCACAACCCGCTGCTACCCAGCTGCTGCCATTGCAGTGCCCCGGTATCGCCCGCTTTTTCTTTTCCGAGCTTGTCCTGGTCCAGCAGATAAAGCACGGCGGCCTTTCCCATCGCCACCGCCATGGGTGGTGCCGTTTGCCCCTGCACGACCGGCAGCAGCATCACGCCGCCCGAGCCAAAATCCGTGTCGTGGCCGTTGAGCTGGTTGTAGTCGGCCGGCGTGAAGTAGTCCTGCGCCTTGCTCAGGTCCGAAGGCAGCCGCAGCACGCTTTCGCCCCAATTGCGGCCGCCATGGTCAAAGGCGCCATTCCCCGTGACGACGAAGACGTTGCCGTTAGGATCAATCGCCGGCGCAAAACCTGTCATCCATATGCTCGCCAGCTCATAGCTTTCCGGCGTCTCGATCGTGTGAAAATGGTGCATGAGCTTCAGCGTCGTCGCATCGTAATCCAGCAGCCAACCCGAGATGGCGCCCGCATTGTTGTCACAATGCGAACCAATGCCGACATAAAGACTGCCATTGTTATAGGCGAGGCTCGCCCGGTTCCATTGGTTCTGCGGATCGAAATTGACTGTGCCCCCGCCCTTGAGCTTCGCCTGCGGCGCAATCTCGACCGCCGGGATCACGTCATTGCCCGTGGCAAGATCAAGCTCGTGCAACTCGGTGTGGAAGGAGTATTGCGCCGGCTCCGTGGCGGCGACGACATAGATCGAAGCGGAACCCGCGCCGCTTCGTACGATCGCCGGCGTGCTCGAAATTCCGTAGTCCGGCACCACATCGCCGCAGCCCACATCACTGCTCGACTGCGACGGGCCGAGATTGACCTGCCACAGCGTTGCATAGGTATCGGCATCGAAGGCGTAGACGGAATTATGTCCGGTCGCGACGATCAGCACATTGTGGAGGGAACCGTCGGGCATCTCGAAATTCGAGACGAGAAGCGGCTGGGCAAACACGTTGCCGTCCACAGGGAGCGTGATAAGCTGTCCGAAATTACCCGAAGCCACATTCGCAGGTGTCAGATCCGTCTCGGCCGGGTTCCACCCCGTCCGGTTGAGATCGTAATGATAGCTGAGCACGTCGATGGGCGTGCCCGAATAATGCCGCTTCAGACCTGCGGCGGCATATTTGAATGGTCCTTTGTCGGGCAGCGCCGGGGGCAGCGTTTGTGAATGCTTATGGTGCTGCATGGGCTGTGGCGTGCCGTTACGTTCCATGCTGCCTGCCGGCAGCGGACGGTGCAGCGTAGCCGCCGAAGCGATCCCGACCGGCAAAGTCAGTCCCAGCGCCAATGCAAGGCGCACGAATATTCCAGACATGCCCATTTCCCTTCGACTCTCCGCAGCACAACGCAAAGCGACAGGCCGAGTATACACAAAAGGCCAAACCGGAATGTGGAGCGGCAAGAAAAGATTTGAATCGAATGCGCGCCGCTGTACCCTGCGGCCGGTGATGGAGCAGCGCTCCATTGGGGAGCGTCGGTTGATCCGATCGCCTCGACGGGGGAATTCTCATGCAACCGGTACGTTGCGTGCGCCGCAGCATTGCGAGCCTGCGCTTTCTTGCAACCATCGCCCTGGCAGCCCTGGCGGGCACTCAGGCGGCGAACGCCGCGGTGACCATTTCGTCAGAAGCGACGAGCAATATGAACTGTTCGGGCGGCGTGTGCGAGCCGACTGCGGCGAACGCTGTGCTGAATGCGGGCGACTTGGAAACCATGCTGGCTTCGGGCAGCGTCGTGGTCACCACGACGGGTTCCGGCGTTCAGGCAAATGACATCGTAGTCGCCGCTCCGCTTTCCTGGAGCACATCGAACGTGCTGACGCTGGAAGCCAATCGCTATCTCACGATCGATGCGGCGGTCTCCGTCGCGGGGATGGGCGGCCTGGCGCTCGCCGATGACGGCGGCGTGGCATCGCTGTCCTTCGGCAGCAAAGGAAACGTCACCTTCGCAAATCTTTCGGGCGGTCTGGAGATCAATGGTTCGTATTATACGCTGGTTGACACGATTTCGTCGCTCGCCAGTGCAATCCAATCCAATCCGGCAGGCTCCTATGCCCTCGCACAAAGCTATGATGCGAAAAAGGACGGCACCTACAAATCGCCGCCGGTCCCCACGACCTTCACCGGCAGCTTCGAAGGTCTCGGCAACACCATCTCCAATCTCAGGATCAGCGACGCCAGCGACAGCGAGGTCGGCTTCTTCGAATTCATCAATGGCGGCTATGTCCACGATATCGGCTTGGAGAAGGCGAAAATCACCTCGGGCGCGAGCAGCGTCATTCTCGGCGTGCTGGCGGGTTATGTTCAAGGCGCCGATATGGCGGGGAATTCCTCCAGTGGGGTAGTGACCGGATCGTGGACCACCGGCACGCTCAGCGATATGGCGAGCACCTACGCGCAGGTCGGCGGACTCGTCGGCAGCGCTTGCAATTTCGGCTCGGGTTATCAGATGGACGCGGTGATCGATTCCCACTCGTCCGTCAAGATTTCCGGCGGCCAGTCCAATTTTGCGGGCGGGCTTGTCGGCTACAGCTGCGGCGGCGGCAGCGTCGAAAATTCCTATGCCACCGGCGCGATCACGGCGGGAACGTGTTCCTATGTCGGCGGCCTTGTCGGCGCCAGCACGGGCTATGTCGAAGACTCCTTTGCGACCGGCGCCGCAACCACCGGCAGCTCGGGCGACTGCGGGCCGCCGCCATCTGCCGGCGGACTGGTTGGCTACAATTTCGGCGTCGGCTCGTCGCCGGGAACGATCACCAACTCTTATTCGACTGGCGCTGCAGTCGGCGGAAGCGGGACGAATGTCGGCGGCATGGTTGGCCTGAGTTATGACGGCACTGTCTCGGATTCCTATTCGACCGGCGCGCCCTCGGCAGGGTCCGGCAGCTATGTCGGCGGATTCGTCGGTGATGATGATTCGGCTTCGTTATCCGACACCTATTGGGACACGACGACGAGCGGGATCACCAATGCTTCCCAAGGCGCGGGCAATACCTCCAATGCGCCGGGAATCAGCGGCCTTTCGACCTCGCAACTTCAGGCGGGCCTGCCCCCGGGATTTGCAAAAAGCGTCTGGAAAGAAAAGGCGAAAATCAACGGCGGACTCCCATACCTCACAGCCAATCCGCCGCCGAAATAGGAGCGAACCCTCGCCGGCGTGGAATAAACCGCGCCGGCGAAACGTCCAGGCAGGAGGGTTTACCCAGCCACGGCACGCTACCGGAGGACTTGAATGTCGAATCTGACAGAACAATTGCGGTCCATCGCACTCAATGGGCTGCTCTCGCTGTCTGCCGCGATTGCAGTGGTGAGCCTTGACGCTTCGCCTTCTTTCTGTGGCACGCGACATGCCGTGGGCCTTGGCAGCGTTCTGACCTCGAAGGACGGAAGCCAGATTTTTGGTTTCGACATCGATCAGAACGGCAATGACGGCATGCTCGCCACGGCCACCACGGTGGAAACATTTGACCAGGACTCAGGATCGATCACCAAGTCGATCGCCACGAAAAACCCGGCAAAAAATTCCTACAGCGCGGATGCAATTTTCGACGGCGATGTGGGTCTGATCACGCATTACATCACCCCAAAGGGCTCGATCTATGCACGCCGTGCCTATCAGGTGATGAACCCCGTTACCGGCAACAAACTCAACGGCACCTGGACGCCGCCGCTCAGGGACGTGGACATTCAACTCGTAGCGGAAAACCAGGCCACGTCCACCAGCGTCGTCTATGTGATCGAACTGAAGAAGCAGGACCTGCCCGACCTGATCGTCTCCGATGTCGGCGCCAATACCTTCGGCAAAGTCATCAAGCTCGATCCGAATAATTTCAGCCTGTCCAACAGCCCCCAGCTCGGACAGTACACCTCGGCGAACGAAGCCGTGATGGCCGAGTCGCCGGATGGCGGCGCCGTCGGCGGCGACGCGCCGGTGAACTATCTCTTCAACATGAGCACCGGCAAGAGCACGAATTTCAACGGATACAACAACGGTCCCTATCATGCCGGGGACGTGAACGGCCTTGCCACCGACCCGAATACCGGCGTGACCGCCACAACCACCGAACTGAACGCGCAGGTGGAATTCTACGACATGGCGAACCAGACCGGGATCACGGCGGTTCAATTGCCCTGTACGAACGACACCGATCAGACATTCAGCGGCTCCGGCATCGCAGTCGATCCGGTCAACCAGCTCTTCCTCGTCAGCGAACTGTCGGATGCGTGCAACGACGGAGAAAGTGGCGCAATCGTGGTCTATGACGAGAGCGGAAAATACGTGGAAACCATTTCCGGATTCGCCTACACGAATGATACGGTCCTGGCCTCGCCCCCGGCCATCAATCCCAATAAGCGCATGGGCTGGGCCTTCGGTGGCCCGGACGGGGTATCCCAGCTTCAGCAGTTCTATTACTGAGCCATTTGTACCGCCAACATCGCGACGACCGATACACCGGTCCGACAGCGTTCCGGGTTTGACGCCACGGCATATTCGACCTAACAGTCAGGCATGCCGCGCCTGACTGTTTCAAATGCGGATGCCCGCAGACTGTTTCTTCACCGGCACGCGCTCGACGGGCGTTCGGCGCACAGGCTGACGCATAGTGAAGTTCTCAGTCTTGTCCGCGGGCTTGGTTTCGTCCAGCTCGATTCGATCAATGTCGTGGAGCGCGCGCATCACATGATCCTGTTCACGCGCGCCGCGGGCTACGCACGCGAGCTTCTCGCCGTGCTTCATCACGACCACCGGGCTTTGTTCGAGCAGTTCACCCACGACGCTTCGCTCCTGCCCATCGAATTCCATCCGCATTGGCACCACCGGTTCCGCGCTGCGCGGGCGCGGCTGTCCGATCCGGACCGGCTTGCGCGGATCGGCGCCGACGCCGACAAGGTGATCGCGCGCGTGCGGCGGCGAATCCGCAAGGAGGGGGCGCTCTCCGCGCGCGATTTCGATGACAAGGGCGAAGGTTCGTGGTGGGGCTGGGGTCCCTCCAAGACCGCGCTCGAATTTCTATGGCGCGCGGGCGAGCTGGCCGTCGTGCGCCGCGACGGATTCGAAAAGGTTTATGATTTCGCGGGAAAAATCATCCCGGCGGAACTTCGCACGGCCCGACCGACGCGCCGGCAGACGGTGGACTGGGCATGCCGCGAGGCTCTTCTTCGGCTCGGCTTTGCCACACCCAGCGAACTCGCAAATTTCTTCGATCTGATCGAACTCGCCGAAGCACGCAACTGGGCGAAGACGGCACTGCGCAAGAAACAGATTGTCGAGATTATGATCACCAATGTCGATGGCAGCGCGCGACCAGCGCTGGCGCAGCCGTCCGTGGAAGCGGAGATCGCCGCACTCGCACCGTGCCAAACGCCGGCGCGCTTTCTATCGCCATTCGATCCCGCGATCCGCGACCGCAAGCGTGCACAGCGGCTGTTCGGCTTCGATTATACGATCGAGGTCTTCGTGCCCGAGAAGAAGCGCCGCTACGGTTATTACGTGATGCCGATCCTCGAGGGCGAACGGTTCATCGGCCGCGCCGACCTGAAGGTCCATCGCGCCGAACGCCGCATCGAGGTCAAAGGCGTGTGGCCGGAACCGGACGTTGCGCTTGACCGCCGCCGCAAAGACGCGATCGAGGCCGCCGTTGCCGAACTCTGCCGGTTTGCGACAAACGCGAGCGCGGAAGACGCACAGGAATAAAATCGAAAGGGATCAGCCCGCTTCTCCCAGTGTCATTTGCCAAATCTGGTCGCTTGGACGACCTAACCCCTTGTCGTATAATGCAATTTTGTCGCTTACAGCGAAGCGTGCCACATTACATGAAAATTTACGTTTGGCTTCCTACATATTCCGCTTCCGCGGTCAAACCGGTCAGCTCCTTCGCGCGGTGGCTGGAGAATCCCCTTAATCTGCTCGCCACCGTCGTCATCGCCGTTCGTCTCCTCACAATCTGGAATTCTTTCTGGAGGATCGGCCCGAACGAGATCGGGCTTAGCCGCGCCAAGCCGGTAGGGGAGTTTGCATGCTCAGGCTGTTCACTCTTCTGAAATGCGCCGGCCTCGCGCTTCTGGGCCTTTGTGCCCTGGGGCTCGTCTATCAGCTTGCGGGCGACGCCTACGATGCCCGCTACGCACCACCGGCGACGGAAATGATTTCGGTCGACGGTTACGCCATTCATTTCGTCTGCACCGGAAGGGGACGGCGTACCTATCTGCTGGACTCCGGCGCGACCGTCGGCGCCTTCTCATGGGACTATGTCGCACCACTGCTTGCGCGCAGGGCCCGCGTCTGCGCCTTCGACCGGCCGGGGCTTGGCTGGAGCGAGGACACGGGCGACGCACATGACGTGCGCGCGCTTGCGGAGCGCATCGCCCGTATCGTGCGCGCCGCGCGCCTGCCGCGGCCTTTCATCTATGTCGGCCATTCGCTCGGTGCCGACGACGCGATCGTCTATTACGGTCTTCGTCCCCGCGACGTGGCGGCGCTGGTCCTTCTTGAGCCGGGAATACCCGGCGACATTCTGCGCAAATTCCATGGTACGCGCGCGGAGGCGATGGCCGCACCCGACTGCGATATCCGCTGCAACCTTGCGGAAGCCGCAGCCTATCTGGGTGTAACCCGCTTTTTCGTGCAGATCAGCGGGATCGGGCGTGGCGCGGGCAATACACGCATGGGCACCGAATATCTGGCCCAGCTGGTCCGCCCGGCCCAGGCGCGCGCCTTCGCGGCCACGCTGGAAACAACGACGAAGTCCGCGTTCGAAATGTCGGACGTCAAGAGTTTCGGCGATACCCCGGTGCTGGTTCTCACATCCTCGCGGCCGCATGAACGCGGACGCCACGAAACGCCGGCGCAGTATCAGGCCTGGCGTAACGAACAACTCGCCTGGTATGCAGCACTCGCCCGCATGTCCACGCGCGGCATGGGCCCTGTCATCATTCCGGGCACTGATCACGCCGGCATGGTGGTGACGAAGAATGGCGCGGCGAAGGTCGCCGCGGCGATCACCGATTTTCTCGACCGCCAGCACGTGAACTGACTTCGCCGCCGTAAATTAGTTCAGGTTCCGATATTGGCGGCGAGAAACTTCTCGACTTCCAGCAGGACACGCAGCCGGGTTTCATTGAGGGTCATGTAGTGATCGTCACCCAGGATGCGGACGAATTCGAATTTCTTTCCCGCCTTCTGAAGCGCTGCCGCCATCGTCTCGCTCTGTGAGATCGGAACGGTGACGTCGAGTGTCGAATGTAGCAACAGAACGGGCGCTGTCACGCGGTCGGCGTGGAGCGCTGGCGAGGATGCTTCCAGTTGAGCAGAGTCGATAAAGATGTCTCCCATGCGTGTCGCCGTGAAACTGCCATCCGTGAAATTGATGCCGTATTGGCGTTTGTCATAGCCCAGCATGTCCTGCAGGTTCGAAATTCCGGCATAGCTGATGACGCAGGCATACAGTTCCGGTGTCAATGTTGCGCCTGCAAGCGCGGCATAACCGCCGTAGCTGGCTCCGAAGATACAGACCCGCTTCCGATCTGCGATTCCGTCCGCTATGACCTTCTTCACTCCGTCGGAAATGTCGTCCTGCATCTTCAGCCCCCATTGATGCAGGCCAGCTTTCGTAAACGGCCGCCCGTAGCCCGAGGAACCGCGAAATTCAGGACGCAGGACGGCGTAGCCACGACTGGCGAGGAACTGACTTACGAAATCGAAGGTCATGTCGTCGCGTGCATCGGGTCCACCATGAGGCATCACCACCAAGGGCAGATTCCGCGGCTCGCGCCCGGGCGGTAACGTCAGATAGGCTGGTATGTGCAGTCCGTCCCGTGCCGTATAGCCGTAGGGCTTCACGTCGCCCAACTCGTTCTCGGTCAAATCGGAATAGCTTGCCGCAATGGCCACGGCGCGGTGGGTCGTGCGGTCGTATAAATAATAACTTGAAGGCGTCTTGGGGCCGTTCGTCTCGACGATCATTCTGTCGCCCGCGAGATCGCCTGAAACGGCGTGCACCGACAGACCGGGGAAAGCCTGTTCCAAGCCCTTTTGCAACGCCTCACGTTTCGGGTCGAAATAGCGGAACTCGGGCATGTCCTCGTCCACGACATAGCCGATGACCTTTCCCGTCCACTCGTCTCTGAGCACGTTCGCGACGTCATAATTCGCATCATGGAACAGCTTCGTTTGCACTCCGGTCGCGATGTCGATGCGGTCTAGGCTATTCGTACCCGTCTCGTCCGGTGCCAGGCGGATAATCGCCTTGCCGTCTTCCGAAACCCCTTCCACACCGTCGCCCCTGTCAACTGTCACGTCATAGGTGCCGAGGGCGCGCCAGTCAGCATTGTCGAGAATCTTCAGCGTGTTATGCCACAGCGGAGTATCGTACGACCTCTGATCGCGTACCGAATCTACGCGCGCCAGTACGTTACCGTGACCGTCCATAAACCATTTGGCCGCTATTTCCTTGTCCGGGCCCGGATAGTGCTTGACGAAGGGCTGCGGCCGCCCGCCGTTGCGGATGTCCATGGAAAAAATTGAATTCCCAAATGTTGCGTAAATAATGTCCGGGTTATCGAGATCAACATCGACGATCTGGGCGTAAGCCGTGAGCTGTACCAACTTGTTTTCCTTGAGCAACGCCGCCGCGGCGTCGGCCATCGGGCGGAGCAGATCCGAGTTGTATCGGTCATACACGCCAAGTTTCATGTTCTTCTTATCGTAAAGGATTAAAGCATCGTTCTTCACCCATCTCATTCCTGCCAGTGTCCAGTTGCTCGACGTTATGATTTGCGGCAGTTCCTGCGGAGCATCAACCTTGTAGATCGCAACCGCCGGACGGCCGTTGATCCCGCGGATGAGTGCGAAGCGCGTACCGTCAGGAGAAATCTGCGGTGGTTCGACGGGCAACACCGCAAAAGCCTCTACGGGAGGTTTGGAGGGTGCCGGCGGCGGTGCCGCCACCGATGGCGGCGTCTGCGCGTGTCCAACGCACAACGTACTACAAATGACCGCAACGGCCACGCCAATGCGTGCCAGCAATCTCATCCCAGCCATGATCGCTTGCCCTGCTCTCGACATTCCCCAGGACGGCAGGTCGTACCAGTCCCCTCAGTGCGAAAAGCCTATCACAGATGCCGACGCTCCGGAAGCAACCGGAACATGAAATAGTTCAACTAGGCCGGGTGGGTGCCGGGCGTAATGAATGCCCTGAGCCAGGCGATGGCGTCGGGCTTGTCCCATTCGGCGGGGCCGACGGCGCGGGCGCGTTCGAGGCCTGCGGGATCGATGAGCGCGCTGAGCGGCAGGCCGAAAGCACCGAACGCGGCGAGGAATGCATGGTTGGAGTCGAGATAGACGGTGAGATCTGCAGCGCCATGCGCCTTCAGAAACGCCGCAGTGTCTTTGGCCGATTCCTGGCCTTCACTGACCGCGACGATGGTCAGCCCCGGCAGCGCGCGATGGAGCTGCGCTAGCGCGGGCAATTCCTTGACGCAGGGCGCGCACCATGTGGCCCAGAGATTGAGCAGCACGTAATGGCCGTGAAATGTCGCGAGCGACAGCCGCTCGCCTTTCGCGTCGGTAAAGGCCACAGCGGGGATGGTTTTCGGCTTCGCATCGGGCACGAGCTTCGACAGCGCCTGGGGCGGGTTCGCCCCCGCGTGGACAGACCTCGCAGGGATCACATATAGAGCAGCAGCGGCGCCGGCGGCCGCAACCAGGGCAAGGATCGCAATCAGTTGGCGCAAAACCGGTTCCCGTTGTGAGTGCGAACGAGATGTGGGGCGGCCGCTTCGCAGGCGGTCCCGCCGCGCTGATGGAGGAAATAAACGCGTCCATCGCTTTCGACAAGCGCCTCGCGCAGGAGGATATTGCGGGCTCGCGCGCGCATGCCGAAATGCTGGTGGCGCAGGGCATTATCGCGCGCGAAGATGGCGCGGCAATACTCGAAGGTCTTGGCCGGATTGCCGTGGAAATCGCGTCGGGACAATTCGTCTTCCGGCGCGAACTCGAGGATATTCACCTCAACATCGAATCCCGCCTTGCGGAAATCGCGGGCGATGCAGCCGGACGGCTGCACACCGCGCGTTCGCGCAACGACCAGGTGGCGACCGATCTGCGCCTGTGGACGCGCGCGGCCTGCGGGCGCATCGACGCCGCGTTGCTTGCGCTGCAACGCGCTTTGCTCGGTCAGGCCGAAGCCCATGCCGAGACGATCATGCCGGGCTTCACCCATATGCAGCCTGCACAGCCCGTCGTCTTCGGCCATCACTGTCTCGCCTATGTCGAGATGTTCGCACGCGACCGCGGGCGGTTTGCGGATACTCGGACGCGGATGAACGAATGCCCGCTCGGCGCAGCGGCGCTGGCGGGCACGTCGTTCCCGATCGATCGCCAATATACGGCGCAGGCACTCGGATTCGCCGAGCCCATGCGCAATTCGCTCGATGCCGTCTCGGCGCGCGATTTCGCGCTTGAGTTTCTCGCGGCGGCGGCCATTGCCGGCACCCATCTGTCACGGCTCGCCGAAGAAATCGCGCTGTGGGTCTCGCCCGCCTTCGGATTTTTGAAACTGAGCGACGCCTGGTCCACCGGCTCGTCAATCATGCCGCAGAAGCGCAATCCCGATGCCGCCGAGCTTGTCCGTGGCAAGACGGGGCGGCTGCTCGGCGATTTCGTTGCGCTGACAATGGTGCTGAAAGGTCTCGCCCTGGCCTACGCCAAGGATCTGCAGGAGGACAAGGAAGCGCTGTTCGACGCGGCCGATACGGTGGAATTGTGCCTTGCCGCGACGACGGGAATGGTCTCCGATTGGAGCGTGAACCGCGACGCGATGCGAATGCGCGCGCAGGCCGGGTTTCCGACCGCGACCGACCTCGCCGACTGGCTGACACGGGTGAAAGCCATTCCATTCCGTGCCGCCCACCGCATCGCGGGCGCGATCGTGAAGCGCGCGGACGAACTGAACCTGGCGCTCGAAAAGGTACCCCTCGCAGAAATGCAGAAGATCGAGCCGGCGATCACCGCCGATGTGTTCGATGTGCTTTCGGTTGCCGCCTCGGTCCATTCGCGCCAGAGTTTCGGCGGCACGGCACCGTCGCGGGTGCGCGAGCAGATTCAATACTGGCGAGAGAAACTGGCGTGATCGGCAAATGGAAAAAGAGGTTCACGCGGAGACGCGGAGACGCGGAGAACCGCCGCCAGGATGCGACGCCGCCAAGAGATAATCGCGCGCATTCGCGCGCCATTCTTTCTCTGCGTCTCTGCGTCTCTGCGGTTCAATCAACTCCTCCGCACCTCCGCGCCTCCGCGTGCAAAATGAATTGTCTAAGACTGCTCGTCGCGTTCTCGCTGATGTTGCCGGTCGCGGCGTGCGGGACGAAGACAGAATTGCTGATGCCGAACGGCAAGCCGACGCCGCGCAACCAGCGCGATCCCTCGCAGCCGCCGAGCCCCATTTCGCGATGAATCATTTCACCTATCGTGACGGGCGGCTTTACGCCGAGGATGTCGATCTCGCAGAACTGGCCGAAAAGACCGGCACACCGGTCTATGTTTATTCAACGGCGACGCTTGAGCGGCATTACCGCCTGTTCGCCGACGCGTTTCCTCCCGACGCGCTGATCGCCTATTCCGTGAAGGCCAATGGCAATCTCGCCGTGCTGAAGACGCTTGCGAGGCTTGGCGCCGGCGCCGATGTGGTGTCGGGGGGGGAACTCGAAAAAGCGCTGCTCGGCGGAATTCCGCCGCAGAAAATCGTTTTCTCGGGCGTGGGAAAGACGAAGCCGGAAATGGCGCGCGCGCTCGAAGCGGGCATCCATCAGTTCAATGCGGAGAGCGAGTCCGAGCTCGAAGCGCTGAACGAAGTGGCGGAATCTCTGGAAGCGACGGCGCCGGTCACCATCCGCATCAATCCCGACATCGACGCCCATACCAACGCCAAGATCACCACCGGTACCTCGGAGGTGAAATTCGGCATTCCCTGGACGCGGGCGCGCGATGCGTACAAACTTGCGGCTTCGCTACCGGCACTCAAGATCGTTGGCGTCGATGTACACATCGGCAGCCAGATCACTTCGCTTCAACCCTTCGAAGATGCGTTCGAGCGGATCGCCGGATTGATCGGCGAGCTGCGCGCCGATGGCCATGAAATAACGCGGGCAGATTTCGGCGGCGGATTGGGCGTTCTTTACGATCCGGCCGAACCTTCGCCGCCCGATCCCTTCGCCTATGCGAAGATGATCGCCCATGTGGCCGGCCGGCTCGGCGTTTCGCTCATCCTGGAACCCGGACGGCTGATCGCCGCCAACGCGGGAATTCTCGTTTCGCGGGTGATTTACGTCAAACGCGGCGGAACGCGCATATTCCTCGTTATCGATGCCGGCATGAATGATCTCATCCGGCCCGCGCTTTACGACGCGCATCACGAAATCGTGCCCGTGCATGGGCATACCAGGGGCGATTCTCCCGAAATCTATGATATCGTCGGCCCCGTCTGCGAAACGGCCGACCTTTTCGCGCGAGAGCGCAAGATGCCGCGAATGAAAAGCGGCGACCTGGTGGCGATATTGACCGCGGGCGCCTATGGCGCGGTGATGGCATCCGCCTACAATGCACGGCCGCCCGCCGCCGAGGTGCTGGTCCGCGGCAGGGAATGGAGCGTGGTGCGGCCGCGATTAAGTTATGACGAACTTGCACGACTCGATCGCCTCGCGCCCTGGCTGGAAGACTGAGCGTCACGAACGCTACATCACACTGGCACGACTGGTGCTCGCCTGGGAACGCGCCTGGCCCGCGCTGTGGCCCGCGACGGGCATCGTCGGACTCTATATTGCGGCGGCCTTTCTCGGGCTGACGGATGCGCTGCCCGGCGTGCTGCGCGCGCTTCTTCTGCTGGCCGTGCTCGTCGGCACGGGTTATGCGCTCTATCGCGAATTTCGCAACTGGCGCATGCCGCGCTGGGAAGAAGCGGCGCGCCGGGTGGAGCGCGACAGCGCGCTTCCGCACCGGCCGATCACCGAGCGCAACGACCGCCTCGCGATCGGCGCGGGCGATCCTTTTGCGGAGTCGCTGTGGCGCGCGCATATCGTGCAGCTGCTTCGGCGGCTTGGCCGGCTGAAGCTTGCGCCGCCCTCGCCCGGCCTCGCGGCGAAGGATCCTTACGCGCTTCGTTACGTCGTGCTGCTCATCCTCTGCGCCGCATTGCTGTTCGCCGGCCCGGATTGGCAAAGACGGCTTGCGCTTGCCTTCTCGTTTGACGAAGGCGGCGGGGCGCCAGTCGCTGCGCTCGATGCCTGGATCACCCCGCCCGCCTATACGGGTTGGGCACCGCTTTACCTCAGGCCCGGTTCCACTGCGACCGTCGGCGTGCCTGCGGGTTCAGAGCTTGTTTTGCGCGTTCACGGCGGGCGGATTGCTCCGCATCTGGAATTCTATCCGCAGCCATCCGGCGGCATTTCCGATTTCGCCGGTCAATCCGGGGCGTGGGGAACAAACATAAAGCTCACTTCCGATGCACGCGTGAGCATCAGCGACGCCGGCCAGCGGCTGGGCGGCTGGCGGATCAAGGCGATCGCCGACCAGCCGCCGGTCATTGCGTTTGCGGCACCGCCCAGCCGCACCGAACGCGATGCGCTCAAAATCTCCTATACGGCAGGCGATGATTATGGCGTCGTTAGTGCGCGCGCGATCATCCGCCCCGTCGCGCGGAATACGCATGCCAGCCTTTCGCTCGATCTGCCGCTGCCGGCGCCGTCGGCGAAAACGGTCTCGGAAACGCTTTATCGCGATCTGACCGCCCATCCGTTCGCGGGGCTCGATGTCCAAATTACTTTGGAAGCGCGCGACGGCGCGGGCCAGATCGGCCGCAGCAAGCCGATGTACATGCGCCTGCCCGAACGCATTTTCACCAATCCGCTCGCGCGCGCGCTCATCGAACAGCGCCAGGCGCTCGCGATGAATGGAATGCAGGCGCGCGGCCGCGTGGCCGATATCCTCGACGCGCTCACTCTCGACCCGCAGCGCTTCTATGCGAACCAGGCCAATATCTATCTCGGACTGCGCACCACCTACTGGACCTTGCGCGATGCGCGCAGCGGACAGGATGTTGCGCGTGTAGAGGACATGCTGTGGCAGATCGCGACCGCGCTCGAACAAAGCGGATTGCTCGATGCCGCGGCACAATTGCGCGCCATCCAGCAGCTGTTGAGCCAGGCGCTGGCGCAAGGCGCGCCCCAAAGCGTCATCGACTCACTGCTCGAGCGCTATCAGCAGGCACTGCAGAACTATCTTCGTGCGCTCGCGCAAAACGGACAGCGCGGCAATGGCCCGCTGCCGAAGAACGCCAAAGTGATCACGCCGAACGATATCGAGGCGATGCTGAAGGCGATCCAGCAACTCGCCCAGACCGGCGCGCGCGAGAAGGCGCAGGAGCTGCTCGCGATGCTGCAGAACCTGCTTGAAAACATGCATCCGGGCGGTGCGGGACCCGGCCAGGGCGACAAGGCACTGAGCAGCGCCATCCAGGGGCTTGGCGATATCATCGGGCGGCAGCGCCAGCTGCTCGACAAGTCGCTGCGCCAGGGCGAAGGCGCGGGCGATCCAAAGGACGGCGGCGGCAAGGGTCTCGCGGGCCAGCAGGGCAAATTGCGCGAAGACCTCGACCGCCTCCTCAAGGGGCTCAGCGGACGCAAGCTGCCGGGCAGCGACAAATTTGGCCAGGCCGGCCAGGCGATGGGCGATGCGCAGGGTGCGCTGGGCCAGCAGAATTTCGGCGGCGCGAGCGACGCGCAGAAGAATGCGCTCGAAGCGCTGAAGGACGCCGCGGGCCAGCTCGCCCAGGAGATGATGAAGGAAGGTAGCCAGGGCCAGAGCGGCGAGGAGCAGGACGGCGAGGATCCGCTTGGCCGTTCGACCGGCGCCAATGGCGGCGCGGGTGGCGATACAAAGCTTCCTGCCGCGTCGGAGCTCCAGCGTGCGCGCCAGATTCTGAAGGAACTTCGCCGTCGCGCAGCCCAGCCCGGCCGCTCCAAACAGGAGCTGGACTATATCGATCGCCTGCTACGCGAATTCTAATTGTCCTGCTACCAGACCGCGAAAAACGCCGGGGAGAGTCCTTTGGCGCTGAGGCGAATTTGTAACGCAAGCCAAATTGCGCTTCCCGACGGAACTCATTTGCATCAACCCGCGTTCTTGCGTTCGTACTTTGGATTAACAAATCAGATGTTTGAGAAAACTTTCGGTGAAACGCCGGCCGATCGCGCCCGCCACTATCGGACCCTCGCTTTATCGGCGGAGAGCGATGCGGCTGCGACGCCGCTTCCCACCCTTCGCGCCGCCTATCTGCGCTCGGCCGAACGCTGGCAGACGTTGGCCAACCTCCTTGAACTTGGCACCGGCTATTCCCCGCGCAAGATCGCCCCGCGCACGAGCCGGCGGCCGGGAAAGGGGGACGCAAAACCGAATGCCGCCTAGCCGGAGGGCACGGCAGCCCCCCGTCAGACGGCGCTCGCGTAACGCCTATCGTATAGGGTTATAGTCATTAAATTAACCATTTCCACAAACCAAGCCGAGGGAATTCACGGGATTCGGCGGCGCGAACCGGTTAATAGTCTGGCCGCCTTGAAACAAATCTTTGCACGAACAAGCTGGTGGCTCCCCATCGCGATCCTGCTCGGAATCGCGTTTTGGGGATGGGTGCTTTATCAACTTCTTTGAAACTCAGTGCGACGAAACATCCAAGTATCATCCCTCGGCTTCCGCACCACGGAGCTAATTCCTTCGTACCAAACCTGTTGAAGCGCCAGACGGCATGCGATCGCATCTCCCGGAGTGTGCCTGGGTAGCAGATCGTGCCTGGCGCGTGCGTCGATCCCAGATTTTGGGCTTGTTACGGCAAGTGCATAATCGCCCCTTGACAGGCGACATTATACTTGACATGCCCACCTACTCCCCCTAGATTTGGCTCACAAAACGGAGCCGATCATGTCCAAGTCCCTGTATTCCGCGCCCCACTTCAATGACGAAGCTGCGGCCTATGCCTTTGTCGAAAAGCTGCTTTGGGCGGATGGCCGGGTATGCCCGCATTGCGGCGTGGTTGACCGTTCGGGACCGCTTGGCGGCAAATCGAGCCGGATTGGCCTCTACAAGTGCTACGCGTGCCGGAAGCCGTTTACGGTCAAGGTCGGTACCATCTTCGAAGACAGCCATATCGCCATGCGCGACTGGCTGACCGCGATCCAGCTCATTTGCAGTTCGAAGAAGGGCATTTCCGCGAATCAGCTTTCCCGCACTCTGGGGATCACCCTGAAATCGGCTTGGTTCCTCGGGCACCGTATCCGCGAGGCGATGGCGCCCGCCACAAACGCTGCGGCACTTGGTGGCGAAGGCATGATCGTCGAAAGCGACGAAACCGAGATTTCCTACTCGCGGAAGACAAAGAAAACCCCGGCTCGCGCACGGACGCAGGATCGCAAACGGTTTGTCTCTCTTGTGGAGCGCGGCGGTCGCGTGCGGTCCAAGGTCATCACTGGCGCGGAAGGCCCGATTGAGAAGCAGGTCGTAAAGGCCCTCAAAGACACCATGGACCCGAAGAGCACGCTGCATACCGACAGCGCGCATCACTACCGTCGCGCTTATGCTTCGGCCAAGCATGAGGAAGTCAATCACCAGTACGAATATGCCCGCGACAAGGAAGACGGCACCGTCGTTCACGTGAACACGGCGGAAGGCTATTTCTCGATTTTCAAGCGCGGGCTGGTCGGCACCTACCAGCATATGAGCGAGCAACATTTGCACCGTTACTTGGCAGAGTTCGATTTCCGCATGAGCAATCGGGCACGGTTGGGCGTGAATGACACCATGCGCGCTGAAAAGGCGCTCAAGGGCGTTGTCGGGAAGCGCCTCACTTATCGAACGCCTAGTGGGCAGCAAGTCTGAGCGGGGCTTCCGCGAGGGCCGCAAGCGTCTCAGGCTGATATTGGAATTGCTGGAAGGGGAATGAATCCATTTACCCCTTCCGGCTATCCTTGGGATTGCGAAACACCAAGGACTTAAGAAAATGCACAGTGCCCTCTTTGTAGCCTTCCCCCAAAAGGATTTAGCTGAACACCAAAGACGCGCAGCATGGGGCATATTCATCGCTCAATTCGAGGCGAAAACATCGCAAGCCACAAATGTCGTGCAGATTGCCGCAAATGTGTGGCTCGTGGATTTGACAATTTCACCGGGACCGCTTGGCTACATGATAACGGCGGCCGAAAATCAGGGCCTAGAATATGGCATTCTTCCGTTCGAGAAGGCTCCAGATTGGCTCCCCGTCGGGTTTGTGCCCAGAACCAATCAAGGCTAAAGTAGGGGGCGTCCTTATTGTCCATGAGCCGCCTGCATGCCAGCGAAGAAAACGATTCTCACCGACGAAGAGCGCGCCAAGCGCATCCGTGAGACTGCCGAAAAGCACGGCGCAAGCGACGCCCCGAAAGTGTTGGAAGGGGCGCTTAAGCGCATCGTCAAATCCGCTGCCCCCGCCCCATCTGCTCCGTCTCCATCTTCTCGCCAAACTCGGCGTCGGTAACGGTTAGCTGCGGCGATAGCTTCTCGAAGAACTCTTGTGTTTCCTGTTCTCTCCTTAAGCGGCGGCAAATCAGATAAGCGCAGGTATCAGCGACCTGGAGCGGCGGAGATTCCGTTTTCGCGGCGAAATGCGGAGTATCGACAACCTTGGTTATCGGTAGCGTGTAATCTGGAAACGGCCGCGGCAGTCCTTTGCAGAATTCCGGCTGCTCTAGCAGAACATGGGCCATTTTGACGGCCCGCTTGACGCTGTCGGTATCCTCCGCAATGAGCATGCATATTTCGTCGCGCTGAAATTTCCGCATCTGCGCGTCTATTGCCGTTGTCGCCATTGCAAAGGCGGTCGCGTGTCGGATCGCGTCAAGGACATACCTCTGCCGATGCTCCGGTACGTTCGTCATGGCTTTTTGGATATGACGGTCGTTTACCTGCTTGTGAAAGGCCGCAAAGCAGACTGGCAGGGAAAACTTACGCGGAATGTCCGCCAGTTCCTGCAAAAGCGCGTAGCGCCGAGCGCGCGGCCATTCGTCCTTACGTTTGTGAAAATACTTGCCGCCGCCTTGAAAAATGTCTTTGGCGTGAAAGACGAAGCCGGCACGATCATCGGCCGGAATATGACGCGAGCGAATATCGTCTAGGTGGTCCCGGATGGCCCGATAGGAGCGGTCGCCATTGATGACAATACCCCCCACCACCAACGTTGGCTCGAATTGTGACCGTCCCGATTCGTCTAGGAACCCGATCCTCACCAGCCTGTCTCCTTGAAGCGGGCGAATCATCGTCGCGCCCCCTCAAAAGCTACAGCTTGCGGCTGGGCATGTGAAGTATAATATCGCCCCTTGACAGCAGTGTTATAGTCAACTATATCACCGGTACTGAACGCGGGTCTGCCGGAGAGGCAGGCCAAGGGAGAGTGCCATGAATCTTCGGAACGAACGCCAAAGCCGCAAAATCGCCCTGCCGGACGAGCCGGCAAGCAGGATTTTGCTCGTTTTGCTGCTCGTCACGGCCGGTATCGGGGCGGCGGTCGCGCCGTTCGTGGCCGACCTGCTGACGGCCGGCGCCGGCATCATGATCGCCTGGCTCGCATTTGCGGCGTGGACGGGCGTGCGGCAGGGCCACGGCCCGGCTGCCACAACCAAATTGCTGGAGGCGGTCTGAGGGATGGACGGTGAGTGGAACGACAGCCAGCCGATCTATCGGCAGCTGCGCGACCGGGTAGTGGCGATGATCCTGGACGGCGTGCTGAAGGAGGGCGATCCGCTGCCCTCCGTGCGCAACGTGGCGGCCGACAACCGCGTCAACCCGCTTACCGTGCTGAAAGCGTATCAGCAGCTGGCCGACGAAGACCTGGTGGAGAAACGCAGAGGGCTTGGCATGTTTGTTACATCTGGCGCGCGCGATGTCCTGTTGCGCGAAGAGCGGGACGACTTCCTGAAGGTTCAATGGCCGCAGATCTGCGAGACCATTCGCCGGCTGGGGCTGACGCCAGCCGAATTGCTCGCTGCGGCCGAATCCGCCGGCGGCGCATCGGCCAAAGCCGGAAAGCGGTGATCCCATGCTGTGCATTGAAGCAAGCGGGCTCAGAAAGACATTCGGCACCACCGTCGCGCTCGACGGCATTGACCTGCGCGTCGAACCGGGCCGCATCCTCGGCCTCATCGGCCCGAACGGTGCCGGCAAGAGCACGGCGCTGAATGCGATCCTCGGTCTCATACCCTATGACGGCGAACTCAAGGTGCTGGGCCGCGATCCGTGGACGGACCGCGATGCGCTGATGCGCGAAGTGTGTTTCATCGCCGATGTCGCGGTGCTGCCGCGCTGGATGGGCGTCACCCAGGCGCTCGACTATGTCGCGGGCGTGCATCCGCGTTTCGATCGTGTGAAAGCCGAAGCATTCCTCGCGCGAACCACGATCAAGCGCACCAGCCGCATCCGCGAACTCTCGAAAGGCATGGTGACCCAGCTGCATCTCGCGCTCATCATGGCGATCGACGCGAAGCTTCTGGTCCTCGACGAGCCCACGCTTGGCCTCGACATCCTCTACCGCAAGCAGTTCTACGATTCGCTGCTGAATGATTACTTCGACCACAGCCGCACCATCGTGGTGACGACACATCAGGTAGAAGAGGTGCAGCACATCCTGACCGATCTGATGTTCATCGATCGCGGCCGCATCGTGCTCGATTGCAGCATGGAAACGGTCGAGGCGCGCTATGCCGAACTGACATGCCATCCCGAACAGGTGGCCGCGGCGCGGTCGCACAAACCGATCTATGAGCGGCAGGCCTTCGGCCGCACAGTCTTCCTGTTCGACGATGCCGACCGCGCGCAGCTCGCGCCGCTCGGCGACATCCGCACACCAAGCATCAGCGACCTGTTCGTCGCGGTCATCGGCAACCCGTCCGCCCCAGGGCAAGGAGCTTTGGCAGCATGAGCCTGCAATCGAACGCCATGGCCGAGCAGCCATCCGCCACCCAAAGCACGGCAGGCACCGCGCTTTCGCCCACGCGTCCCTTCATCTGGTCGCTGCGGCGCGAATTGTGGGAACACCGCGCGGTGAAATTTGCGCCGCTGGGCGTGGCGGGCATCGTGCTGTTCGGCTTTCTGATGGGCCTGCTGCGCTCGCCGCAAAAGATCTGGAACGATACGAACCTGTCCGCCGCAAAACGGATGCAGGAGAACATCGTGCCCTACGGAATTGCGGCGGCGGCGCTGATCGCAACCTCGATCTTTGTCGGCGTGTTCTACTGTCTCGGCACGCTGCACAATGAGCGCCGCGACCGCAGCATCCTGTTCTGGAAGTCGATGCCGGTCTCGGATCTGACGGCGCTGCTCGCCAAGGCGACGGTTCCGCTTGCGATTCTTCCCCTGGTCGCATTCCTCGTGATCGTTGCGACACAGCTCATCATGCTTCTTCTCGGCACTGCCGCCGTCGCCGTCAGCGGTCATTCCGTGGAAACCTATTGGGCCGCGCTGCCCCTGCCGCAGATCATGGCGGAAGCACTCTACGGGCTTGTTACATTGTCGTTCTGGTACTGGCCGGTTTATGGCTGGCTGCTCTTCATCTCTGCCTGGGCGCGGCGCGCTCCGTTTCTCTGGGCGGTGTTGCCGCCTTTCGGCCTCGGGCTGATTGAAGCGCTCGCCTTCAACACGTCGCACGTCTTCGAAATACTGAAATCGCGTCTGGTAGGCAGTTTCGAAGCAGCCTTCATCTATCACGAGCAGGCCAAGGCTGCGTTCCCGTTCCCCCAAATGGACCCGCTCGGCTTTGTCATGAGCCCTGGTCTGTGGATCGGGATGGTGTTGGGTGCGGGCTTTTTCGTCGCCGCCGTTTGGATGCGGCGCCACCGCGAGCCTGTTTGACACAGTGGCCGCCCGCGGCAGTGCGGAAAACCATCTGCAATGTGTGGGCGAGTGGGGTCACGGCGGCGGCTTCGTGCACCGCCCAGGCACCTTTCGCGAATGCGTCAGGAGGGGCACATCCGCATTCGCCGGCGCATCTCGGATTGCCGTGATCGGCGCGGATTTCTGCGACCAATTCAAACATTTAATCGAAGAACAGGTGCATTTTCTTGGCGAGGATTGGCCGGCGACGGGCAACCATTAGGGGGGCTTTCACGGGATGTACGTCCCATCCCCGCCGCCAGCATCCCATCAATTTACATAGACCTTACCAAGCCGTATGTCGGGCGCGATCCGATAGCGCGTGCCGACCGATTCCTGTCAGACCCCGCCCGATTGCGGCTTTTTCCGCGCCTCTGTACCGCATTGGCCGAAAGGTCAGGGCTGCCGGTTATGAGTTCGCAAGCAGGTGTGAACCACCGCTCATTCGGTACATCGTTTCGCAACAGCTGGAACGCCTTTACACGAACCGCGCCGGGCGACGCGTTTGCCGCCCTGCTCACGATAGCAGTGATGTTCGCCGCGATTTTCAGTTGCGCAATTGGCGTCTCTCTGGCGATGGATGTCATGCGGCTGGTCTTTCGGTCACATTGATCCTGCGGCAAAATCATTCTCCCGATGCTCGGCCGTACAATGACGAACTGATTGCGCGGAGTAATGAGCAAGGACGGCAGCGGGATGGCCGTTTAGCCCACGGACGCGATGTAAGGCAGAGCCCGCAGGCGCCCAGCATCGTCCATGCCATAACCGACCACGAAATGCGCAATCCCGGTAAAGGCGGCAAAGTCGGCCGTAAGCAGTGCACCCGCGCGGCGTTTGTCGATGGCCACAACGGAAGTAACAGCACGGGCGCCGGCTGAAAC
The DNA here is from genome assembly GCA_035502355.1 of Rhizomicrobium sp. Taxonomy (GTDB): domain Bacteria; phylum Pseudomonadota; class Alphaproteobacteria; order Micropepsales; family Micropepsaceae; genus Rhizomicrobium. Next base: position 16,716 of record DATJUM010000132.1, on the reverse strand, counting down.
GGCGAGGTTGCGCGCGCTGGCCAGCGTCCGGCCATGATCGAGCACACCATCGATCAGGAGCACATGGCGCCCCCGGACGTTCTCGCCGGGACCGATCAGCACGCTTACTTCGCCCTGCGCCCTGCGCTTGTCGCCATAGGAGCGCAACTGAAGAAATTCCACGGGAAGAGAAACGCCGCAACTGTGAAGCGCACGCAGAAGATCGGCGGCAAAGACGAAGCCGCCCACGAGAATCGGCAGCGCAATGTCCGGCACGTCTGTCATCGCCGCAATCGCGCGCGCCAGATCCGCGACACGCGCGCGAATTTCGACTTCAGTAAACAGGGCGGGCAGCTGTTCTCGCGTCAATCCTGACTCGCAAAACGCAGCTGCAAATGCTTCGCGCCGGGCGGCGGGCTCGGCAGGCGCATCGAAAAACCAAGGCTCTGGCCCGGCATGAGCGTCGGCTGGGGCGGCGATTTCATCCAGTGATAAAGTTCATGCTGTCCGTCGTCGGTGAGCGATACGCGGACGGGTGGCACCGTCAACTCGCGCGCGGATCTGTTGACGAGCCGGCCCGTCACGACAATCACGGGCTCTCCGTTTTCGATTTCACGATGATAGCTCCAGTCATCGATCGCGATGCCGCGTTCGTTCACGGCCACGCCAAACGTGGCGAAGAGCGACGAAGATTGCGGCCACAGCGTTGCGAATTCCTCACGAAAGCGAAATCCCGTCCAGCCGATGACGAAAACCATCACCGCCAGGGCGAGCCAGCCGGCAAGAATCCCGAGCCGGTCCGCGAGCGAGCGCTCCGGTGCAGCCCTGCCCCGCAAGTCCGCCGGTATGGCGGCAGTCGGGTTGGGGGCGTCGGAATGCGGCGCCGCCGCATCTGCAGCGACCGCAACGGGCTCTGCCTCCGGCTCCGGCGGCAATTGCCGCCACATATGCCCGCATTTGGCGCAACGCACTTTGCGGCCCTCGGCCGGGAATTGCGCGGCATCCGCGCCATAGCGCGTTTGGCACCCTGGACAGGTGAGGATCATGTCGCCTGAAAATGACGCAAGCCCGCTCGCGCTGCAAGAAGGGCGCCAGAAAGAGGCAATTGCTGTAGTTGTGATTCGACTGGCGCTGATTCCATCTGTTTGGGCCGCCGGCTTGCCGCGCAGCAAGGCCTGCGATATGCGCGGCGAAGTCTCGCGCAATTTTCGCGGGCGCCTGGTCGAGGGCAATGCTGCGCTTTGAAAATGTGGGAATGCGGTTCGGCGCCGGCCCCGAAATCCTGCGCGACGTGACGTTCCTGCTCGACGCGGGCTCCTTCACTTTTCTGACGGGTCCTTCCGGCGCAGGAAAGACGACGCTGCTCAGACTCATGTATCTTGCAGAGCCGCCCACGCGCGGGCTGATTACGTTATTCGGTTGCGACCTCGCCACCACCAGCCGATCGAAATTTCCGGCCCTGCGCCGGCGCATCGGCGTCGTGTTCCAGGATTTCCGATTGCTCGATCACCTCTCCGCTTTTGACAATGTCGCGCTGCCGCTGCGCCTTGCTGGAAAACAGCTCGATCACTATGCCCATGACGTGGAGGAACTGCTCGACTGGGTGGGACTCGGCAGCAAGCTCGATGCCAAGCCGCACACGCTTTCTGGCGGCGAACAGCAGCGCGTCGCCATCGCCCGCGCCGTGGTCGGCCGGCCCGACCTGTTGCTGGCCGACGAGCCCACCGGCAATGTCGACCCCGACATCGCGCAAAGACTGGTGCGGCTGTTCGAAGAGCTCAATCGCCTGGGCACGACGGTGCTGATCGCGACCCATGACCGCTCGCTGCTGGAGCGCACGCAGGCCCATGAAATGCGCCTCGTCGACGGCCGGCTGATCGAAATGCGGACGCCGCGGGCATGAGCGCGCAACGGCCGGGCCGCATCATGCCGCACCGGGAAGGTGCCGCACCGCTCGACGTGGTGATCGGCGTAATGGGATTCCTTGCCGCGCTCGCGCTCGGTGCGTCGCTGGTTGCGGCACGCACCGCCGAAGGCTGGCGCGCGGGTCTTGCCGACAGCTTCACCGTTCAAATCCTGCCGCATCAGGGCGCCGGTCCTGACCTGCAGAGCGAAACCGCAACTGCTCTGGCGCTGTTGCGCAGTACGAGCGGCGTTTCACGCGTGCGCATCGTCAGCGATGCCGAGGCGAATGCACTTGTCGCGCCCTGGCTCGGCACGGATACGGCGCTTGCGGATTTGCCGCTGCCGCGGCTTATCGATGCCAGCATCACATCTGGCGCCACGCTGGATCTCGCGCGGCTCGCGCTGCGCCTGCGCAAGGCTGCACCCGACTCCCGGCTCGACGATCACGCCATTTGGCTCGCCCGGCTCAAGCGCGCTGCCGATACAATGATGTGGTCGGCATGGGGCGTTCTGGTCCTCATCGCGCTCGCCACCGCGGCGACGGTGACGTTCGCAACGCGGGCGGCCCTCGCCGCGCATCAGGATATCGTATCGCTACTCCATCAGATGGGCGCGCGGACCGGATTCATTGCGCGCGCTTTCGAATGGCATTACTTCGTATCGGCATTGACTGCATCGGCGTTCGGCGCGGCCCTCGCTGCTGGCCTTTTCGCGATCGCAGGCGGACTCGAAGGAGCTGGAATTGAAGCCGTTCCGTTCTTGCCGCCTCTTGGCCTCGGCGTGCTGGAGCTTGGCTGGCTTCTTGCCGTGCCCGCGGCGGCCGGTCTGATTGCGCTTGCCACTGCGCGGCTGTCGGTCGTGGCTGCGCTCGCTCGCAACTATTGAAGTGGCGCGGGACAGGATAGGGTTCTGGATGCGCGCCCGTTCGCGGCTCCCGGAGGGAGAGTGAAAGCTTCGCACAGTCCGGCCATGAGCCGCATTTTCTGGTGCGCGGCGGCGATTCTTGTCGCCGCCTATCTCGCTGGCTTTGCGATCTTCGTGGCAAGGCTGCCGGCTGCCCCGCCTACTGCCGTGCATGCCGATGCCGTCGTCGCGCTGACCGGCAGCGAGGACCGTCTGGCTGCGGCGGTTGCGCTGTTCGAACACGGCGTCGGGCAACGGCTTCTGATTACGGGCGTGCATCCGTTCATGAGCAAGGCTTTGCTGCGCCCATTGCTGCACGGTGGACGCCGTTTCGACTGCTGTGCCGATCTGGGCTTCATGGCGACGAACACTCATGGAAACGCGATGGAGACGGCAGCCTGGGCGCGCCGATATGGCTTCCGCAGCCTCGTCGTGGTGACCGCGAACTATCACATGCCGCGCAGCCTCGAGGAGTTCTCCGCCGCCATGCCCGGCGTGCTGCTCGTACCTTATCCTGTCCCCGAAATTGTGGCCTCGCGCCGCTGGTGGCTCGATCCTGGCGCGCTCCGCACGCTGCAATACGAATATGCGAAATATCTTGGCAGTCTTGCGCTGCATACCGTGTATCCCCGGCACTGGTCGCAACCGATCCGTGTGGCGCGCGCCTCCGCTTCATGAACTGGTTGCGTTCCGCCGTTTTTCTTCTCTGGTTCGCGGCAATGAGCGTCGTCGTCCATGTCGTGTTTCTGCCGGCGCTTTTTCTGCCGCGGCGCGGCGCCGTAGCCGCGGCACGCTGCTGGTGCGCGGGCATCCTGTGGGGGCTGAGGGTCATCGCCCGTCTGGACTATGAGGTGAGGGGAGAAATTCCGCGCACGCCCACTCTCATTGCCTCCAAGCATATGACCATGTGGGACACGGTGGCGTTATTCTACGTGCTGGGAGACCCGGTGTTTGTGCTCAAGCGCGAATTGCTGAATGTTCCGCTTTATGGCTGGTACGCGCGCCGGGTCGGAATGATCGCCGTCGATCGCCAGGCGGGCGGGCGGGCGCTGCGTGACATGACGATAGCGGCGCGGCGTGCGCTTACGACCGGCCTGGGTGTCGTGATCTTCCCCGAAGGCACACGCAAGAAGATTGACGCTCCCGCCGATTACAAACCAGGAGTGGCCGCGCTTTATCAGCGCCTCGACCGGCCCTGTGTTCCAGTGGCGCTTAATTCCGGCCTGTTCTGGACCGGGCCGGCCGGCTTTCTGAAGAAACGCGGGCGCATCGTCCTGCAATTCCTGCCGCCTATTGCCCCCGGCCTCGCCCGCCAGGACTTCATGCGAGCGCTCGAAGACAGCATCGAGGGTGCAACCGCGAACCTCGTCCGCGAAGGCCGCATGCTGCTCGCCGGCAATCCCTTCGCTCCCACCGCGGAAGACGCGGAGAAAATGTATTGAACCTCAAAGTACACCAAGCACACAAAGACGTCATGTGCGCTGAGCATGCCCCCACCCTTCGTGCTCTTTGTGTGCTTGGGGGTAAGATTGGTTTGCGTCGCTGCGGCCCTGCGGGACGTGGGGAGAGCGAGTAATGCCGGCCGCGTTCGCTCCGATCGCGGCCGGAGTGATTTTTGCGGGCACCTATCTGGTGCTCGCGATCGGCAAGCTGCCGGGATTCCGGCTGGATCGTACCGGCGCTGCACTGCTTGGCGCGAGTCTCATGGTTGCCTGCGGTGCGCTTACGCCCGAGGCAGCCTTCCATGCCATCGACGGCGACACCATCGCGCTTTTGCTCGGCATGATGATCGTCGTCGCCAATCTGAAGCTCTCGGGTTTCTTCCGGCTGGCGACCAACTGGGTTGCACAGCACGCGCGGCACCCATTGATCCTTCTGATTGCGATCGTCTTGGCGTCGGGAGTTTTCTCGGCGGTTCTCGTCAACGACACTGTGTGCCTCGCGCTGGCACCTTTGGTGTTCGATGTCGTGACCCGGTTGAGGCGCAATCCCGTTCCTTATCTGCTCGCGGTGGCCATGGCGTCGAATTGCGGCAGCACCGCCACCATCACCGGCAATCCGCAGAACATCGCAATCGGAAGCCTGTCGCGAATTCCCTATGGCAGTTTCGCCGCAACGCTTTCGCCCATTGCGCTTGCAGGTCTGCTGCTCACCATCGCGCTGATCGCGCTTTTTCATCCGCGCGAATTCTGGACGCGTGTGAGGCTTGAGGGAGAGCGGGAACCCGTGGCCTATCACAGAGCGTTGATGATCAAGACGCTTCTCGTAACGGCCGCGCTTGTCGTCCTGTTCTTTGCCGGCATTGCTCCTGCCAAGGTCGCGATTCTCGCGGGCGGCCTTCTTCTGCTCACGCGCATTGTCAAGAACACGAAGATCTATTTCGAGATCGACTGGCCACTTCTGCTGATGTTTGCAGGCTTGTTCATCGTGGTGGCCGGTTTCGAGAAGACTCTGCTGTCGCCCGCAGTGATCACGGCTGTCGGGGGTCTGCACCTTGAGCGGATTGCCGTCCTGAGCGGCGTCACGGCGGTGCTCTCCAACATTGTGAGCAATGTACCGGCCGTTCTCGTGATGAGTCCATTCATTCAGCCGCTGCCTGACCCGAAAACCGCATGGCTCACCGTCGCGATGGCGTCGACTTTGGCCGGCAATTTCACCGTGCTCGGTTCCGTCGCCAACCTGATCGTGGTGCAGAAAGCGGCCGCGAAAGACATCCACATCGGCTTTTGGGATTACTTCACGGTCGGCGCGCCGCTCACGCTGCTCAGCATCATTTTCGGCGCGTTCTGGCTTGCTGCATGAAAGGGAATGTACTAGAACAATATGTGAACAAGACAAATGTTAACCACCCGCGTGGTTCGCTTCCGGAACATTCGGCAGACGGCGTATGAACGACATTTCCCGCCAGATCTGGGACATGAAATACCGCTTCAAGGCGGCGGACGGCACGCCGATTGATCGTGACGTGCCGGAGACCTGGGCGCGCGTGGCGCTGGCGGCGGCCGAGGCCGAGAATCCTGCGAAGCGCCAAGTATGGGCGCACGCTTTCGGCGAAGCGCTGACCGGCTATCGCTTCATTCCAGCGGGCCGCATCCTGGCCGGCGCCGGCACCGCGCGCAGCGTCACGCTCTTCAACTGCTTCGTGATGGGCACGATCTCCGACGACATGGGCAGCATCTTCGCCCATCTGCGCGAAGCCGCGCTCACCATGCAGCAGGGCGGCGGCATCGGTTATGATTTCTCCACGCTCCGGCCCAAAGGCGCGCCCGTCGCGGGGGTCGGCGCGGATGCTTCCGGTCCCGTGTCGTTCATGGGCGTATGGGACGCAATGTGCCGCACCATCATGTCGGCGGGCTCGCGCCGCGGCGCGATGATGGCAACGCTCGCCTGCGATCATCCGGACATCGAACTGTTCATCGACGCCAAGCGTACGCCCGGCCAGCTCACCATGTTCAACCTCTCCGTGCTCGCGAGCGACCCGTTCATGCACGCGGTGAAGAACGACGCGGAATGGGCGCTCAAATTCGGCGGCAAGATCTATCGTACCCTGCCCGCGCGCGAGCTCTGGGACCGCATCATGCGCGCAACCTACGACTACGCCGAACCCGGTGTAATCTTCATCGACCGCATCAATGAAAATAACAACCTGAACTACTGTGAACTGATTAGCGCAACAAATCCCTGTGGCGAGCAACCCCTGCCGCCCTATGGCGCGTGTTTGCTGGGTTCGATCAACCTTGCCAAGCTGGTGCGTCATCCCTTCGCCGCTGATGCGCATATCGATGAAGCGGAGCTCGCGCGGCTCACCGGCGCGGCCATCCGGCTGCTCGACGATGTGATCGACATTTCGCGCTTTCCGCTGCCCGAACAGCGGCAGGAGGCGACGGCCAAACGGCGCATCGGCCTCGGCGTGACGGGGCTCGCCGACGCACTCATCTTCTGCCGCGTGCGCTATGGCGGGCCGGAGAGCATTGCATTGATCGATCGCTGGCTCGAGGTGCTGTCGCATTCCGCCTATGCGGCGTCGGTGGACATCGCAAGGGAAAAGGGCGCGTTTCCCTTGTTCGATCGCGATGCCTATCTCGCAGCGCCTCATATCCGCGAACTGCCGCAATCGATCCGCGACGGCATTGCGGCGCACGGAATCCGCAACGCACTCCTCACTTCCATCGCGCCGACCGGCACGATTTCATTATTCGCGGAGAATATTTCAAGCGGCATCGAGCCGGTGTTCGCCTACACCTACGGCCGCAAGGTTCTGATGCCCGACGGGACACGGCGCGACGAGATGGTTGCGGACTATGCCTGGGCGAAGTTCCGCGAGCTGTTCGGCGCGGATGCGGCGCTGCCCGATTATTTCGTCACCGCACAGACGCTGTCTCCCGACGATCACCTTGCGGTGCAGGCGGCGGCGCAGAAACACATCGACAGCTCGATCTCCAAGACGATCAACGTCCCGGCCGGCATTTCCTTCGACGCCTTCAAGGACGTGTATATCCGCGCCTATGAAACGGGCTGCAAGGGCTGTACGACCTACCGGCCGAATGATATCCGGGGAGCAGTGCTCGAAGTTGCATCTGCCGGCCCGGGGGACATGATCACGACAGAGCCTGTGGCCCGCGAAGCGGAACCGTCGCTGCCGCTGGTGATGCCGCCTGCGGCAACACGTTCCTTCGAGCAGTCCGGCGGCGTCGTCTATATGACGAGGCCGCTCGACCGGCCCGAAGTGCTGCTGGGCCAGACGTACAAGATCAAATGGCCCGATTCCGACCACGCCTTCTACATCACCATCAACGATATCGAGCAGGACGGCCGGCGGCGCCCCTTCGAAGTGTTCATCAATTCCAAGAACATGGAGGCCTATGCGTGGACGCTCGCGCTCACGCGGATGATCAGTGCCGTGTTCCGCCGCGGCGGCGATGTTTCCTTCGTCGTGCACGAATTGAAGGCTGTGTTCGATCCGCGCGGCGGCCAATGGATGAACGGCCAGTATGTGCCCTCGCTGCTTGCCGCGATCGGCGAAGTGATCGAACGCCATCTGGTCGCAACCGGTTTCATGCCGCCGCGCGAAACGCTTGCGGCATCGCAGACCACGCAGGCGGTAGCGGTGGCGGCGGGCGAAATACGCGGCCGCACATGCCCGCGCTGCGGCAGCCCCGCACTCATCCGCCAGGAAGGCTGCGATACCTGCATTGCCTGCGGCTTCTCCCGCTGCGGCTAATCCCGGACCGCCATAATGCGTGCTTCGACAGGCTCGGCATGAGGAGAGTTTTATTGCAATCAGAATTTGTGCAAGTAAAAAAGCCCTCAAGCTGAGCCTGTCGAAACATGAGCCTGTCGAAGCACGCTTGGCGCTGATGCAAGCTTTCCGCACGTCATCGAGATAATGCGCTATTCGAGCCGGTTGTTTCTCTACGCGCCGCTGTTTGCGCTGCTGGCACTTGCGGTCGCCGCCGGGCTGCAATGGCGGGCGGTCGCGGGTGGGCTCGAAACCTGGCTCCGCCAAAACAATGGACACAAAATCGCGCCCGGCGTAACTTTGCATTTCGCCTCGGAATCCGTCAGCGGTTTCCCGTTCAATGTGGACGTGGTTCTCGGCAATGTAACATTCACGGTCCAGTCCGCGCGCACATCCGGTTCCTGGCACACAGACGCATTCGCGATTCATGAACTGACTTTCGGCCGCACACAGCAAATCTACGAAGCGGCCGGTACACAGACCATTACCTGGACGGACGCCGAAGGCGGTGTGCACCGCCTTGCCTTCGTTCCGGGTTCTCTGCGCGCCAGTGCAATCCTGGCGCACGGACGGCTCGTTCGCTTCGATCTCGATCTCAATGCCATCGGCGCGCGAGAAGTTTCGGGAGCGCGCGTGCAACTGCATTTCCGCAAGTCGCCGGATCGCGATGCGATCGACATTGTGGCAAGCGCCAATCAACTCCATCTGTCACCCACGCTCGGGGCCGGGTTCGGAGGTGAACTTCACCACGCAAACATGACAGCGAGCCTTGTTCCGGCTCAGCCGGTCGCCGCGCTCTTTGCGGGACGTGAAAGCTGGGACCAGGCATTGGAGGCGTGGCGCCGGGACGGAGGGGCATTTTGTCTTGATGATCTCGAGATGACATGGACCGAAGCGCGGCTCCGTGCGCGCGGCAGACTTGGCCTCGACAGCGATCACCGTCCCCAGGGAGCGATTTCTCTTGATCTAGACGGCACGGTGAAAGCACCTGCTGCAGATGTGCCGGATGACCGGTTGGCGCGAGCGATTGCGCAATTGACAAAAGTTACAAATGGCGCGCCACGAACATTCTCGATCCGGATATTTTCGGGCACCGTTAATCTGCAGTTAACCAAGACGCCGCAAATCACAAAGGATGCCGGTTTGCTTGGGCCACTTTATTAAGTCCGTGTGCGGACGGTGCGCTGAAGACTTTCTGCGACAATTTGCAACGCCACCCGCCACATTCCCACCATGAAGCATTACTAAGTTCACACATCGGAGTGAGGGGTGTGCAAAACGCACCGGGGACACCATGCCCAATTATGAAATCCGGTATCTGAACAGCGAGGGTGAACTCGCCCTCATTCACAAGACGCAGCATCCCGACGACGAGTCGGTGGATCTCGCCGCGCTTCGCATGTTGATGGGCTCGGGCCTCGCCGATTATGAAATCTGGCGCGAAGACGACGAGACTGCGCCGCGCAAGCAGTAACATCACGCGACGCGGCGACGCCCGGACGTTACGCTATGATTTGATGCGCGGCCGGCCGAAATTGGGTTCGCCGATATCCTGGCCGGCGTCGATGATCGAGCGGCGGATGGCGCGGGTGCGCGTAAACAGGTTGAACAGCATGTCACCGTCGCCCCAGCGGATCGCGCGCTGAAGCGCGCTCAAATCCTCGTTGAAGCGTCCCAGCATTTCGAGCACTGCGTCCCGGTTGTTGAGGAATACATCGCGCCACATTACGGGATCGGAAGCCGCTATGCGGGTGAAATCGCGGAAACCGCCGGCGGAGTATTTGATCACTTCGCCCTGCGTTACCGTCTCGAGATCGTCGGCCGTACCCACGATATTGTAGGCAATCAGATGCGGCACATGGCTGGTGATGGCGAGCACGAGATCGTGATGCTTCGCGTCCATGATTTCGACCTGGCTGCCGCAGCGCAGCCAGAAAGATTTCAACGTCGCGACACTCGCGGAGTCGGCGCCTTCGGGCGGCGTCAGAATGCACCAGCGCCCGTCGAACAATTCGGCGAAGCCCGCTTCGGGGCCAGACTGTTCCGTGCCGGCGATGGGATGGGCCGGAATGAAATGAACGCCTGCAGGGATGTGAGGCGACACATCGCGTATCACCGCCGTCTTCACCGAGCCCACATCGCTGAGGATCGCGCCTGGTTTCAGAAAGGGTGCCATCTCCTTTGCGAGTTCGCCGAAAGCGCCAACCGGCGTGGCCAGAACGACGAAATCGGCATCGCGAACCGCCGGCGCGGGCGTGTCGTGCAGCGTGTCCGCAAATCCGAGCGTGCGCGCCTTGTCCAATGTCTCCGGGTTGCGCGCGAAACCCGCGATATGGGCGGCAAGCCCGGCGCGACGCATGGCGTGGGCGAGCGAAGAACCGATCAGGCCGATTCCGATCAGCGCCACCTTTGCGAACATGGGCCGGGAGTCCGCGCTCACGATGCATCCCGGCGCATGAAATCGGCGAGCGCCGCGACCACGCCACGATTGGCCTCGGCTGTTCCGACGGTCAGCCGCAGGCAATGCGGCAGGTGATAATTGGCGACCGGCCGCAAGATAAATCCGCGCGCGCCGAGAAACGCATCGGCGCCGTCGGCCTGTTGCGGAGCGCGGAACTGAAGCAGCAGAAAATTCCCTTCGCTCTCGCCGACGCGAATTCCCGCTGCGCGCAGTTTCTCCGTCAACCAGTTCTTCCATTCCGTATTATGCGCAATCGATCGCGCCACATGATCGCGGTCGCGCAATGCGGCGATGGCCGCGCGCTGCCCCGGTACTGAAATATTGAAGGCACCGCGAAGGCGATTGAGCGCATCGGCCACACCCGGCGGGCAGAACGCCCAACCCACGCGCAGACCCGCGAGCCCGTAAATCTTCGAGAATGTCCGCGTCATCACGACATTGTCGAAACGACTGACGAGTTCCGTGCCCGGTTCATAGTCGCCGCGCTCGACATATTCGGCGTAGGCGGCATCGAGCACGAGCAGGACCGTATCCGGCAGGCCGGCATGCAGCCGGCGGATCTCCGCCGCGGGCAAACAGGTGCCGGTCGGATTGTTGGGATTGGCAAGAAAGACGATCCGCGTGCGTGGCGTGACTTGCGCCAGAATCCAGTCGATATGGGCGTGCAGATGGTTTTCGGCCACGACGACCGGATGTGCGCTGCTTGCCAGTGCCGCAATCCGATAGACGAGAAAGGCGTATTTCGTGAACACGACCTCGTCGCCCGGCGAAAGGTAAATGCGCGCGAGCAGGGCTATCAGTTCCTCGGAGCCGTTGCCGCAAACGATGCGCCCGGGATCGAGGCCGTAAACATCCGCGATTGCCTCGCGCAGCAGTCGCGCGCTCCCTTCGGGATAGGTCGAAATCTCCCCGCTTGCCGCTTCATAGGCTGCAACGGCCAAAGGGCTCGGGCCGAGCGCCGACTCGTTTGAACTTAGTTTGATCGCCGGGGGATCGCCTGGCTCCGGCCCGCGGCCGGCAACGTAAGGCGAAATTTCGAGGATGCCCGGCTTGGGCTGCGGATTCATGCGACCGGCCCCGCGTCGAACGGATCGGCAAAGCCGCCAACCAGCGTCACGCGCTCGATCGCATCGCTTGCGAGGCCGGCGATGGTGGTCAGCCTTTCGTCATCGCGGGAGACGAATCCCTTATTCGCGACAAGCAACCGACTCGCCGCGGATTTCGCGGCGCTCCGGCTTGCCGCAAGAATTTGCGCAACGAAGCCGGCCTGCCGCATCACGCCCTGGAGCCGCGCGCGGCTCATTTCCGCATGGCACTCAAGACGGAGAATGGACGTATCCCGGCCGGTGGATTCCTGTTCGACGGCGCCAATCGCATAACCTTGCGGCAGAGCAACGGGACAGAGATCGTTGCGCACAAAAGGAAGACTCTGGCTGATGCGCGGCCCGGGCTGGCCCGCCGGCGCAAGCTGCTCCCACCACGCCTGGCCGTTCTCCACGCTTTCCGGAGGCGGAACAAGACCGATAGCCAGCGGATCGTCGGCGCAAGCGTGAACGACCGCCGTTGCCGAATTGTGACTGACGATGGGCAATGTACAGCCGAAGCAAGTTCGCGCAAGGTCGCGAAAACCCGCCCCATCTTCGCCCGCGAAGACATGCAGCGTGGTTTGCTTGTCGCCGGCGAAAAAAATGTCGCACCAGATTTGCACCAGTGCCCGGACTGGAAACGGCCCGCAATGGCGCGCGAGAAGCCCACGCAGGACCCGTGCCATTTGCGCCGCGCGCGCCGGTGCCGGCACAATCGTCGCTCCCGTCTGCGTTTCCAGAATCCCGGCACGGCGCATCAGAAGATCGTGGATGTCGCGATCGACGGACTGCAGCTCACGGCGCGTTCCATCGATAAAATCGGGGCGCATGTTTCTCTGCTCGACTATTGCTGCGCTCGGCGTCCGGTCTTCGAAATGCCCTGCTGCGATGGGCTATTGATAAAGCTCCACGGGAGGAAAGCAAAGGCCGCCTCTCGTCGCGTTGACATGCGGGCCTGAAGCTGTATGTAACATTTCGTCATCGGACCACGCTCGCCGAGGCGGGGAACGGATCGGTCTTCGACAAGCTCAGCCTAGTGACGATTCTCCGACGCCGGGATCGCGTGAAGCGGAGTCGTCCGCGAACGGCGCAATGTGGCAACGTGTTTCAGCTCCGCACCGGGGGCGGAATTCGCCAGTGGCAGAATTGGGAATACCGCAATTCCAGCAATCGCTGTCGGCGCCTGAGGCCGACACCGGCCAGGCGCTGGTATTTCCCGATTCCCAGCCGCTGCTCCTGGATTCGGGCCGAAGCCTTGCGCCGTTAACGACCGCCTACAAGACCTATGGCGCGCTGAACGATGCAAAATCCAACAGCGTGCTTATCTGCCACGCGCTGACCGGCGATCAGTTTGCAGCGAGCCGTCATCCCGTGACCGGCAAGCCGGGCTGGTGGGACATGATGATCGGCCCCGGCAAACCGATCGATACCACCCGCTTCTTTGTCATTTGTCCCAATGTCATCGGCGGCTGCATGGGCTCGACCGGCCCCGCCGATGCGGATCCCGCGACGGGTAAGCCCTACGGACTCTCCTTTCCGCTCATTACCATCCGCGACATGGTGCGCGCGCAGGCCATGCTGCTCGACGCACTGGGCATCGAGAAAATTCTCTGCGTGCTGGGCGGCTCGATGGGCGGCATGCAGGTGCTGCAATGGGCAGCAAGCTATCCCGAGCGCGTGATTTCTGCGGTGCCCATTGCCGCCGCCGCACGGCATTCGGCCCAGAACATCGCCTTCCACGAAGTGGGCCGCCAGGCGATCATGGCCGATCCGGAATGGAAAAACGGCGACTATGCGCTTCATGGAACGCGGCCGGCGAAAGGCCTGGCCGTGGCCAGAATGGCCGCGCATATCACCTATCTTTCCGAAGCCGCGCTGCAGCGGAAATTTGGCCGCGCCCTGCAGAACCGCGATTCCTTCTCCTTCGCCTTCGGTCCGGATTTCCGAATCGAAAGCTATCTGCACCACCAGGGCATCACCTTCGTCGAACGATTCGACGCGAATTCCTATTTGTACATCACCCGTGCGATGGATTATTTCGATCTGGCCGCCGATCATGGCGGCGTGCTGGCTGAAGCTTTCCGCGGCGCGGATACGCGGTTCTGCATCATCTCGTTCACCAGCGACTGGCTGTTTCCCACCGTGGAGAACAAGCGCGTGGCGCATGCGCTCAATGCTGCCGCCGCGAATGTGAGCTTCGTAGAAATTGCAACCGATCGCGGCCATGATGCCTTTCTGCTTGACGAGCCTGAAATGTTCGCCACGGTGCGCGGCTTCGTGAATTCCGTGGCTGCGCAGGCCGGCGTGGAGTGATAGTGACGAAGATACTTCGCCCCGACCTTGCCGCGATCGCCGCACTGATCCCGGACGGCGCGCGCGTCCTCGATGTGGGTTGCGGCGAGGGCGACCTGCTCGAATATCTGGTCAGCCGCAAACAGGTGGACGGGCGCGGCGTCGAACTCCAGCAACCCAATGTCAATGCCTGCGTCGCACGCGGCCTGTCCGTCGTCCAGGGCGACGCCGATACCGACCTTGCCGATTATCCTTCGCAGGTGTTCGACGTGGTCATTCTCAGCCAGACAATCCAGGCCACGCGGGCGCCGCGCGACGTGCTGGCGCAACTGTTGCGGATCGGCCGGCGCGTGATTGTTTCCTTCCCCAATTTCGGACATTGGCGCATCCGGCTGTCCCTATTGATCCAGGGACGCATGCCGCAGACGGGGACGCTCGGCTATCGCTGGTACGAAACACCGAACATCCATCTCTGCACGATTGCCGATTTCCTCGCGCTCGCGCGCGCCTGCGGCAGCTATGTCGAACAGGCCTTCTCGATCGACGAAAGAGGCCGCACCCGGCGCATGCACCCCAACGCATGGGGCCCGAACCTGCATGCCGAGGGTGCGATTTTCATGCTCGCGACCGCGGACATTTCCAGGTAATTATCTTCCGCTTTGTGGCCCCGGGTTCTGTCCGAATCTTTCCTACGGCGTCAATTCGTACACGACTCCGGCGCCGTTTGCGCCGCCGTTTATTGTCGTCCCGTAAAGCTTGCCGTGTTTCATGACGAGGTTGCTGATCGAGTAGAGGCCGTCGCTGCCGCCGGTGAATGTGTAGAGCAGGGTATAGGTCCAATTGCCGCTGCCGGCCGGCGTCAATTCGTAGATCGTTCCCGCGTCATTGGCACCGTCGCAATGCGTGGCACCATAGATGTTGCCCGATGTGTCCAGCATGAGGTCGCGGAAGGTTCCCGACACGCCCCATCCGGGCAGGCTGGTCAGGACGGAGAAATTCCAGCTGCCGTTCGAAGGCGAAAGCTCGAAGACCGTTCCGCCGCCATTCGTGCCGCCGTCGGTCGCCGCGCCATAGAGATTGCCGGCCGCGTCGGAAATCAAACCTGCGTAGGGCGTGGCCCCATCATCCGCATTTTGAAAGCTGTGCAGGATGGTTTCCGTCCACGACGTTCCGGGCGAAAGCTCGAAGACCGTGCCGTCTCCATCGGCGCCACCCAGTGACGTCGTGCCATAGAGATTGCCGGCCGCGTCGAGGTCCACGCCACCAACGGGAGTTGCTCCATCCGTGCCGGTGCCGAAACTGTAGAGTACCGTCTCCGTCCATTGACCGCCCTTTCCCGTCGGGGCGGCGAGTTCGAAGACAGTGCCATTGCCGGCCGATCCGCCCCCGCTGGTCGTGCCGTACAGATTTCCCGCCGCGTCCATGACCAACCCGGCCTGGGGATCCGAGCCGTCCGCGCCGCCGGCGAAGCTGTAGAGCACCTCTTCCTTCTTGCCCTTTATGCGGAACACGGTTCCCTGGCCCGAAGTGCCGCCGGCGGTCGTGGTGCCGAAGAGAACGCCATGAGCGTCCTCGATCACGCCACCGTTGGGCGTTGCGCCATCCGAGCCGCCGGCGAAGCTGTGCAGCACCGTCTCGCCACTTTTCCCGTCAAGCTTGAACACGACTCCAAGGCCGGAGGCGCCGCCGGAACTGGCAGTGCCGAAAAGAGCTCCGCGCGAATCCTTCATCAAGCCGTTGACGGGATTGCCTCCGTCGCTGCCGCCGGTGAAATTGTGGACGACCCCGAACGTCTGGGCGTGCGCACAGGTGACGTCCATTGTCGCGAGCGCGGTCGCAGCCGTGAACACAAGCATAAGCCTGCCGGCCACCAGTCCCGATTGATATTGCATGATTGCGCTCCTTTTCTTTCATCCGGCCCTTGCGACTGCAACGACGCGACCGCGGTCACCGTGTCGGCCATATGCCGACACGCCGTGACATTCTCACAAGAATATCACGATTTCAGGCTTGCGCCTTCGACAGGATCAAATCCGATAAAGGAATTGCATTCGTCGCCGTTCAAATTTGTGCTTCATCCGAGAAATTCGACGCCGCCATTTCCCCGCTTTCGCGCATGGCTGTCCGGAGAAAGCAGCTGGAGGCATATGTCGCCGCGTCTCTCGCGCGGCGTCGTCGCGACACAATCGGCAAGCATGGCGTGATGCGCCAGAACAGAATGGGCACGCGGAGACACGGCCCGCCGTCGCTTGGCTTCGGCAGGTCAAGAGACACGATTCGTCCGCCGCAGCCTTGCCGCAGGCGGGATGCGGGCCACCCCGGCTGAGCCGCGCGTTGCGGCTCAAGAAATAGCAGCGGGAGTGGACGCCAAATCTCATTCAGGCCCCTCGAGAAAATACCGTCGTATTGAACCTTATCCAATTTCTGTCATGGCCCGCGAATGCGGGCCACCCAGTTGCCACCTGCAAAATGCCGGTCCTTTTGCGATGTTCTCCATTCTCTGCAAGAGAAGAGCGAACTCACCTGGGTGGCCCGCATTCGCGGGCCATGACATCAGGATAATTGCATGTAAGCGGCCGAAATTGGCCGCGCGCGGGACGCGCGCTAATCTGGGTCCCGGGCCGCGCGGGCAGCGGGAGTGGACGCCAAATCTCATTCAGGCCCCTCGAGAAAATACCGTCGCATTGAACCTTATCCAATTTCTGTCATGGCCCGCGAATGCGGGCCACCCAGTTGGCACCTTCAAAATGCCGGTCTTTTGCGATGTTCTCCATTCTCTGCAAGAGAAGAGCGAACTTCACCTGGGTGGCCCGCATTCACGGGCCATGACATCAGGATAATTGCATGTAAGC
>DATJUM010000131.1:0-2571 GCA_035502355.1 Rhizomicrobium sp. | reverse complement strand
TGAAGTAGTAGTTTAACTGGCGCGCCAACGCAGCGACATGCAGGAAAGTCCGGCATCGAGTTTGGCAATCTCGGTCACGGGCAGCAGCTCGACATGGAAATCTGCTTTCGCGAGCAGGTCGACCGTGCGGGGATAGCAGTTGCCCACAAACACCGTGTCGTTGATTCGAATTGCATTGGCCGCCGCGTTTTCGTCCTCTGGGACGAGGATTGTCCTGAAGCCGGCGAACAGACCCGATCGCTCCATGCGCGCTGTTGCGAGCAGCGTCTCTTCGTCTAGAAGCGCCGCACCGCTTTTCAGGTGGAGCAGGCCTTCCGGGACGGGCACGATCCGCGTCCCGCGGCCAAGGCTGGCGAGTATTGTAGAAAGCGCCTCGGCGCCGCCGGGGCTGGTGCGGGCCGATACGCCGATCACGACGAAATCCGGAATTAGCAGAACGTCGCCGCCGTCGACGAATTGGGCGTTCCCGAGTTCGAGCACGGTCTGAAAATGGCGCTTCAGCGCCGAACGCATCTCATCAGTTTCGCCAAGCCGTGACGGCGCACCCGGGCGCAGCAGGATCGCCGCTTCCGGAAACACCAGCGCCGGATCCTCGACAAACATGGAATCCGGATAAGGCTCGAGCGGTGGAAGAACATCGACAGCGAGGCCGGTGCCCCGCAACGCCGCAATGTAAGCTGCGTGCTCACGGACAATCCCGTCATAATCCGGCCACGCATCCTGGTCGCTGCGCAGCCCATTGACCACGCTGCGGGCAGGTTCGCGCACGATGGCACGATCGAAATCAAACAGGCGCATCTGTAGTTTCAGTACCAATCATTCTTGTGCCGGAATAGGGACATCCCGCTACCACCGGTGATTTGTAAACGCTCAGCTGGCATCAGTGCAGATCGTATTCGAAGAGATCCTGTCCGGCGATCACCGGGCCCGAAAAATATTTTTGCACGCCGTTCGTGAATTTCGACATGTCCCGCTCGTCGCCCGGCACGAAATGGGTGAGTATTAGCGCGTGGACGCGGGCCTCGGCCGCCATGCGCCCGACCTCTTCCGGTGTCAGGTGCTCATGCGTCGCATGAAACGCCTCCTCTTCCTTCAGGCGCGCATCGTGCGGATTCGCCTGATTGAAGCCGGCGGTAACCGCGCCAGGTTCCGAACACAGGCAAATCTCGCTGACCAGCACATCGGCATTTCTTGCCAGTTGCATCACGGCATCGCTGGGGCCGGTGTCGCCGGTAAAGACGATCGAACCCGCCGGTGTGTCGAACCGATAGGCGTAGGATTTGTCGGGGCCGGCCTCGCTCTCCGACTTGAAATGGAAGTGCGTGTTTTCGACGGCCGTTACGTGGAGATTGGCGTCATGATAGAATTCGCCATTATTGGCGATGTCGTGCGCCTCGAACATCGAGGCGGCGGGAGCCAGTTCGGGGACGCCGGCGCGAAAGATACGTTCCGAGACGCCAAGATAATCGAGCGCTTTGCCGACCAGATATTGCGTGCCGGGCGGGCCGTAAATTTCGACAGCCGGCCTTGTGAGATTATGCCACGCGGTTTCAAACCAGATGGTCGAGACAAGCGGGACGAGGGCGCCGTCATGATCGATATGATGGTGGGTTATGAAGATCCGCCGGATGTCCTGCGTTGCAAATCCGGCCAGCACGATTTGCCGCTCGACCCCGGCGCCTGTGTCGATGAGATAGGGTGTCCCGTTCACGACCAGCAGGCTTGCCGGCTCCGATCGCGACGCGATCGGACCGGGTCCGCCATTGGTGCCAAGCAGAATAAGCCGGACGGACGCTGTAGCCGCGGTATCAGGAGGGGCACTTGCTCCGCTGGCGCCGGATGCACCGGCAAGGCCCATGGCAAGCGCCGCGGACAGAATGACTTTTTTCCCGGTAGCCGATCCTCTGGTCAATCAATCCTCCCATCAGATAAAGCAAATTTTCGCGCCGGGGAGCACCCGGCGGTCGGTATGAGATTTGGGGACCAACGCTTGCGTCTGGCATAACGGCAACGCCTTGATCCGGCCATCTCACCTGTCCAAATGCCGCTGGTGGCCTGCAAATATCTGCGCTAGAGCTTCGGCGGGGAGTGCGACAGGAGGCTGGCTTGGCGGATGTTCCGGCCGAGGCCGGGGGGCGCCCGGTTCGCGGCGCGGCGAAGGATGATTTGTTTCATCGCGCCATCTGGGAGCGGACGCCCGAACAGGCGGTGGAGTTCATTCTCGAGGCGGTCGCACACCATACGCACAAGGCCGGCGCGCTGCTGGGCGCACCGGGCATTGTCGTCGCCATTTTTGCGCTCGATTACGGCTGGCCGAGATCGCTTACGATTGCAGCCATGCTGTTGCTCCTGCTTGCATCGCTCATCCTCATAACCACGCTGAATGGTTCGACCAGACCGCTTCGCGGCCGATATCGTCTCATCCGCATTCGAGCTGCTCAGAGGTCGCTCTTTCCGCTTCAACATCGCGCTTTATGTAACGTTCGTCTCAGTGGTCCTGCTGGCGCTCGGAACTCGTGGTCTTTTGTCGGAAAGGCTCACTGAAAGCCGGCGCGGCGCGAATGCTGGCAT
>DATJUM010000130.1:0-8111 GCA_035502355.1 Rhizomicrobium sp. | reverse complement strand
ACCGCGATGATCACCCACGCGACATTGACCCGAACGTTAAGTGTCAACCATGATAAGCGGTTCTCTGATTTCCGGCCCATGATTGGACATGCGGCAAAACCGCCGGTCGTGGTCTGGTCATGGGCAAAGGGACCATGCGGGCGGCTATCGTGGCGGTGGCAAGGGTTGGGAAGTGAGCAAGCCTCGATTAGGCAAAAGGCGACGGCTCGCCAAGCGCGCCATCAGGGCGTAATTGCGAACACCGTGCCGCAGCCATTCGGCTCGTTTCCTGACACGCAGGATCCGCTGCCGCCATATTGTGTCACACCGTATAGCGTTCCATTCACACTCAGCAGGCTCCCGGAAGGATAGGCGCCGTCCGCGCAGTTCGCCTGGCTGCAAAATGAATAGACGACCGCCTCGGCTCCTGTATCCGGATCGACCGAGAACACCGTGCCGCAACCCTCGCTGTAGTCGCAGCCGCTACCACCGCCATGGAAGGTTGTTCCATAAAACGTGCCGTTTATCTCGATCAGACCTCCGTTGGGGCCCGCGCCGTCCGAATTGCCCCCAAACGAGTGAAGGACTGTCTCGTGACCATTCGGAGAATGGAGCGAAAACACCGTTCCAAGATTAGATGTGCCTCCATTTACCGTAGTTCCGTATAGCGTCTGCCCCAGATTGATCAGATTGCCGTTTGGGCCATTACCATCGGCGCAATTCAGTTGGCTGCAGAATGAGTAAATAGCAGACTCAACGCCAGTGCTCGGATCAAGCGAGAAGACCGTCCCGCACTCGTAAGGCTCATAGTAGGGACAATTGGAGCCGGTACCACCCTGCCCCGTAGCGCCATACAGCACACCCTTCACGCTGAGCAACCCACCTTCGGGATATGCCCCGTCCGTACAATTCTGCTGGCTGCAAAAAGTGTACAATACTGTTTCGATTTGGGTTTTCGGATCGAAGGAGAACGCAACACCACAGGAAGTGCCCTCCTCGCAATCTAGCGGGCCATCCTCCGTTGTGCCATACAAAGTGCCTTTCGAGTTGAGCAAGCCGGAATTCGGGTCCTGGCCGTCTACGCAATTATAAAGGTTACAGAAATAATACCGTTGCTTGAACGCCAGTGATTGGGGATCGAATGAAAACAGAACTCCAGCATCACGCCGGCCACCCGCCCGGGTCGTGCCGAAAAGCGAGCCGCCCGCCTCGATCAAGCTTTCTGGGAGGGTAGACTCTCGGTATAAGCCAGCGCCACGGAAACGATACAACACAGTTTCGGCGCCCGTCGTTGCGCTGACAGAGAATATAACCCCGCAACCGTCAGCATAGCAGTTGCGATCTCCACCGTATTCTGTAGTGCCATATAGAAAGCCATTTATATAGACCAGATTGGCGTCTGGTATGAGGCCATCTTTGCCGTTGTTCTGGAAGGAATAGAGCACGGTTTCGGTCGCGCCGTCCGCAGGCGGAGCAAGGGCCGCAAGGGCACAGGAGAAAATCCCCGCAATAAGAACGGCTATCGCATTTGACGTTTTTGACGGCGGCATCCGGGTCCCCCCTTTACGATCGGCTGGAACGGACCATACCCCATCGTCGAAACACGGCAAAGCCGTGCGGCGGTGCAATTTGAAATTCGGCCTGCCGCCTGACGTAGCAGCCTCAGACCATCTCGCGCGCGCAAGGAATTGAAATGCGAGCAGTAACGCTGAGCCCGCAGCGCTGCGGGCGCTCGGGACCCAATTCAGCCTTCAATCCGCCGGCGACTCCGGACCTGTGCGTGGCACGTCCGGCCAGTCCAGGCGAACGAAACAGATCGGCTTCGGTCCCCAGATCTGTTCATCGTGGTTCGACGCTTGTGCTGCCGGGAACTCCGCCCGCGATACCGCCACGGCGCGCGCCAGGACATCCTGAATCGCTTTCGCTGCGCGGCGCGCGTCCCTACGGCGTGGCTGGCGCGAGTTCGAATACAGTGCCATTGCCGTAGGGCCCGCCCTCCATCGTGGTACCATACAGCCGGCCATTTTTGCCGCGTATAACCCAGTTGGGATATTCACCATCGGTACAAAGCTCCCGTTGACAGAAGCTGTAGAGAACGGTTTCCTCGCCCGAAGCGATACGGTGCTTGATTCCTTCGCCGGCCATAAGAACGGCGCGGAACCCGAAGCTAGCCTGATCGATGTGAACGGCGTGCTCTATGGGACGACATTCACTGGTGGCACTTCACGTAAAGGCTCCAATGCCGGAACGGTGTTCTCGATCGATCCCTCGACCGGAGCCGAGACGGTGCTGTATTCGTTTTGCGGCAACTGGCGCTCCTGCCCGGGCGACGGCCGCCTCCCCGCAGCCAGCCTGATCGACATCAAGGGTAAGCTCTATGGGACAACCTCGGGCGGCGGTGTTGATAGCAGCGGTACGGTGTTCTTGCTCAAGGAAAAGCGCTAGCCGTGCATCTGAGCGGTTTGCCGCCTGGCATGACCGTTACCCAAGTGCCAATGGCGGCACGCGCTCGCGCCGCAGCGCAACCGCAATCGCGGAGGAACAAAGATAAAGCCGTTTCCATTGCCCAATTAGCACGGATGGTTACTTGGGCATTGGTCCAGCCAGTTCCGACAGCGGAAGCCGCGATATTCACGGAGAGGGTCGTCTGTTCGTTCCTCCGACGGCGAAAAACAACCCTAATTCATCACCACGACCTTTGAGGAGCCCTTCGCGTTTGCAGGCCCGTGGGAATGGTGGAACGCGAAAGACGGACCCAACGATGTGCCGGGTCTCGAAACCTTCACGATCTCGACCACGGAGCCGAACACGCCTTGCGCGCCGATCCACAACCGCATGCCGGTCATGCTGGCTCAAAACGATTGGTCGCGCTGGCTCCGGACGCCCGAAGATCGCAAAGCGGTTCTGCGATCGTTCCCGGCGGAACGCATGACGCGCTGGCCGGCGGGGAACGACGTGGGACGCGCCAGGAACGATCGGCCGGAGTTGATCGAGCAGTCTTCCTGGACGCATGACTGCCGGTCGCCGTTGCGAATCGCGACCGGGCATCGGGAGAGCAGGCAGGTAAACCCCCTGAATCCGCCTCACCTCGATCCCAATTCGCCCGGTCGCGATCCATGGCCATCTGAAGTGCAATCGCGAACCTGTTCGCGGACCAAAACCTGACGAATTGCCTGCGAATTGCTGACAAACCCGCAATTTGGCTCCTTGCGGAAGCCGGCTGCTGGTCGCGCTTCCGGGTGAGCCTCGTTGGATTCCGCTTCGGATGTCTGCGAAGGCGCCACTGACGGGTCGTCTTGGCGTGGATGAAGCGTTGCCTGTGCGCACTTTATGACGCGAAGCCGCTTCCCGCATCGACTTTTCGCGATGAGGGCGTTTTCTTGGGAAACGTCTCATTCGGAGGACAGCCGTCCCTGGCCAGAATCATGAAGCCAAAAACCCGCCACGACAAAGAACGATGCCGGGCTTTATTGCCCCGCAGCTTTGCGAGCTGGTCACGGCGGCTCCCAATGGCGGGGACTGGGTGCATGAACCGAAACTGGACGGCTATCGAATGCCAACGCTTGTCATCGAAGCCGGGATCGCGAGCTGGACGAGCGACAATCTCGTACGCCAGGCATCTTACAAGGGCCTGCGCGAAGACAAGAAAGCCAGGGAAGTAATCGTTGAATTTGCCCACAAGCTGCAGAACGGCTGATGCGGATTGCAACCTATAATGTGAACGGCGTGAATGGCAGACTCGCGGTCTTGTTGCGCTGGCTCGAACAAGCGCAGCCTGACATCGTCTGTCTGCAAGAACTCAAGGCGCCTCCTGAGCGCTTTCCAAAAGCCGAACTCGGGAAAGCGGGCTACGCTGCCATATGGCACGGACAGAAAGCATGGAACGGCGTTGCCATTCTTGCCAAAGGCGCAGAACCACAAGAAGTGCGACGCGGTCTGCCCGGCGATCCGAACGATGAGCACAGCCGGTATATCGAAGCTGATATAATGGGTCTGCGCATCGCCTCGCTTTATTTGCCGAACGGCAACCCGGCCCCCGGCCCCAAATTCTCGAACAAGCTCAAATGGTTTGCGCGTCTCCATACGCACGCAAAGGAATTACTCTCGTTGGGCATTCCCGTCATTCTGGCGGGCGACTACAACGTCATGCCGACCGATCTCGATGTCTATGCGCCGGAGCGGTGGCGCGACGATGCGCTTTTCCGTCCTGAGGTGCGCAAGGCGTACGCCGATCTTGTCAGGCAGGGTTGGACGGATGCAATTCGCACGCTGCATCCTGACGAGCGGATCTACACGTTCTGGAAGTATTTTCGCAATGCCTTCGCGCGCGATGCCGGGCTGCGCATCGACCATTTTCTTCTCAGTCCCGATCTCGCAAAGCGTCTGAAATCGGGCGGCGTCGACCGGTTTGCGCGCGCCTGGGAGAAGACCAGCGATCACGCCCCAGTCTGGATAGAGCTGGCCGACGATAACGCACCGCGCCGCACGCGAAAGAAGGTGCGCTGATGCCCCGCAAACTGAAGACCTATGTGACGTCGAGCGGGTTTTTCGATCTTGCCGTCGCCGCCCCATCCATGAAAGCGGCGCTCGCGATCTGGGGCAGCAAAGGAAATGAGTTTCAGCAGGGGTTTGCGAAAGAAACGGACGATCCTGCAATCATCAAAGCGACGATGGAACATCCCGGCATTGTCCTGCGCCGGCCGGTGGGTACGGACGGCGCATTCAAGGAACACGCGGAACTGCCGAAACTCTCTGCGCTGCAAAAAGCACTAAAAGAAAAACAGCCGCCACCGACGGTGACGAAAACACCAAAGAAAGAGCTTCGCCAACCGGATACCGCTGCAAGCCGGAAAGCCGCAGAGTTATATGATCTTGCGCAGCAACGCCGGGAGAGGGAAGAACAACGCGACAGGGCGCGACGTGAAAAAGAGAAGGTGCGACGGGCGCAAGCTGTCGAAAAAGCAAAAGCTGCCCTCGACGCAGCGCTTGAAAATCACGAGAAGCGAAATGCGGATATCGCAAACGAGCGCGAGCGTCTCGATCGTCGGGCACGGTTTGAGGATGAGCGCTGGAAGGAAGAGAAAAACCGGTTGGAGGCTGCGCTGAAACGCGCGCGGGACTGATGACATGGAGCGAATACTGCGCCCGGGGTCGGGGAGGATGTATCCAGCTGTTGTCTGATCCATGGGTTGCGGCCAGAACCGGCCCCGGCCCGAGGGTAGTGTCCTGATTTGAGGTCGCCACCACCCTCGATACCCTTGCGATGCAGACCATTTGCATCCATCCGGGGCGCTCTCTTGTGAGAGGGCAGACTTCAAAGTCGCCATAAATGCGCGTTGCAAACGCAAAGCCGCGTCCGACCATTGTGCGCATTAGCCAAGGCGTGGCAATCGTTCGGCCTTCTGCTTCCCCGTCCCAATCGACAACCCCGAGAATTCGGCTCGTTCCAATGCGCCAGATTCGAAGGCTGGGGGTGCCATTGGCTGCGTAAAATCTCCCGCGAACGGAATAGCATGGCGCGACAAGTTTCGGACTTTGGCGGCATTCCTGTCTTGAGTCCGCAAGTGCAGCGCCGGATATCGAAAGGACGACGATCGGTATCGCCAACCGGGCTATATTCATCGCGAAGTCTGCTCGACCAATTCCTCAAGCGACCATAGCCTGTCAGAAACGCTTGCCGCCATGGCAGGGATAATCCGCGTGGTCCGGTGCCTGTTGCGCCTGGCCTTGCCTGGACCGGTACGCCGTCCGGGGCAAAAAGCACCCCCGGCCTTCCGCGCACCTCGGAAATGCGGTATTTTCCGCCTCAATCCGGGGTCATCGGGGGAATGTCGATTCAAGTCAATTCCGTCGATATATATATGTGGACGGGCCGGACACTCTGGATAGAGAGCGCGTCGCGGGGCAGGACCAGGAGGCCGCCGCTTGGCGGATTCCATCACGGGGAGCACGGAGATGAAAAACCTTTTCATCGGTGTGTTTGCAGTCGCGGTCGGCTGTGCATTGGCTCTACAGTTTCCTGCAACGGCAATTGCCAAGAGCCAGGAGACGGTCCTGCACTCGTTCAGCGGTGACCCGGACGGCGCATTCCCGAGGACTGGTCTGATCGATGTGAAGGGCACGCTGTACGGCACAACGTCCGGACAGGGCGGCGGCACCCGCTGTGCCTATGGCTGCGGCACGGTGTTTGCCCTCGACCCGGGCAGCGGCGCGGTGACGGCGCTGTATTCCTTCTGCAACGAACAGGGGTGCGAGGATGGCGAGTATCCTGAGGGCCTCCTGATTGACATGGGCGACAAGCTTTACGGTACGACCGTGAAAGGCGGTGCGCACGACGGTGGCACAGTGTACGCGGTCGACCGGAAGTCCGGCAGGGAGAGGGTACTCTACGCGTTTTGCAGTCAGCAAATTGGCTATAGGAAATGCGCGGACGGCGCGTACCCCCAGGCCGGCCTGATATATTTGAACGGCGAGCTCTATGGTACAACGAGCGAGGGCGGCGCGTTTTCCAACTCTGGAACGGCGTTTGCCCTCGATCCCACCACAGGAGCGGAGACGGTGCTCCATTCGTTCGGCGACTCCGACTCCGACGGCTACGATCCCGCTGCGGGCCTGATCAATGTGAACGGCATGCTCTACGGCACGACCAAACATGGCGGTGGCGCATACGGCGAAGGCACAGTCTACAGTCTCGATCCTAGCACCGGCACGGAGACGGTGCTCCATTCGTTCGGCGGCGCTGCCGATGCAGACGGCTCCGGACCCGCGGCCGGCCTGGTATATTTGAACGGCACGCTGTACGGCACAACAATTTGGGGCGGCACCGGAGACTGCTTTCCGCACTCAACGTTTCGTCACATGGCCGGCTGCGGCACGGTGTTTGCGCTCGACCCGAGCAGCGGCGCGGAGACGGTCGTGTATTCCTTCTGCAGCCACCACGGATGCAAGGACGGCGCGTACCCCAAAAGCAGCCTGATCGCAAAAAGGGGAATGCTCTACGGCACAACGGAAAATGGCGGCACCAGGGGAAGCTGCGGCCATGGCTGCGGCACGGCGTTCACGGTCAACCCGAGCACCGGGGCGCAGAAGGTGCTCTACGCCTTTTGCCCCCAGCAGAATTGCGGCGACGGCTCGTGGCCGGAAGCCGGTCTGATCGATGTGAAGGGCACGCTTTACGGCACAACGTTCAAAGGCGGCGCCGATGGCCTGGGCACGGTATTCGCGCTCACGAAGCAATAAACGGCAATCGTGCACGGCAGGAAAAAGATGAAAACGGGTTTGTCGCTGCGCTTGCAATTTTTCAATAATCTGCACGTTTCCGGCTGAGCTTCGCGCGCTTTTCCGAATGGCAGTCCTGCGCCAACTTCGCAACCTTCTGATGCAGCGCGTCTCTCGACGCATAGCGGGGAATCCCAACATAATCGAATAAGTGTCCAGAGATCGATGACTGGACCACGTAGCTACGTACGCTATTTAAAACGGTTCTTGATTGCGCGTATGCATTTGAGGAACGGAGCTACCAACGGTAAGATCCGCGATTGCCACGGCGGCGGAAGCGCAGCGAGAGTCGGAACAGCCGGAAGAGAAGACGGATCAGAGGCATGAAGCGTCGCCTCGGTGCGGGTTGAAGCCCCACTCGCCGCGAAGCTGCCCGATGTCACTCACACTAACTGCGGGCGCGCCTTCCATGCTCCTCATCCGGCTAGCTCCACTCCGATAGAACTCAAGGCATCATCGGCGATTTGCCGTCGCAACGCCGGGCGCCGGCATTGCGCCGTCGCTGCACTTCGGCTGGCTGCAGAAAGGACCTTCTCGCTGAATGTGGCGGCTTCCGCCACCGAAATCTGTTGGACGAATGCGCAGCCGGCAATCCCTGCAAACAGGACGATGGAACCGGCTTTCATCTTTTCCCTCCCTTACGGCGAGCGGAGGAAGCCGTGGATGGAGCTGCCGTCCGAATAGTAGCCGGCGATGGCGCCCGCGGCATTGATCGCCCAGGGATAGGTCGCGATCGACGTCTTCGGATCGAAACTGATGGTCTTTCCGTTCCTGGTGCGCAGGAAGCCGTGCAGCAGGTCGTCCGCCAGGTAATCTCCGATGATCGCACCGCTCCGATTGATCCCGTTTGCTGA
>DATJUM010000129.1:0-17056 GCA_035502355.1 Rhizomicrobium sp. | reverse complement strand
GCGCAGCCGCTGCATCAGCGCCTGGGCTTCACGCGCGCTCATGGCGAGCCCGCGCCGCGACAGAAACAACGCTCCGCCGGGCGCGACCGCAAACGGAACCTGTCCGATATAATTAGCAATCGCTTCGCGCATGACCGGCAGAACCGGCACCATGCGTTCCTTGTTGCGCTTGCCGAGCACAGTCAGCCATTCGCCGAACGGCGCATCGCCGCGCTTCAGCGCCAGCGCTTCGGAGATCCGCAAACCCGCGCCATAGAGCAGCGTAAGGAGCGCCACGTCGCGTGCGGCGATCCAGGCGATATCATGAGCGCCGGCTTGTTGCAGCGTGCGCACCGCATCCTTCTCGCTCAGCGGCCGCGGCAGGGTGCGGGCGAGTTTTGGCGTGCGCGTGGCTTTCGCGGCCGGGTTTTCGAGAATTTCCTCGCGCGCGAGATGGCGGAAGAAACTCCTGATGGCCGACATGGCGCGCCGGACGCCGCGCACACCGAGGCCTTCATTGCGCCGGCAGGTAATGAAGGCGCGGAAATCCGCCGGCTTCAGCGCGGCGAGGCTCTGCTCATCAAGCGCCCCGCCCACATGCTCCTGCGCGAAATCGAGAAAGCGCGCCATGTCGTCGCCATAGGCGCGCAGCGTGCGCGGGCTCATGCGGCGCTCATGGGCGAGCACCGCCAGCCAGTCCTGCCTCAAACCTTCGGCAGATCGAGCCATGCGCGGATGGCGCGTTCGAGCGCGCGCGCAAAGAACGAAAGATCCGAGATCAGTTGTTCTTCCCCGAAGCGATGCTCCTCGCGCGCGCCGAGCACATAAAGCGCGGCGGGCTCGCCGATCTTCAGGCGGAAGGCCGCAAGGCTGCGGCATTCGCCGCCGCCCACGCCCAGGAGCACGCTGCCGCCGCTGCAAAGAACGGCAGACATGCCGTCGGGTCCAAGCAGCGCGTCGGCGAGGCCGGTCCCGATGAGCCGCACGCCGCTCGCGCCTTTGGGCCGCGTCGCTTCCTCGCCTTCCACGCAAATCGCCGCGCGGGCCACGCCGAAAAGGGCACTGGAGGATTTCGCAGTCGCGATCACCTCCTCGAAGCTGCGCGCATCGACGAGATCGAGCACCGCCTGCTGTACGCCACAGCCGAGCCGCATGGCCCGCTCGC
This sequence comes from Rhizomicrobium sp., assembly GCA_035502355.1. Classification (GTDB taxonomy): domain Bacteria; phylum Pseudomonadota; class Alphaproteobacteria; order Micropepsales; family Micropepsaceae; genus Rhizomicrobium. The sequence goes on along the minus strand of DATJUM010000129.1, from coordinate 15,912 downwards.
GCGTGTGGCGAAGGCCGGCGCTTTCCCGGCGCAGCCGGGCATTCTCGCTCGCGAGCTTCTCGATGACATGCCGCTGCAGATCGCGAACCTCGCCCGATGCAAACCGCTCGGGCAGCAGAAGTGCAAGAATTTCGCCATCATGGGCAAACTTCGCACGATTCATGCGGATGTAAGCCTTCACCGCTTCCGCGGCGGCTTCGGCCGGCGCCCGCGAAGGGGCATGTCCGCTCATTTGGCGTTCACGCGATTGACCCGCAACTTCGACAGCGCAAAGTGTAGCCATGAATGATGCCGGCTTGAAGCCCCGCGCCGCCAGCACGCAAAAAATTCGCGCGGGCGTGCTCCTTCCTTTGCCACTCGGTGGCGCTTATGATTATTGTCTGGATGAATGTTTGCCGCGGGGCGCTGTTGTTGCGGCGCCGCTGGGAACGCGCACCGTCCTTGGCGTGGTCTGGGGCGAAGCGGAGAGAAGCGTCGCGGAAACGCGGCTGAAACATGCGCTGCCGCTCGCCGGCCATCCACGACTTCCCGAAAGCCTGTGTGATTTCATCGACTGGACGGCGCATTACACACTGACGCCGCCGGGCCTCGTCCTTGCGATGGCCCTGCGCGCACGCCAGGCATTCGAACCCGAAATCCCGCGCACCGGTTTCGTGCGCGGCGAGCTGACGCCACCGCGCCTGACGCCAGCGCGCATGCGCGTGCTGGCACTCGCCGAAGACGGGCTCGCGCGCAACATTGCCGCGCTGGCGGAAGAGGCGAATGTAACATCGCAGGTTGTCCGTGGATTGATCGATGCCGGCGCGCTTGCGGGCGTGAGCCTCCCGGAATTTCCCCCGCTTTCCGTTCTGGATCCCGATTTCGCGTCGTCGTATCTCAATCCGGAACAGGCGCTCGCCGCGCGCGATCTCTCAGCCCATGTCGCTGCGCATGAATTCTCCGCCACGCTGCTCGATGGCGTGACAGGCTCCGGCAAGACAGAAACCTATTTCGAAGCCGTGGCCGAAGCGCTGAGACGGAAACGCCAGGTCCTGATCCTGCTGCCCGAGATCGCGCTGACGGTACAGTTTCTCGAGCGCTTCGCGGCGCGCTTCGGCGGCCGCCCGGCGGAATGGCACTCCGATCTGTCGCCGAAAGAGCGGCGGCACACCTATCGCGCAGTGCTGTCGGGCGAAGCCCGGGTCGTTGTGGGCGCGCGCTCGGCACTGTTTCTTCCGTTTTCGGAACTCGGACTCGTCATTGTGGATGAAGAACATGAGCAGGCCTACAAGCAGGAGGACGGCGCGATCTATCATGCGCGCGACATGGCGGTGGTGCGGGCGCGGATCGCGAAATGCCCGATCGTTCTTGCGAGTGCCACGCCCTCGCTCGAAACTTTCGTCAACGCATCGGCTGGCCGTTATCACTGGCTGACGCTGCCGCGCCGGCACGGCGTAGCGGTAATGCCGCAGATCCGGCTGATTGATCTGCGCCATGCCCGCGTCGAGCCGGGCACATGGCTGTCTCTGCCGCTCCGCGAAGCGCTTGCCGTTACCTTGGCTGCGGGCGAGCAGGCGATGCTGTTCCTGAACCGGCGCGGCTATGCGCCACTGACGCTCTGCCAATCCTGCGGACACAAGCTAATCTGCAGGCAATGCAGTACCTGGCTGGTGGAACATCGCTATCAGCGGCGGCTCGTCTGCCATCATTGCGGCTTCGAAATGCCCACGCCGCTCAAATGCCCGCATTGCGAGATCGCGCAATCGCTCATCGCCTGCGGGCCGGGCGTGGAGCGCGTCGCGGAGGAATTCGCCGCCGTCTTTCCCGACGCGCGCGTCGCCATTGCTTCGAGCGATACGCTGCACGGGCCGCTCGAAACCCAGGCCGCGATCCGCGCCATGGCGAAACGCGAAACCGATGTGCTGATTGGCACGCAGGTCGTGGCCAAAGGCCATCATTTCCCGCAGCTCACGCTGGTCGGCATTGTCGACGCCGATCTCGGCGGCTCCGACGGCGATTTGCGCGCGCGCGAGCGCTCGTTTCAGCTGCTGCACCAGGTATCAGGCCGCGCGGGGCGCGCCGAAAAGCCGGGGCTCGTCCTCATCCAGACGCGCAATCCCGACGATCCGGTGATGTGCGCGCTGGCGAGCGGCGACCGCGATGCCTTCTTCGAACAGGAAATCGCCGCGCGCAAACGCGTCTCGGCCCCGCCTTTCGGCCGGCTGGCCGCGATCATTCTTTCCGGACGCGACGGGGAAGCCGTGCGTGATGCGGGCCGCGCGCTCGCCCGTACGGCGCCGAACGCAATTGGCGTGAAAGTCTGGGGGCCGACGCCCGCCTTCTATCAGCTCCTGCGCGGCCAGACACGCGAGCGCCTGCTGGTGCAGGCCGAACGCAATGTCGACATACAATCCTACCTGCGCGCCTGGCTCGCGCGGGTGAAACTCCCAAATGCGGTACGCGTCACCGTTGATGTCGACCCGGTGAGTTTTTTTTAGATCTTCCGCACTGCCACATGCATGGGGAAAGGACGTTTCGCGTGATGCGCCTCAGGCCCGGCGCACGTCTGTTCGCGGAAAATCACCTCCGACAAACAGGAGCGGGCAATCATGAGCCCGCGCCGCCGCATAGGAGAAACAATCGCCGAGATTGAGCCGCGCGGCGTGCCGTCCTTTTCCAAAGAAAAGAAAGGCATGAATGGCAAGCTCCACCTGTCGCGCATCGATAGTCAGCAGCTTCAGCTGCATGTCGCGCAAAAAACTGTCGGCTATGGATTTCGGATCGCGATGCACGCGCGAGAGCACCATCACGAGTTCGGAATAGGACACGGGAGAGATTGCACGTTCGGGCGACGCAGCGAGCTTTTCCGCCAGCGCCTCCTGTTCCGGCTCGGCAAAGATCAAAGCCGCGGCCGCCGAAGTATCGATGACGATCATTTCGGAAGACCATGCTCGTCATAAAGCTCAGCGAGCAATTCCTGAGACGACCGCCGCTCCCTTCGCCCGCGCCGGCCGGCAGCCACGGATTTCTGGATCGATTCCAAGCGCGCCAGAAGCTGCTCCGCCGTATCGAATCCGGCGAGCCGCTGCAACCTTTCCTGCACGGCTTTCTCGACTGCCTCCGTAAGCCCTTCCCCGGTCTTTGCCGCCAATTCCCGGATCGCGGCTTCGGCGCTCGCACTCTTGATGTTCAGACCCATATTCTACCTTTTTCTCAATCTGAGGTAGAATTATACCCCGTGCCCGTCAATGCCCCTTCGCCAGCCAGAACACAACGAGCACGATGAGGATAGCGACGGCCTGGGCGAGCACGCGATAGCGCATCAGGCGGTTCGACCAGCGGCGTTGCGTTTCGCCCCCGATCCAGAGCGTCGAAATGCCGGCCGCGAGGATGAGGACCACGGCGGCGAGCGCAATACCAACAACAATGAATCCGCTCATCGCGCGGCCCTACCAGGATCCGGTATTCGGCATCGAACTCCACGGCTCCGCGGGCAGTTTGGACGCGCCCTCCTGGAGCAGTTCGACCGATATGCCGTCGGGCGAACGCACGAACGCCATATGGCCATCGCGCGGCGGCCGGTTGATCGTCACTCCGCCTTTCATCAGCCGGTCGCAGACCGCATAGATATCGTCCACGCGATAGGCGAGATGGCCGAAATTCCGTCCGCCCATATACTCCTCCGGATCCCAATTGTAGGTGAGTTCCACCAACGGCGCCTGCTCGGCAGCCGCGCGTGCCGCGTCGTCCGGCGCGGCGAGGAACACCAGCGTGAAGCGGCCCTTCTCGTTTTCGGTGCGGCGTATCTCCTTCAATCCGAGGAGATCACAATAGAAGTGCAGGGAACGATCGAGATCCGTTACCCGGACCATGGTGTGCAGATAGCGCATCCTTCAGCTCCTTCTGTTTTCTTTGTTCGTCAAGGGCAGTGTTTGCTGACCTATCGTATTTGCACGCGGAGCCGCGGAGACGCAGAGGAGATTGTTTAACCACAAAATGCACCAAGAGCACAACGAGCATTGCGCGCCATTCATTCTTTCGTGCTCTTGGTGGTTTCCTTTCCTCTGCGTCTCCGCGGCTCCGCGTGCAAATCCCGTTCACAGCCGGGCCATTGCGGAACACTAAGACAGCGCCGCCTATTTCAAAAGTGCCTTCAGCTCGTAGATGAGTTCCAGCGCGGCTTTCGGCGTGATCGCATCGGGCGAAACCAAAGCCAGACGCTCCTCGACGGCGCTCGCGACGGGATTGCTTTTCTGCTGTCCGAGCGTGGAGAACAGCGGCAGGTCGTCGATGCGGGCGAGCGGTTTGTGACCCTCGCGACCCTCCTCAAGCGCGCGCAGAACGGCTTCGGCGCGCGCGATCACGGCGATGGGAAGCCCGGCAAGCTTCGCAACGTGAATGCCATAGGAGCGGTCGGCCGCACCACGCGCGACCTCATGAAGAAATACGATCGCATCATTCCATTCACGGACCCGCATGGTGACGCAGGCGAGCGAATCGAGGCGCTCCGCCAGCGCCGTCATCTCGTGATAATGCGTGGCGAACAGAGTGCGGGAGCGGTTGACGGCGTGAAGATGTTCGAGCGCCGCCCAGGCAATGGCGAGGCCATCGAAGGTCGCCGTGCCGCGTCCGATCTCATCGAGAATGACGAGGCTTCTTTCGGTCGCGCGATTGAGGATGGCGGCGGCCTCGACCATTTCGACCATGAAGGTCGATCGCCCGCGCGCGAGGTCGTCGGCTGCGCCCACCCGGCTGAACAAACGATCGACCACGCCGATATGCGCGAACTCCGCCGGAACGAAGGCGCCCATCTGCGCAAGAATTGCAATCAGCGCGTTCTGGCGCAGATAGGTCGACTTGCCGGCCATGTTCGGCCCCGTCACCAGCCAAATGCGACCGCCGCCTTCCGCTGAAAGATTGCAGTCGTTGGGAACGAAGGGATTCGATGCCCCCTGCGTAAGCGCGGACTCGACGACGGGATGACGTCCGCGGCGGATTTCGAAGGCAAGGCTGTCATCGACTTTCGGCCGCACATGGCGCGCCGATGCGGCAAGCTCCGCCAAAGCGCTTGCCACATCGAGCGTGGCAACGGCGCCCGCGACGGCAAGCAATGCTTCGCTGTTGCGGGCTGCTTCGCCGGCCAGCGAATCGAATAATTCGCGCTCGATAGCCAGCGCCTGCTCTGCCGCTTCGGAGATCCGGCTCGCCAATGTTGAAAGTTCGTCGGTGGAAAAACGCACCGCGCTGCCGATGGTCTGCCGGTGCCGGAACATGTCACGCGCCCGGCCTGCCGCCAGCCTGTCCGCATTGGCGGGCGTCAGCTCGATGAAATAACCAAGCACGCCATTGTGGCGGATGCGCAGCGCCGCGATGCCGCTCTCGGCGCGATAATGTGCTTCGAGACCGGCAATGACGCGCCGACTTTCGTCGCGCAGCGCGCGCGCCTCGTCGAGCGCCGCATGCGCGCCGGGCGCGATGAATCCGCCATCGCGGCCATGGGCAGGCGGTTCCGCAACCAACAAATTTTCGAGGCGCTCGCCGAGCGCACTTGCATCGGCGATGCCTTTCGCGAGCGCCGCGCGCGCGTCTTGCACCTCACCGGGCGCCGGTTTCAGTGGATCGTCGAGACAGGCAAGACATTCGCGCAAGGCGCGCGCCGTGCGGATTCCTTCGCGCACAGCACCCAGATCGCGCGGACTGCCGCGCTGCAGCGCAAGCCGCGAGAGCGCCCGCGCGACATCCGGTGTGCGACGCAGCACGTCTCGCAGGTTTGCCCGCAAATCTGTTTCGGCAACAAACAGCGCCACCGCATCCTGACGGGACGAAATTTCCGTTACATCCTTCAGCGGCGCCGACAGGCGGTTTGCGAGTTCGCGTGCGCCGGCGGAAGTGAGCGTGCGGTCGATGATGCCGAGCAGGCTTCCCGCGCGCGTGCCGGATAGTGTCTCCACAAGCTCGAGATTCCGCCGTGTCGCTGCATCGATGCTCATCTGCAACTCGAACGCGGAGCGCGAAAGCGGCTTGAGCTTCGGCAGTTTTCCCTTCTGCGTCAGTTCGAGATAACCGACAAGCGCGCCGGCGGCCGACAGCTCGGCACGGCCGAAGCCGCCAAATCCGTCGAGCGACGCCACGCGATAAAGCGTGAGAAGCGTCCGCTCGCCTTGTGCCGAATCGAAATTGCGCGCCGGCAGCGGCGTCAGCGCGGACCCAAGCGTGCGGAACAGTTCGGCGAACTCGGCTTCGGCGAGCAGCGAATCGGGCGCCAGCACTTCGCGCGGGGAAAGCCGCGCCAGCTCGGCAGCCAACTCCGCTGGCGCAACCTGCGAGACGCCGAAATCACCCGTCGACATGTCGGCCGTGGCGAGCGCGTATTCGCCGCCGGCGCGGCCGAGCGCCATAAGAAGATTGGGCGCGCGCGCCTCCAGCAGCGATTCCTCGGTGAGTGTCCCCGGCGTCACCAGCCGGATCACTTCGCGTCCGACCACGGATTTGGCGCCGCGGCGCTTCGCCTCGGCCGGATCCTCGATCTGCTCGCAGATCGCGACGCGGAAGCCTTTGCGGATCAGCTTTTCGAGATATTGCTCCGCCGCATGGACCGGCACGCCGCACATGGGAATGTCGCTGCCCAGATGCCGGCCGCGTTTTGTCAGCGCAATGTCGAGCGCCGCCGCGGCCTTGACGGCATCTTCGAAGAACAGCTCATAAAAATCGCCCATGCGATAGAAGAGGAGATAGCCGTCATGGGCTGCCTTGATTTCGAGATATTGCGCCATCATGGGCGTGGCGCTGTCGACGTCCGGGGCGGCTGAGCTTTTCATGTCCATGTGAAAATCGGCCCATTGAAAGGCAAGAGGCGCACGCGCGATAGTCCGCAAACCGGCAGATACGGACAGATCATGGCCCGCCCCTCATTCAGCCAGGAAGAAGTGCTCGCCTTTCATGCGGGCGGCAAGCCCGGAAAGATCGAGATCCGGCCGACCAAGCCGATGGCGACGCAGCGCGACCTGAGCCTCGCCTATTCGCCGGGCGTGGCGGTGCCCGTGCGTGCGATCGCCGAGCGGCCCGACGCGGTCTTCGATTACACGGCCAAAGGCAATCTGGTGGCGGTGATCTCGAACGGTACCGCCATTCTCGGCCTTGGCGATCTGGGTGCACTTGCTTCCAAGCCGGTAATGGAAGGCAAGGCCGTTCTTTTCAAGCGCTTTGCCGATGTCGATTCGATCGACATCGAGGTCGATGCGACCGATGTGGACGCGTTCGTCAATTGCGTCCGCTATCTCGGGCCGACGTTCGGCGGCATCAATCTCGAAGACATCAAGGCGCCGGACTGTTTCGTGATCGAGGAACGCCTGCGCGCGCTGATGGACATTCCCGTATTTCATGACGATCAACACGGCACGGCCATCATCTCCGCCGCCGGCGTGATCAATGCGCTGCATCTCACCGGCCGCAAGCTTGCCGATATCAAGGTGGTGGTGAACGGCGCGGGCGCGGCGGGAATCGCCTGTCTCGAATTGTTGAAGGCGATGGGCCTGCCTAATAACAACGCCATTCTCTGCGACACGAAGGGCGTCATCTGGCGCGGCCGCACGAGCGGCATGAACCAGTGGAAATCGGCGCATGCGATCGACACGGATGCGCGGACGCTGGCCGACGCGCTGAAGGGCAGCGAGGTGTTTCTGGGCCTTTCGGTGAAGGATGCGGTGACGCAGGAGATGGTGAAGACGATGGCCAGGGCGCCGATCATCTTCGCCATGGCCAATCCCGACCCGGAAATCACACCTGAAGCGGTGAAGGAGGTGCGGCCCGACGCGATCGTCGCCACCGGGCGTTCGGACTATCCCAATCAGGTCAACAATGTCCTTGGCTTCCCCTACATCTTCCGCGGCGCGCTCGATGTGCGGGCGCGCACAATCAACAATGAAATGAAGATTGCGGCAGTGCATGCGCTCGCCGCACTGGCCCGCGAAGACGTGCCCGACGAAGTTGCGCTGGCCTACGGCACTGCGAGGCCCGTTTACGGGCCGGACTATATCATCCCTGTTCCATTCGATCCGCGGCTCATCGCGCGGGTGTCTTCGGCGGTGGCGGAAGCGGCAATCAAGACGGGCGTTGCACGGCTCGAACTGAAGAATATGGACGTTTACCGGCTCGATCTCTCGGCGCGCCTCGATCCTTCTGCGAACCTGTTTCAGAACATCGCGGCGCGGGTTCGCGCCAACCCCAAGCGCATGGTGTTTGCCGAAGGCGAGGAAGAAGCGGTGATCCGCGCCGCGGCGGCATTCCAGAGTTCCGGACTCGGCAAGGCGATTCTGATCGGGCGCGAAGAGATCATACGGGCCTGCATGTGCAAAACCGGCCTCGACGAGATCGATCTCGAGATCCGCACTCCGCAGAAAGTGGAGCAGGCTCACATCTACGCGGATATTTTGTACAAGCGTCTCCAGCGTCACGGATCGCTGTATCGCGATTGCATGCGCATGGTGCGCAACGACCGGAACATCCACGCGGCCTGCATGCTCGCGCTCAACGATGCCGACGCCATGGTTACCGGCGTGACGCGCAGTTATTCGCGCGCACTTGCCGACGTGCGCCTGGTGCTTGACGTGCCAAAAGGGCAGCGGCCAATAGGCCTGATCGTGATTTTCACCAAAGGCCGTGTCGTTTTTGTCGCCGACACCAGTGTTCACGAAATGCCGACCAGCGAAGAACTCGCCGAGATCGCGATCCAAGCGGCAAGCGTTGTGAGGAGTTTTGGCTTCGAGCCGCGCGTTGCGCTGCTTGCGTCCTCGACTTTCGGTTTTCCCAGGAGCGAACGCAGCGAACGCATCGTCGAGGCCGTGCACATTCTCGACCAGCGCGGCGTCGATTTTCAATATGACGGCGAGATGGGCGCCGATACCGCCCTCGATCCCGACATGCTCGCGCTCTACCCGTTCTGCCGGCTTGGCGACACTGCAAACGTCCTCATCATGCCGGCCATCCATTCGGCCTCGATCTCGACCAAGCTCCTGCAGCAGCTGGGTGGGGTAACAGTGATGGGCCCGTTGCTCGTCGGCCTCGAACGCCCCGTCCAGATCGCCCCCCTCGGCGCCAAGATGAGCGAGATCTTCAACGCCGCGGTGATCGCGGCGCTGTAACGTTGAAACGATGTGCCCTTTTCTGTGTGCCCCGGAGTGGCAGTTCGCTCACGGCCACAGATCACAAACGGCCCGCGCAATGCCGTTGCCAACTGCGCGCTCGGTGAGCGAACAACGAACGTGGAAAACGTTTGAGGGACAACCCGACAGTCGATAAACTGCACAACCGCCAGGTCGGGGCTGGTCGGTGTCGCCATCATTGCAATAATTCCGTGTCCGGAAAGGATCGCCAGACCTCTCAGCGCCTTACCGCGAACACCGTGCCCTCGCCATAGGCTCCGCCGTACACTGTTGTGCTGTACAGTGTGCCCTTAACATCGATCAGATCGGACTTGGGATTCTCGCCGTCCGCGCAGTTCTGCTGACCGCAAAAGGAATAGAGCACCTTTTCGACGCCCGAGTTCGGGTCGATCGAAAAAACCGTTCCGCATCGACGATTCCCTGGGCAGGGATTGCCACCGCCTTCAGACGTTGTGCCGTACAGCATACCCTTCACTTCGATCAGGCCGGCCTCGGGCATCTGACCATCTCTGCACACTTTATGATGCCTGGTTCGGCTGCAGAACGGATAGACCACCGTCTCTGTGCCGCTATCCGGATCAAGCGCAAACACCGTACCGCAGCCCCAGAAACGACAGCCACGACTGCTGGTGTTGCCGCCAAGCGGCGTTGTTCCGTACAGCGTGCCGTTCACATCGATCAAGGAGTCCTCGGGGTCCTCACCATCCGCGCAATTCTGCTGGCTGCAGAAGGAATAAAGCACCGTTTCCGCGCCGGTACTTGGGTTAAGCGCAAACACCGTGCCGGCGTCATGCGTACCGCCGCCTAATGTTGTGCCGTATAGCATGCCGTTCACATTGATCAGACCGCCTTCGGGCATGTAGCCGTCGGTCGCACTGCTGCCGAACGAGTATATTGCCGTCTCTGTGCCGGTGTTCGGGTCGACCGCAAACACCGTACCGCAGTGGGCGGGGGAATTACCGCAAGGTGCGGTGCCGGTGCCGCCGCCGGTCGTTGTACCATACAGCGTGCCGTTCACGTCGATCAGAGCGGCCCCGGGGCGCTCGCCGTCCACGCAATTCTGCTGGCTGCAGAAGGAATAAAGCAGATTTTCTTGATTCGAGCGCGGATTTATTCTGAACACCGCACCCTCGCCGTTGATGCCGCCATATTCGGCTGTGCCGTATAACCTTCCCTTCACATCGATCAGGCTGGCCACAGGTGCCTGAGCATCTTGGCACTCATTCAATTTCTTCCTGTTTTTCCTGCTGCAGAAGGAATACACCACCGTCTCCGCGCCGGTGCCCGGATCGAGCGAAAACACGGTGCCGCAGAATACACAGCGGGTGCCGGTACCGCCACCTTGTGTTGTGCTGTAGAGCGTGCCCTTCACATCAATCAACCCCGCATCGGGGTAGAAACCGTCCGGAGGCCCCGCGAACGAGTGCAAAACCGTTTCCTGGCTCCTGGCAATTGCCACCGCCGAAAATTGCACGTTTATCGCGCAGACGACCACGCTGACGCAAAGACCGAAGAAGAAGTGTTTCATTGGAGCCTCCCTAACCAAGGGCGATTTTGATATTATCGCCCCTCTCGTGCAAGGGCGTGGACACCGTTGCAGCTTCCCCTCAGAAGCGGATTCGCGGGCTTCGACTAGAGCATCGGACGGTCGTTGGGAATCGCAAAGGGGGTTCCCTTGAGGGCCAAATCATGATTCACCGTGTCCGGAGGTGGACCATGGGCGCCAAGATGAGCGAGATCTTCAACGCCGCGGTGATCGCGGCGTTATAAAGCTCGTTCGATTGAACCTGCTCAGTCGGGCGCTATCAGGCGAAGCTTTGGAAAGTAGCTCTTGTAGTGTGCCACATCACGCGTGAGCAGCTCGTAGCCTTTCACAGCTGCGTGCGCACCGATAAAGAAATCTGACAGTGGCGACGTTTTTGACCCGCCACGCCGGCGATATCTGGAGAAGGCCTTGCCGGCAAGGAAAGCCGCTTCAAATGGTATCGCCTCCCTTTCGTAGGCCGAGCTTAGCGCTTCGTCTACTTCCTCTATTAGCTCAAAGTGAACAGATATTTCCGCAAACACAATCGCGTTGATAACCAGCCGGCCCCTATCGGCAGCCATTCGAACAGCCTTGGATGACCAAGGCTCCCAGACCGGATCATTCGTAAAGACGTCCAAAATTACGTTGCTGTCGACGAATATTGAGACCACCTACTCGCCCCGCATAAGGGCCATGATCTCATCTGTGGTCATTTTCCCCGTTCCCTTTCCACGCATGTGCTCGACGAGCATCTCGCCCCTGGACTTTCGTGTGCTCTTCTTCATCGCCTTTACGAGGCGAACCTCGCCGTTGGCCGAGAGGATGAATTCCACTTCCGTGTTGGGCAGAAGGCCGGCTTGCTCCCGAACCCGGGCTGGAATGGTGACCTGACCCTTCGAGGTTATGCGCATTGCATTTTTCTCCTTATTCCATTTTTCTTACGCGCAAATGTAAGAAAAGCCCGGCCGTTTTCCTAGCCTTCGTGGCATGAAATCGGAGAACATGACTTCCATTGAGCGCTCTTGGGCTGACGCCGGCTTCCATGCTGGAAAACCTGCCAAATCAACGCTCTCCGCGCCTTGCGGGGCCAAAACCCGGACCCTATATACCCCCCGTCGCGGCAAGGGCTTTAACCGACGCCGCCGTGATTTCATGGGGACGGGCCGGAGGGCGCTCCTTGAGGAGGCCAGGACCCCGTTGCCCGAACGGAAGGACAGCAAAATGGCAAAAGTCATTGGGATCGATCTCGGCACAACCAATTCCTGTGTCGCGGTCATGGAAGGGGCTACGCCCAAAGTCATCGAGAACGCCGAAGGCGCGCGCACCACGCCCTCGATCGTCGCCTTTACGGCCGACGGCGAGCGGCTGGTCGGACAGGCCGCCAAACGCCAGGCGGTGACCAATCCCGAATACACCTATTTCGCGATCAAGCGGCTGATCGGCCGCCGCTTCGACGATCCCATGACCCAGAAAGACGTGGGCATGGTCCCCTACAAGATCATCAAGGCCGACAATGGCGATGCCTGGGTGCAGGGCCGCGACGGCAAGCGTTTCGCGCCATCGGAGATTTCCGCCTTCATCCTGCAGAAGATGAAAGAGACGGCCGAGGGCTATCTCGGCGAGAAGGTCGCCCAGGCCGTCATCACCGTCCCCGCCTATTTCAACGACGCCCAGCGCCAGGCGACCAAGGATGCCGGCAAGATCGCCGGCCTCGAAGTGCTGCGCATCATCAACGAGCCGACGGCGGCCGCGCTCGCCTATGGCATGGACAAGAAGCAGGGCGGCACGATCGCCGTCTATGACCTCGGCGGCGGCACCTTCGATATTTCGGTGCTCGAGATCGGCGACGGCGTGTTCGAGGTGAAATCCACCAATGGCGACACGTTCCTGGGCGGCGAGGATTTCGACCAGCGGCTGGTGAATTACCTGGCCGACGAATTCAAGAAAGAGAGCGGCATCGATCTCCGGTCCGACAGGCTCGCCCTGCAACGCCTGAAGGAAGCCGCGGAGAAAGCGAAGATCGAACTCTCTTCCGCGATGCAGACGGAAGTGAACCTGCCCTTCATCACGGCGGATGCTTCCGGTCCGAAGCATCTGACGATGAAGATCACGCGCGCGAAGCTCGAGGCTCTCGTCGACGAACTGATCCAGCGCACCATTGCGCCGGTGAAGCAGGCGCTGAAGGACGCGGGCGTCTCGGCCAACCAGATCGACGAAGTGATTCTGGTCGGCGGCATGACGCGCATGCCGAAAGTGCAGGAAGTCGTGAAGCAGCTCTTTGGCAAGGAGCCGCACAAGGGCGTCAATCCGGACGAGGTCGTGGCCATCGGCGCCGCGATCCAGGCCGGCGTGCTCAAGGGCGAAGTGAAGGACGTCCTGCTGCTGGATGTGACGCCGCTGTCGCTCGGCATCGAAACGCTGGGTGGCGTATTCACGCGCCTCATCGAACGCAACACCACGATCCCGACCAAGAAAAGCCAGACCTTCTCGACCGCCGAAGACAACCAGACCGCGGTGACAATCCGCGTGTTCCAGGGCGAGCGCGAGATGGCGGCCGACAACAAGCTGCTCGGCCAGTTCGATCTCGTGGGCCTTCCACCGGCGCCGCGCGGCGTCCCGCAGGTCGAGGTGACGTTCGACATCGACGCGAACGGCATCGTATCGGTTACTGCCAAGGACAAGGCGACGGGCAAGGAGCAGCAGATCCGCATCCAGGCGTCCGGTGGATTGTCCGAGGCCGACATCGAGAAAATGGTCAAGGAAGCCGAGAGCCACGCAGCTGATGACAAGAAGCGGCGCGCGCTGGCCGAGGCCAAGAACCAGGGCGATGCGCTGGTTCATTCCACCGAGAAGGCGCTCTCCGAACATGGCGACAAGGTCGGCCAGGGCGAGCGGACTGCCATCGAGAACGCGATGGCCGCGCTCAAGGAAGCGGTGAAGGGCGAGGATGCCGACGACATCCAGGCAAAAACCCAGGCGCTGGCGCAGGCTTCGATGAAGCTCGGCGAGGCGATGTACAAGGCGCAACAGGAAGCCGGCGCGCCGGGTGCCGCCGATGCGGCGGGCGGCGCAAAGCCTGACGAGAATGTTGTTGACGCGGAATTCACCGAAGTCGACGACAAGAAGAAGGGCGCGGCATAATCGGGCGCGGATGACAAGAAGCCGGAAATGCGAGGCAGGGCGGAGCGCAATGATTCATCGACGTTCTGACTTCAGGTTTTCGGCTTCCGTTTTTTCCATCATCCCATGAGCAAGCGCGACTTTTACGAGGTCCTTGGCTGCCGAAAGGACGCCTCGATCGAAGAGATCAAGGGCGCCTATCGCAAGCTCGCGAAGGAACTTCACCCCGACCGCAATCCCGGCGATGCGGGCTGCGAGCAGCGGTTCAAGGAAATCAATCAGGCCTATGACGTCCTGAAGGATGGCGACAAGCGCGCGGCCTATGATCGCTTCGGCCACGCGGCATTCGAGAATGGCGGAGGCGGACGGCCGAACGGCTTCGGCTTTGATTTCGCATCGTCTTTCACCGATGTGTTCGACGACCTGTTCGGCGAACTCATGGGCGGAAAGCGAGGCCGGCGGCAGAACCGCGGTGGCGATCTTCGTTACAACATGGAGATCACGCTCGAAGAGGCCTTCGCCGGCAAGGCAGCAGAGATCCGCGTCAATACCGCGGTGGCCTGCGAATCCTGCAACGGCACCGGGGCCGCACCAGGCTCGCGGCCCGAGCAATGCCCGACCTGTTCGGGTGCCGGGAAGATCCGGGCGCAGCAGGGATTCTTCACCATCGAACGCACCTGCCCGAACTGCCACGGGTCTGGCCGCGTCGTCCGCGATCCTTGCAAGCCCTGCCGCGGCAGCGGCCATGTGCAGAAGGAGCGTACGCTCGCGGTCAACATTCCGGCGGGCGTCGAGGAAGGCACGCGCATCCGGCTGACGGGCGAAGGCCAGGCCGGTTTCAACGGCGGCCCATCGGGCGACCTCTACATATTCCTGTCCATTGCGCCCCATCCGATCTTCCAGCGCGACGGACACGATCTCCATTGCCGCGTGCCGGTTTCATTCGTCACCGCGGCATTGGGCGGCAACATCGATATTCCGACGCTCGACGGCGGGCGCTCCAAAGTTGCCATCGCTGAAGGCACCCAGAGCGGACGGCAGATTCGGGTGCGGAGCAAGGGCATGCCCGTGCTCAGGGGCGGCGGCATGAAAGGGGACCTTTATGTGGAGATCGCCGTCGAAACACCGGTACGGCTTACGCGGAAGCAGAAAGACCTGTTGCGAACTTTCGAGAAGGAAGGCGAGGAAGGCATGCATCCGGAGTCCGAAGGCTTCTTCGCCAAGGTAAAGGAATTTTTGGGCGGCGGTCCGGAAGCGTGAGCCGCATGAAACTATTGGCCGCCTGCCGCATTGAAATTACGACTTTTCGTCTTTCAATTGCCGCGAGGCAGGGATCGAATCCCGCGTCCGCCCTCCGGGGGAGATAACGTCCATGTCGAACGCCGCGGCGAGGAGCGCCCGCGACGAGCTTCTGTTCCTCAGCCGGCTGGTCTCGAAACCGCGCCGCATCGGCGCGATTGCACCGTCGAGTCCCGCGCTCGCGCGCAAGATCGCGGCACAGATTGATCCAATGCTGCAGGGCACGGTGCTGGAGTTGGGTCCGGGCACCGGTGTCGTCACCGAAGCTTTGATTGCGCGTGGAATATCGATAGACCGTCTGATCGTAGTCGAAGCCGATCCCGATCTTGCCCGTCTCATGCGCGAACGCTTTCCGCGGTTGCGCATCATCGAAGGCGATGCATTCTGTCTGGACCGCACCCTGCCCCATGCAGCAACCGGTCCGCTCGCTGGCGCCATCTCGGGCCTGCCGTTGCTCAATTTCCCGCCCGCGCAACGCCGCATGCTCATTGCTTCGACGCTGGCGCGGATGCCGTCCGGCGCGCCGTTCGTGCAATTCTCCTACGGCTTCACTCCGCCCGTTCCCGCCGACGAAGACCTGACCGTCGAACGCGCCGGCCTGGTGCTTGCCAACCTTCCACCGGCCCGCGTATGGGTTTACCGGCGATCTTTCTGAGAACTCGCATTACCGTTTCTATTAACCTCGCATCACAGCAAAATTCATCCGGGATTCCAATGGGTTAACTGGATAGCAGCTCGCAGAACGCGAATATTTCCGCCTAATCTCGTTGTTCCAGCGTTGTACCGAATCTGATTGACAGGCCGCGCCGGCCGGGGTAAATGCGCGGT
>DATJUM010000128.1:0-9403 GCA_035502355.1 Rhizomicrobium sp. | reverse complement strand
CCGTTGCGGCGCAGGATGGTGCGCTGGTTGGCGATCTTCGCCGCCACCAGGTCGCGGGCGAAGCGCAGGCAGAACGTTTCGTCGAAGCTCTGGCGGTACTGCGCGGTGCGCAGTTCCACGTTGCGGTGACCCAGCCCGTGGGCGATGCCACGGAACCAGCCGCCATGGCTGAGGAACGTCACCGGAATGTCGCGCTCCAGCAGCGTGGCGAGCGCCGGCGTGGTGATGTGCACGTTGCCGAACAACACCAGGTCGGACACGTCGATCAGTCGCACCGTCGTATCGCCCTGCTCTTCGTCGGTGATTTTCAGGGTCTCGCCTTCCTTGTTGATGCGGGCGCGCTGGGACTGCACGACCAGCGGCAGTGCGTCGTCGGCGGGCACGGCGATGGGGCGCGGCGCGAGTGCGGAGCCGCGCAGGGCGGCGACCTCGTCGGGCAGGCAAATGGCGACCAGGGCGCAGCGCGGGCATTTCGGACTGTCGGCGAGCGGCGGCGGGATGCGGCCTTGCGCCACCAGCAGGCGAAGTTCGTGTACCGCGGTGCGGGCGGCGGTGCGTAGCGCGTCGTCCAGTTCGATGCGGACGCGCTCGCGGGATTCGGCGTACCAGATGGCGCCCTCGGCGACGCGGTAGCCATGCTCCTCCAGCAAGAGGGCTTGCAGGCACACCTGGATGCGCTCGGGCTCGTAGGCGCCGGCGGCGATGTGCGGGCGCTTGCCACGTTTGTAATCGACCGGGGTGACGCGGCCGTCCTCCGCCTCGGCGATGTCGATCTTGGCGATGACGCCGAGGGTGGCGGAGGACAGGGTGACGGCGCGGGTGGTGAGGCTGGGTTCGGTGTCGGCGATGGTGTCGGGCGAGGGCAGTGGCGGCCCGGGCCGGTCGGCACGGGCGTGGACGCGGCGGCCATCGACGGTGTCGGCTGAGTCGGACCACTCGGACTGGGTCCACATCAGGTAGGCGAGACGGGGGCAGTAGACGAACTCGTTGACCATGCGCGCGGGGATGAGAGGCGCGTCGCCGATGACGGGCGGGGCGGGGAGGTCGAAGGTGAGTTGATTATCGATCATCGCGCTCGCCCGCAAAATCGATTTCTTATGTGCAAGCTACGAAGAGGCCGCCTCCGAGATGGCGGTCACGGCCAAGCAGCATCGGCCCGGCTATCGCACGGCGAAACTCGAGCTTTGCATGGCCGAATAGTCCAGCACCAGGCTTTGGGAAGGTCTCGGCGATCTCGATCCGTGGGCGCGGGAGGCCGGCGCGTTGGCATTCGGCCAGAAGATCGACTTCAAGAGCCGCGGCCGCGTCATTCAGTCTGGCGTGCCGCGTCACGTGGTAAGGCGTCAGAGTTTTCCATGCCCGTGATGGCGCGAACAGCGGATCATTGGATACGTCTAAGCCACTGGCGACAAGAGCGAGCTTCCCGGCCACACCGGCGCGCAGTTGTTGGAAATCCTTGAGTGCGTTCTCGAGTGTGGGCATGTGCTGTTCGCGTTCATCCTTGAAAGGTTCGCGACGCTCAAGAACATGCGGCGCGACAATCAGCAATCGCTGCTGCAGCGCATCGAACGCGAAAGCAAGATGCTGGTGCCGGCCTGAACGCAATGGCGCTCCGTCAGCGGCATGGCCGGTGAAGAACGCCGGCAGCGTCGCGCGCCGGCCCAGGGTCTCCTGCACCCGCGCCATGACAGCGCGGCGCAAAGCGCGGGCGAGCCCAAGCGGGTCGGCCTGATCCGTCAATCCGTCAGTGATGGCGAAGGCAATGATGCCGTCCGTGCGGCGATCCGGCGCCATCAGGCCAAGACCCAGATAGCGGCCATCGCCGATCAGGAGCGGGCCAGTTATCGGGCGTGAGAAGCTGACCTCGGCATGCCAGGCACGCTCCTTGATAAAGCGTGTCCCCCTCGCGAAGGCTTCCGCCCGCAGACCCTTGCCTTCGAACGGCTCGCGCTGCACGTGGATCGCCTGCACGGGCGTATCGACACCGGCATGACGTAACGCATCCCGGACGGCGCTTGCCGCTTTTTCCTCCTCGCGCCGCCGTTCCGCGCCGCCCTTCGCCTCCTCGTGCATTCGAACAGGATCAATACGCCGGCGCGCAGCGCACTCAGGTAGTACGGCCGGGGTGACTGTTCGCCAAAGGCGTGCCGACTCGTCGATGCCATAGCGCGCAAGCATTGTGTCGTCGCTGGCTGCGACCAGTTCCGCAGTATCGTCCCACACTTCGCCGGTTTCGGGGTCGGCCAAGGGGAGCCCGGAAAACGCCCATGCAATATCACCTGCCGCTATAGGGCAGTCCGGTGGCACGGCGACGAGCACACGTCGGATCGAGCGTTCCGTTTGGGCATGGCCTATAGACGGTAGCGGCGCGATGCGGATGCGCCGCGCCTTGTCGTTTTTCTGCGAATCGCGGCCGATGAAGATCTTGTCGGCTAGGGTTTCCCGCTTCGGATCGTCCCGCCGCCATGTCGAAGCTTTCAGCCGTGCCACGGCCAGGTCTCTGACCTTTTCAGTCAGTGCGACGGCGCGCTCAAGGGGTTGCGGGCTGAAGCCATCGGCGCTCCTGATCTCGAAGAGAAGAAATACAGACGGGCTGTTGTATGGAACCTGCCTGAAGTGCGGCTTCGGCGCTTGTGCAAAAAGCTGACTGGTTTTTGTGCCGGTTCCGACCGTCCTGAACCTTTGGCGCATCGCCACGAAACGTTTCGTCAGACTCTTCAGCGAACCGGGGCGAGGACAGGAAAGCATGGCACCATCGCCGCCTTCGCTCGGCCGCCACAGCATGCCCGCTTCCTCACAAAGCCGGCTCTCTGCCTCCCTTTCGTCGACAATCTCGCTGGTCGCCCAGGCCATGTCGACGCCGCGGCCCAATTGATAAAGGTTTTCGGCGATCTCGCAGATCGCGCGCGCATGCTGCTCAGCGTCGACGTGTGGCTCAAACGTCCACGCATAGAGTAATGGCACGGCGGCATCGAATGTGTAGGCGCGAACGGCCTTGGCGGTACGGATTTCGCCGATCCGGCTCGGGTCGCCACCTACGGCATCGAGGTCGTTGTTGGGAACGAAGTTCCTGAACGGCTGCCCCTTGTAGGCCCACGGCACCGCGATCAGCGGCGCATCCAAGTTTTCGAACCATCTGAATGCGGATGCAGCATCCTCGGAGAGATTCTCACCGCGCGCGGCGCCCGCGACCAACGCCTGAAACAGCCGCGCGGGCGATGGCGGCCATTCTCCGCTGCCATGGTAGCGGCCGTCATGGAAGCGGATGGAGATGAGAAGCATGCTGACCACCTCTACTCCTCCTCATCCTCCTCCTTTTTGGCGAGGAGCTTCTTCGCCTCTTTCAGATCGAAGGTGTACGAAGTCTCCGCCGGCCATTCCTTCTTGAACGGTACGGCCGCACTCTTCGCATAATTGAGTAGAAGTTCTCTTGCCGATGACAGTTCAACAGCCGTTGATTCCCCGCGCCGCGGCACGACAACCCAACGATCCTCTTTGTCGGCAAACCGTAAATTGCAGCCCTCGCGGAGAAAAAGCTCGATATCAAATGTCACGGTAAGAAGTGCCAAAGCCAGCAGGTAACGCCGGATTTCTTGAGTCTGCGCTTCCGTTTTTCCCTGAATATTGCGTACGGCCACAAGGTTCACAGTGATCTCGCGTTCGATCTTATCCTTTGTGACAACCCCTCCAAGAACACGACGCTCCGGGTTGGGTGCGCCATTGCGGAACTCCGGCATCTGCTTAGCGGCGGATTGGCTCACCTTACGAAACGCGGCCGGCGCATCCGCGAAGCCCTTTTCTGAAAGTCTGATTTTCTTGGCCTTGGCTTCCTTCTTCAGCTCGCTTTGCTGTTCCTCGCTCAGCGCTTTCCAGACAGAATTAAACTGAGCGGCCGAATAAAGTGGCTCCACATCCCATGCGCGAATAATGGAGCGCACAAGACGCGGCCGTTTCTCTCCAGACCCCCCGCGCGAATCCCAAACACCGAAGAGAAGAGAGGTCGGCGCCAAGCTGCAGAGCGGACCAGCGTCGCCATGATGTCGCAACGCTGCGTACGCCTTCGTGACAATCGGCGCCAACTTCGGGCATGAATAAACGACCGCGTCCGCGCTGCGATGAGCCAGATCGAAGATCGATCGCCGTTCTACAAATTCTGTGCCATCATCGTCGCCCTTGTGAAGCTCGATCGTGATCTGCGGTACGAACGATGAGCAGGGCTCGCGTGCAAAGATCGGCTCCATCCTGTTGGCCTGGCTGCCGACGCTGTCAATCGTCGCGACCTTCGTGCCGTCCGACAGCGTGTCGATGTTGTAGCCGATGTCGGCATAGGTCGGCGGGAAGATCACGCCGCCGTCGCCTTCAACCGGTATGAGTTTCTGCTTGCAGGTCAACGCGACCGGACCGTTTTTGTTATCGGCCCAATCGTTGATGATTGCTGACGTGAGTGATGTCATGCGGATAGTTCCTCCTCGATTGAGATCATCCTTCTGTCCCCCCCTTTCTTTACTTCCTCGTGATGAACGCTGAACAGACGGGTTTCAGTGAAGGGTAGCCGGGTCCCCAGCGCTGCCCGCGCCAGGGGAGGCGGCAAGAGGTTACGCCAGATGCAGTATTGGAATTGCGTCGGCCCAAGCCTCAACGGACGCGCATCGTTTAGGCCGATAACAGCTAGCGCCTCACAAACTGGATAGGTCGCCACTCGGACTTCGATACCACCCTTGCGAAGCTTATCGGGCGAACTCCCGGAATTGATGGGATCAACGTAACCTCTTGGATCAAGCCGAAAGAGAGACTCTGTCACCATCCTTTGTACAAACGGATCGTCCCAAAGCGAAATATTGTCCTGCGCCAAAAGTGTTCTGATTGCCCTGCGCGCATTCTCGAATCTGATATGCGAAGAGGCTCCATTCGTTGACTTTTTGAATGTAGTGCTGAAACGACTGGAGCCATCTGCCCAATAGCCAAACGGCACCTCATACAAGCTTCCATTGACCGTAAGAGACAAACGCGCAGGCAGGTCCGACGCTTTAGGCTCAAATGTGCTTGAAATGCCTTTAAGTACGATGGTTTTTCCACCGTCGCGCTCTTGGATATCTGCCGAGGGACTTATCCACAGCACTTCGGCAGCAACTAGGGATTCCAGCACTGCCTCGAACGGATTTCGATCCCCTGTGGCACGAAGCGTGAAGCGAGTGTTCGGATTATCGGACCAGTCGAAGCCGCCCTCTGCGTCGCCCAGCAGGATGTCCCCCGCCTCCATGAAGCCCAAACAGGCGAAGACCTGGCCGGGATTGAGCAAATCGACGGGGATCGAGGCTTCAGCCATCATCTTTTTTCTCCATGTGAGGCCGAACCTTCACCTCCAGCGTTGCCGCGCGAAGCTTGCTGATCGGCGGCGCGCAGCAGCGCTTCCCACCACGCGAGACCCCAAGGCCCCCACCGCTTCTGAAGCCTTGCGAATCGCAGTGCGACCTCGCGGGCGCGCTCTTCTAGCGCGGTAGGCGGACCATCCTCACAGCCACGCGTTGCGATTACCGGCCGCGCCTGCCCGTGATGAGCGGCGATAAGATGCAGGACCAGATCACGCCAATCCTCCGGCAAGGCCTTGAACCTGTCATGTGCCTCGGCATAGGGCAGCGATCCGAATTCGTGCCGATAGCCATCGAGGATTTGCTGGTCTATAGGACCCCGCGTTTTTGCGAGCGGACCGGACAATCCATATTTCTTCGCGTCTCGCGGCGCTTTGAAGGCGCGCTGCCAACGGGACGCCCTTTTTCCTTCGTCGTGCAGGAGTGCCGCGACCGCAAGCGCTTCGGCGGCAGGACCGGAAAGGCCGCTCTTGCTCGCAATATCCCCGGCCTTCTGTTCCGCCCAGCATTCGTGTTGGCCGAGCTCCTGCGGCCTGGAAACAGAACGGGCGTCCTCCGATTGTGCGGCGCTCCTGTAATGCTCGACGACAAGCCACTCCTCCGTATCGCCATCGCCATTTGCTCGAAGAACAAAATCATCCTCGAAATGCCAATCGTCCTCTTTGCTCTCGTAGTCGTCAGATGCGACCCGCCGCACGCGAAATCCTGTATCGTTACTCCAGGCTTCATCTGTATCGGCAGTCGGAAAGCCGTCACCACTGTTGCCATCCAGCAAACCGTTCGCCAAGCCCCCGATCCGGGAATCCACGATGAGAATTTTCCCGACCAATCCGCTGATGAAGTCTTCGTTTTCTCTGCCCTTACGCTCTCCCGCCAACCGGCCGAGCATGTAACAGGCCTCGTAACTCCCATCGGGCAAAAAGACAAAAAGAACGACATCACGGCTGTGTAATGGTTTAGCCTGCGGCGTGGCAGGCCGCGCCGCAGCTTTGCTCGAATCGATGTCATCTGTCTCGGCAGAGAGAACGGTATCTGCGGTTTGCTGGCCCCGGACATTCTGCTGAGGCTTGAGGAGCGCTTTGGCGCGGTCCTGTAGCCAGTCGGCTACGCGATACG
Source organism: Rhizomicrobium sp. (assembly GCA_035502355.1). GTDB lineage: Bacteria > Pseudomonadota > Alphaproteobacteria > Micropepsales > Micropepsaceae > Rhizomicrobium. The sequence continues at coordinate 2,918 of DATJUM010000128.1, read as the reverse complement.
CTTCCGTCTCGAGTTTTTCGCTCTCATGCGCAGGCGCCGCCTCAAAGAATGCTTCCACTTCCTTCTTCTCGGCGGACGTTCGTGGCCAATCACCGACCCCCTCTCGTACCGGTAAATAGGTGCGCCAGATGATGATGGTCTGATTATCAGGTTCGACCCAACCGCGCAGCCAGGGTGCCACGTCCGGCCGGCCAGTGTGTCGTTCGAGCGAGGTCATCGACCAGGCATCGATAAGCGCGCGCGTCAGCGCAGGATGCAGCGGCGCAGGAGTTGTCGCCTCGTCTATTTTCTTCCGAAGCGCATTATTCGTCTCAGCACGCAGTTTCAGCTCGCGTAGCGCCCCAGGGCTTGCGCCTCTTCCGGTTTCGACAATTGGAAGCTCGTTGAGCACTGAAAGCGAACGGAAGGCGATGACTCGGCGCAATTCTTGGTCCGTTGGCGTATCCGGTTTCTTCGGCTTCGGCTCGTCGCCATGAACGACGATAATCGTCGCGTCGCCTTGGCCGCGCCGGTTCACGCGACCGAAACGCTGCACCATCCGTTCCCAGGGAACGAGATCGCAAACCATGTGGTCGGCATCGAGGTCGATGCCGACCTCGCCCGCCGATGTTGCAATCAGGAATGCCGGTTTCGCCGGCGGTGGCGAGCCTGCGAGAAAGCCATGGTCCTCCAACCAAGCTTTTGCATCTTCACGTTCCTTGACGCGTCGAGCGCCGACGAACAGTTCTGTATCGGCGTTAGGGGCGTTCCTCTTTTTGTCGGGCGCGGATAGCTTGTCGATCCCGGCTTTCACCTTTTCGGCCACCTCGCGGCTGTCGCAATAGATAAGGGATCGGATGGGCTTGCCGCCTTCTTCCGAAAGCTTCCATGCCCAGCGCGCCAATTCCTCGGCGAGCGCGCCCTTATCGCCGTCAATATGGACGAAGGCGACGGTCTTTTTCGCAGCAAGGCGCTCACTGACGATTGGGTCCGATAGGTCTTCGTCTTCGAGACGAAATGCGCTCGTTGCCGCGCTCTTGTCGGAGGCCGGTTGAGCGCGCCCAGTTGCCGACAGCGGCAGCAGCCTAAAGGGCGGAACGAGTCCGGCATCGGACTCGGCACAGGACCCGAACTGCTCCGCGCCATTAGCAATTTGCCAAAGCAGTGCCTCGAACGGAGGAACGAGGTGCGCTTCGTCGAGAACGATCAATGTGTCCACGCCGAGCAGACCGGCGTGATAGGGCCGCATCTTGCGGGAGACGCCGTAGCCCTCGAACAACAGTCGCGAACCGATCATGTCGATCGTTCCGACGATAATCGCCAGAGCCGCCGGATTGTCGAGCCATTGGCGGTTATCGACATGTGCGCCGCGAAGCGTCGAGATGGGTAGCGGTCCGTTGCTTAGCTCAAGCGCGCCCTTGAGGTGCGCGGCATCACCGTTTAATGCCCGACGCAGTTTTTCAGCCTCTTCCGTTGCCTGATCGACAACGGCGCGCCGATCCACAACATAGATGAGTCGTCGAGGGATGGCCTTGAGGGTCTCTGCATTCGCGAGAGCGCGCGCCAGGAGCCAAATCGCCATGACCGAAGTCTTGCCGAGCCCTGTCGGCAAGTCGAGTGTGGCCGGAATTTCGCCGTTAACGAGCTTACTGAACAGTCGTTTCTGCCATCGCATCGGCTGACTGCCGGTCAACCGGTGAAAACTATCCGAAAAGCATTGCGGTTCGACACTCATTGGAATCGCTGCCTTAAATCGTGGGACGATTGCTGTTCGGTAGTCGCGTCGGCGGAATCATCTCTGTCATGTGGTTCATGGATGTAGATGTTCGCGGGTCCGGCGGAAGGCATCTTGAGTTCCGGAATTACTTGAAGGGAAACCAGCCTCAGTTTGGAACGCCGCCATTGGAAAACGGGACAACCGAGCTCGGGGGAGCGGAGCACCGGCAGCGAGCCAGACGATTGCATCGGTGCTGGAGGCAGTGCGGCAAGGGAATTCTGGCCGGAACGGGTAGCGGGGGGAAAGACCTTGTCGCTGCGGCCACCTGCTGGCTGCAAGGCGCGGCAGCGCCGGAACGCGGCGGAAGTGTCGACAGCTTCATTGAGCTGCTGCGGGGTCAGCATCGCCGTTGCCTCCTGTCAGCCTAGTTAGTGTGGGTATAGAAACTGTGCGGCGGCAGCGAGTCAAGTGATTTCTGAAATGAACGTGTGCCGGTGGGATTTTGCCAGGCCACAATTTTGGCTGGGACCGGATGATGTTTGATATCATGCCCACGTGATAGAGAAACAATAGAAGAACAATCCGACAAGCGCCGCGACGACAGCCCGTGCCATCAACCCCGGCCGCCGACCTCCGAGCGCCCATACCCACACAAAATGTGGGTAGCGAAACTGTGTGCACTGTGCACCCATAGCGCATGACCGAATCGGCCGAATCGGACCCCAACGCAGCCCCCGCCCTCCGCTGGAGCGTGGAGCAACGCGTCGCCTTCGCCGCACGCCGCCTCTACTGGGACGGCACCATCAACCGCGACGACCTGATGCGCCGCTTCGGCGTCTCCGCCAACCAGGCGACGGCCGACTTCGCCCGGCTGAAGGACGCCTATCCCGACGGCTTCGCCTACGACACGGTCGCACGCCGCTACCGCGCACAGCAGCAATTCCAGCCGCACGAGGCCGACCCGGCCCGGCTGCTGCGGGAACTGCGGCTGGTGGCCGAGGGCCACCTCGATCCGCAGGACTCGGTGCTGGCCGCGGTTCCGGCCCTGGCCATCGCCGAGATGCCGGAGCGGTCGGTGGATGCCGCGGTGCTGCGCCCCGTGCTGGCCGCGATCCGCGACCGACAGGCGATCGGCGCGCGCTACGTGTCGTTCCAGCGGCCGGGCGAGCGGCGGCGCGTGCTGTCGCCCCATGCGCTGGTGTTCGACGGCTTCCGCTGGCAC
>DATJUM010000127.1:0-6000 GCA_035502355.1 Rhizomicrobium sp. | reverse complement strand
GTACCAGGGCATTTTTGACACGGACTTCGATAAATACACCGAAGACGCCGTTACGCTCTTCGGCATCACAGGTCTGCGGACCGTGTTCGAAAATCTCGAGGGCTTCCCGATGGACTGGCAGACGAACGCCGGCGCCTTCATCAAGTTTGTTCGCGATCATCAATGCCCGAGCTTTCTGGAATACGCGGAATATCCGTATGCAAGCGCGACTGAGATCAAGAAGGCCCTCAAACTGAAGGCCGCGTTCTCGACCATGCTCGACCAGATGCAGTAATGCTCGAATTCGACGACATTCAACACATCCTGCTGACCCGCGCGCCGGCCCTCGCGGCGAGGTACGAGTTTCTGTCGTTTCGCAATCCTGCCGGCGCGCGCGCGTGGGTGTCAGCGATCAAAGAGACGATCCATTCGGCGGCGGCGATGTGCGCTGGCGTCGACCAGGACAGGCGGTGGGTGACCGCGGCCTTCACCTGGAACGGCCTCAGCGCGCTCGGGCTCGACGAGGCTTCGCTCGCGTCTTTTCCGGAGGAGTTCAAGCAGGGCATGGCGGCGCGGGCGGAGACGCTTGGCGACACTGGCGTGAACGCCCCGGAACATTGGATCGGCGAGCTTGCGAGTCCCGATCTGCATGCCATTGTCATCCTCTTTGCGCGGGACGAGGCTGAACACGACCGCTGCGTCACGGAGCACGCGAAGCTTGTCGCCAATTGCTCCGGCGTGGAGGTCCTTTCTGCGCTCGACCTTCACGCCATTCCGCCGTTTGATCATGCCCATGATCATTTTGGTTATCGGGACCGTTTGTCGCAGCCGGTCATCGAGGGGGCGGGCGAGGAGCCAACACCCGGCTCCGGGGATCCCTTGAAGCCGGGTGAGTTCATCCTGGGCTACCCTGACGAATACGGCGTCACGGCGGACAGCCCGCAGCCGAAAACTCTCGCGCGCAACGGCAGCTATATGGCCTACCGCAGGCTCGCGGAGCATGTGGGGAAGTTTCGCGAGTTTCTTCGGCAGTACGGCGACACCCCGGAGGAGCAGGAACTGATCGCCGCAAAGTTGATGGGCCGCTGGCGCAGCGGCGCCCCGCTCGCGCTATCGCCCGACAAGGACGACCCGGAGCTCGGGGCCGATCCGCAACGAAACAACGACTTCAACTACAAGGAGATGGATCCCCACGGGTATGCAGTCCCGCTCGGCTCCCACGCGCGCCGCATGAATCCGCGCGACACCGCGGCGAACATGAACCGGCGGCGGATGATCCGCCGCGGCGCGACTTATGGACCGCATTTGCCGGACGGCGAGGCCGAGGATGGCGCCGATCGCGGCATCGCGGCGTTCATCATCTGCGCAAGTCTGATTCGGCAGTTCGAGTTCGCGCAGAACGTCTGGGCGAACGATCGGAATTTCCACGAGCTTGGCAATGAGCGCGACCCGATTATCGGCGCGCACGACGGAACGCTGGAGTTCAAGATTCCCAAGCGGCCGATTCGCAAGAAAATCGTCGGCCTGCCCGCCTTCACCACGGTCCGGGGGGGCGCCTACTTCTTTCTGCCGGGCCTCAAAGCGCTGGACTATCTCGCCTCACTCGATGAACCTCGCCGGCCATAAGTCCTCAAATCGGACGAAGGATCAGATCCTATGTCAGCGCCAGCTTCCGCCCGGACCTACAATCAGGATCACGTTCCGCGCAAATACACGCCAGGCAAGCGGCGCATAAGCATCTACTGGACCTGGAGCTATCCCTGGGAGGCGCAGCGCGACCTTTCGGAGATGGACAACAGGTTTTCGACCATGACCGAGGTTCGCCGCGTCGCTTGGCCGGCCTACGAGACGCCGGAGTGGAGCACAGCGCAGTTCCTTCAGGGCATCGCGGGAACGCTCGAGCTGTTTCACCGCTCGACCCTCAGTTTCCAGAAGATCGCCGGCGAGACAACGGGGCATCCCGTCGCCGTTTTTCAGCGCATCGACCAGGCCGGGTACAAGCTGCCGATCGACGAACGCATTCTCGCCGACACCGATACTCTCATGGTGTTCGGGCTCGATCATATCGTCTCCGAGCAGGAGGCGGCGCCCGAGGAGATCGCCGCAATCCGCGAATGGCTGAAACGGGACGGCGCGTGCCTTCTTCTGGCGCCCCATCATGATGTCGGGTTTACCGGCGACATGATGCAACGACAGATGGAATATCTGCATCACGGCGACCCACTCGTGCCTCGTCAACAGCGATTCGGGCAGTACACGCGCTCGTTGATGAAGGGGCTTGGCGTTCCGGTGCACAACACCTACGGCCTTCGGCCCGCGCTCGTGAAAGGCGCAAACGAAATTGCTCCACTCACGCCGTTCCACGATCTCGACGGCCTCGGCCTTTTGCGGAACGTTCCGACCCTCAACTTCCACCCGCATTTGCCGCACTACGAACTGACGGGAGACGCAGACTCCGTCCTAGTGATGGCGCGGCAGCCGATCGACCTCGAACGGCCGCATCCTTTCACGGAAAGCGGCGCGAGGGAGTTCAACTGCCTGCTCTGGGCGCCGCCGAACGAGCACCGGGCCGGAGACATCGTTCTGGTCGATTCCACCAATTTCACCACTCTCTTTGGCGGCACCAAGAGTCTCGAGACCTTTTGGAGGAATCTCGCGGCGATGAGGTGAGTGAGCGGCGGTCGCGGCGACAGTGCTCGTGAACCTTGCGCGCGGTTTGTCCGCGCCAAAAAGACGGTCGCTTTTCGCTCTCGCGCGTTGCGCTTCTGTCGCTGGGGCGCTGAGCGTAGCGGGCCCTGTTCTTGCCGGCTCAGATCCCCCCGAGCTCGTAAACGGTACTGGCGACGATCCAACTCAACCGTTAGGCAAGATCGAGCTTCTTGATCGCTACACCGAAACCCCCGGTCCAGGCGTCGAAGAGGGAACGACCAAACAGGTCGAAACGAACACGCCGTTCGCCCGGATTGAGGCGCCGCCGTTGAGCCTCGCGCCGCAATGGGAGTTGAACTTCCGAACGGAGATTCCGTTCGTGTGGACAAACGGAGTGACCCCCGAGAATCCAACTGGCGCGACTGTGTCCGGCTTCGGCAACGTGCTTGGTCAGGCCTGGATCGTGCACGACTTCGATCAACGCTGGGCGGTCGCGCTTGGCGGGCAACTGATCGCGCCCACCTCCACCAACGGCGTGGCGACGGACGCCTGGGAACAGGTCACCGGCGTCGTCGTTCGCGCGATGCTTCCGGAGATCAGTCCGGGCAGCTACTTCGCGCCGCAGGTGCGTTACGGAATTGATTTCGAAGGCAATGACGATGGGCGCCTGTTGCGGCAATTGCGCATCGCCCCGACCCTCAACATCAACCTGCCGCACAACCTATTCTTCACGCTCTATCCGAGCCCGGACATTCGAATGAACTATGGTACGCCGGTGCACAACCAGACAGGCCGATTGTTTCTGCCGCTCAACTTCATGGTCGGCTGGAAGCCGACCGAGCACACAGTGATTTCGGCGGAGTTCGGCATTCCGATCATCAGGGATTTTCCCGTTTACACGTTCAAGACTCAATTGAGAGTGGGTTACTTGTTTTAATCCGTCCCTCAAATTTAACGCCGAGGGCCATCATCCATGAACGCGATCTCTCAGTTCGTGCGGACAACGATTGTCGGCGGCCTCCTTTTCCTGACGCCGATCTCGTGCTGATTGTCATCCTCGCCAAGGCGTTCGACTACGCGAGGAAGGGCTTAAACGCCGTTCTTGCTTACTTCCCGACCATGAGTTGAGCGCCGGGGCGGCGACAGCGCTCTCGGTCGTGCTTGTCGCCCTCCTGTGCTTTCTTGCCGGCCTCCTCGCCCGCACCGTGCCCGCGCAGCATGTCGTCAACGCATTGGAGTCGTCGGTGCTTTCGAAGATTCCCGCGTAGGAGTATCTGAAGCAGGAGAGTGCAAGCGCGTTGGGGGCCGCCCAAAGCACTGACCTTCCCGTGGTCTTCGTGCCGCTGGAAGGGGGATGGCAGCTCGGCCTTCAAACCGAACCGTTGGCTGACGGCCTCGTCCCAATCTTCGTGCCAGGGGCGCCCAACCCGCATTCCGGGTCGGTCTTTTTCTTTCCGGCGGACATCATTCGCCCAGCCAGCGTCGAGCTGGTGGCCGCGCTCCACTGTCTGAGGCGATGCGGCGCGGGCGCATCCGCGCTCGGCGCCAGTTGGCCATCAGTCAATATGCATGGATAACGCTCCGACACCGATACGGGAGGAATGGCATGAAAATCGGCGTCGTCGGAGCCGGACAGGTCGGCGCCACCGCGGCCTACGCCATGATGATGCGCCGTGTCGGTTCGGAGATCATGCTTGTCGATCGCAATGCGGATCTGGCGGTCGCGCAGGCGCGCGACATTCTGGACGCTACGCCTTTTGCCGATCCGGTCCGGGTCCGCGCGGGCGAGTTTGCCGATCTTGATGGCGCGCGTCTGGTCGTGCTTGCCGCGGGGACTAACCAGAGGCCGGGGGAGAGCCGGCTGGATCTGCTGTCGCGCAACGCCGAAATCTTCGCAGAGATCGTGCCGGCCGTGTTTTCGGCCGTGAGGGACCCAATTTTTCTGGTGGCGACCAATCCGGTTGACGTGATGACACAGATTGCCACCGCAATCGCAGGGCGGCGCGGTGTTCCGCCGGAACGGGTGATCGGGTCCGGCACGATCCTCGACTCCGCGCGGTTCCGCACGATGCTCGCTGTACATCTCGGCATCAGCCCGACATACATTGATGCGCGAGTGCTAGGCGAACACGGCGACAGCGAGGTGTTGCACTGGTCGGGCGCGACGGCCGGCAACTTACCAGTAGCGGAAGTTGCCCGCCAGATGGAGCGGCGCCTTACAGAGGTCGATCGCAGCCGCATTGATGCCGCAGTGCGTGGCGCCGCCTATGCCATCATTCAAGGAAAAGGAGCGACCTGGTTCGGGGTCGGTGCCGGTCTTGCCCGCATCGCGCAGGCTATTGAGGTCGACGAGCGGGCGTTGCTCACCTGCTCCATGTTGACGCAGGAGTGTCAGGGCGTACGGGATGTGGCCCTCTCCTTGCCGCGCGTGATCGGCGCAGCCGGCGTGGTGAAGACCTTCGCGCCAGATCTCGACGCTGGCGAGCGCGCCGCGCTGAAGCGGAGCGCCGAAATCCTGAAGGAGGCGGCAGAAGGGGTCCGCTTCTAAAATCGCAAGGTCAACCGTTTAGACGCATGAACACGTGCTTCATAGGCGCCAAATCGTATATGAAAATCAACATCATCGGCTAGACCTGCGACGACCTCTTCGGTCTGCGGACGCCGCGCCCGGAGCGTCCGTGGCTCCAAGAGCGCACCGATCGATACGCCGCAAATGCTCGCTAACGTCCTATCCCCCGCCGCTTGCATAGATCAAACCAGTCCCCGCGGGGGCATGGCTGACTGGGGCGGCAGGGGGACGGAGTGCAGCAGTACTCGGGAGACCGAGAAGCTTACCGGCGGTGGCCGAGACCGACGCCGAGGATACCGGCTCTGCGGCGCAGAGCGCCAACCGTGCGCTTCATCACCTTCGAAACCTTGGTGACGGGCGTCCGGGCCTTCGAATGCGCCTTCAACGTGCGCACGTCTTCTTTCGTCCATGGCTTGATGACGCGACGTGCCGTCTTCGCCTTCACAGTCTTGGCGGACTTCGTGCCCTTAACAGTCTTATTCAAAGCTCTAGGCATTATTTCAGGTACTCCATTTGAACGCCGCGCAGATAGGTATGCGATGTGGCGACAAAAAGGCCGGCTCTTTGACGTACTCAATCTAAGTGACAATTGGTACGTGATGGTGCTGCCACCGGTCGAAGAGGAAATCCGTTGCCGTAAGGAGAAAATTGCGCGCGGGAGGGTGTAAGAAATTCGCGTCTGAGCTCGCGCTTTGTTGGCGGCAACACTCAGAAGTGAGCATGATATGGTCGAACTGCCCATCTCGCGGCCACCCCCCGCCGCCCGGAGACTATGTCGTCGTGCCCGGCTCGCAGGGTCCGCG
>DATJUM010000126.1:0-7751 GCA_035502355.1 Rhizomicrobium sp. | reverse complement strand
CATAAGCACCCTTTGCGTAGCCCTTCGCGACTTCCTGGGCGTACAGATACCCCACCGTGGCAGAGGTCATCATTCCGGCAAAAAGCAGGGCGTGCGTTTCGATCCAGACGCTGAAATGGGCGATCAGCACGAAAATGACCTGCAGGAACGTGCCTACGAGGATTGCCCGCTGTAATGCCCTGTTATCAACCATTCCGTCTCGACTCATCCGCATTCGCCGTCCACGCGCCGCGCATCCCTATCGCGAAGCTGCCGATCATCACATCAAATCCTGGTGACATCCGCCGCAAGGAGGAACGCCATGTGGATAATCATGACCGCAACTTAACCTTTGCCGTCTTGCCTCTGAGCAACGATTTCTCTATGGGGCTCCCGTTCTTCTAATGACCTTCTCGAGCTGCATTCCGCCCCATGATTGAAATCGAGGGACTGACCAAGAGTTTCGGCCCGTTTGCTGCCGTCGCCGGAATCAATCTGAAAGTGGAGCGCGGCGAAGTTCTGGGTTTCCTCGGCCCAAACGGCGCCGGCAAATCGACCACGATGAAAATGATCACCGGTTACCTCGCGGCGAGCTCGGGCCGGGTGCGCGTGTGCGGCTTCGATGTTGAAATCGAGCCTCTCGGCGCTCAGCGCATGATCGGTTACCTGCCCGAGGGCGCTCCGGCTTATGGCGACATGACCCCGCGGCACTTCCTGTCCTTTATCGCCGAGGTGCGCGGCTTTTCCGGCGCGGAGGCCAAGAAGCGCATTCACGATGCCGTCGAGAAGACCGATCTTGACCCGGTGCTCGATCAACCGATCGAGACCCTGTCGAAGGGTTTCAAGCGACGCGTGGGCCTGGCCCAGGCCGTACTTCACGATCCGCCAGTGCTGGTAATGGACGAACCAACCGACGGTCTCGATCCCAATCAGAAACATTCCGTCCGCCAGCTGCTTCGCGCCATGGCGCCGACGAAGGCAATCATCGTGTCCACACATCTCCTTGAAGAGGTAGAGGCGATCTGCACCCGGGCGGTCATCATCGACCGGGGCCGGATAGTGGCGGACGGCACGCCGGCCGAACTGCTTGCCCGTTCGCGCCATCACAACGCAGTCACGCTCGCCGCCCCATCTGCGACGGCTCCGGCAATCGTGACCAGACTGAAATCCTTGAACGGCGTGGCAAGCGTCGAGGAAGTACAGCGCAGCGACGGCGCGATCGAACTGACGGCTTTTCCGAAGAGCGGTGCTTTGCTGATCGAAAATGTAAGCGCGCTTGCGGTTGCCGAGAAATGGGACGTGAAGGAGCTCTATGCCGAGCCCGGCCGTCTCGATGAGGTGTTCCGCGCCATCACCACCCACGACGCCAAACGAGCGCGGGAGATACGCGCGTGAGAGAGCTTCTTGCCGTCTTCAAGCGCGAATTCGCGTCTTATTTCGCGACGCCGCTCGCCTATGTGTTCATCGTGATCTTTCTTTTCGCGATGGGAACGTTCACCTTTTACATCGGTCATTTCTTCGAGAACGACACGGCCGATCTGCAGGTCTTCTTTGGTTTTCATCCCTGGCTTTACCTGTTCCTCGTCCCCGCGATCTCCATGCGTCTGTGGGCGGAAGAACGCCGCACCGGCACGATGGAACTCTTGCTGACGCTGCCCGTGCCGCTCTGGGCGACGGTCGCCGGCAAGTATCTGGCGGCTTGGGCCTTCACGGGCGTGGCGCTGCTCCTCACCTTTCCCATCTGGATCACCGTTAACTACCTGGGCCATCCCGACAATGGCGTGATCCTCGCGAGCTATGTCGGCAGCTTCCTCATGGCTGGCGCCTATCTCGCGATCGGCGCCTGTATCTCCGCCACCACCAACAATCAGGTTATCGCCTTCGTGGTGAGCGTCGTTGTCTGTTTCCTGTTCACGGTCGCGGGCGCGCCGCTGGTGCTCGATTTCTTCCGTGCCTGGGCGCCGCTTGCGCTGGTGAACGCGGTATCCTCGTTCAGCTTCCTCACCCATTTCGCCGCGATCTCGGCCGGCGTTATCGACCTGCGCGATCTCATTTTCTTCCTGTCGCTGATCGCGCTCTTCCTGGCCGCGAACGTCGTTGTCGTAGATCTGAAAAAGACGGGCTGATATTGTCATGAAGCCGCTTTCCCGCCGCCTCTATGCTCTCGGCGCGATCTCGCTTGCCGCAATCATCTTCGTGGCACTCAACATCGCCGCCGACGCGACTTTCACCACAAGTCGCCTCGATCTTACCCAGAACCGGTTGTACACGCTGTCTCCGGGCACGATTCACACGCTCGATCAGCTGGTCGAGCCGATTACGCTCAAATTCTACTACTCCAAGAAAGTTGCGGCCCAGTACGCCCAGATCAACGCCTATGCCGGCCGCGTGCGCGATCTCCTCGGCGAATATGCCGCGCATTCCCATGGCAAGATCATCCTTGAGGAGATCGACGCCGAGCCGTTCACACCGGCGGAGGACGCGGCGTCGGCTGCAGGATTGACCGGCGCTCCTACCGATACGGGCGACCTCGTCTATTTTGGTCTCGTTGGCACCAACACCATCGACGGCAAGGAAGTCATTTCCTTTTTCTCGCAGGAACGCGAGCCTTATCTCGAATACGATCTCACCTCGCTGATCTACCGGCTTGCCACGCCGAAAAAGCCGGTGATTGGAATCGTCTCGAGCCTTCCGCTGCAGACCGGTGCAGGCGGGCTCGCCGCCATGCTGCAGGGCCAGGCGCAGCCTTTCCTGATCTATCAGCAGCTGAACCAAGCCTATACAACCAAGATGCTGGGGCAGAATTTCGACAGCATTCCTTCCGACGTGACGCTGCTTCTCCTGGTTCATCCGCCGCCGCTCCCACCCAAACAGATGTATGCCATCGACCAGTTTGTCCTGGGCGGCGGACATGCGCTGATCTTCCTGGATCCGATGTCGGAGATTGCGCAAGCCTCGCAGGGCGGCGGGCAGGGCATGGCGCCTTCCTCCTCCGACATGCGGACGCTGCTGCGTGCCTGGGGCGTGGACTACGATCCCTCCAAGGTCGTGCTTGACCGCGCGCTGGCACAGCCCGTGCAGACGTCGAACGATCCACGCAACCCGGTCACCCGCTATCCGCTCTGGCTGCATCTGGACACGTCGGATTTCGATAGCGGCGATCAGGTGACAGCGAATCTCCAGACGCTCAATCTCGCAAGCGTTGGTGCGTTGTCGCCGTTGAAAGGCGCCACGACAACCTTCCAGCCGTTGATCCGCTCCTCGGACGAGGCATCGCTGATGGACGCCATCCAGGCGAAGCTCGATCCGCGGCCGCAGGATCTGATGAATCAGGTCGAGCCGACCGGCCGCCGCTATACGATTGCGGCCCGCATCTCCGGTCCGGTGAAGACCGCGTTCCCGGACGGTCCGCCGACGCTTAAGACGGCAAGTGACCCACCGGCCAAGACGGCGCAGCCACCCAGTAGAGCGCCGCAGATCAAGGTTTCGAAGGAGCCGATCAACGTCATCATTATGGCGGACAGCGATATCTTCGACGACCGGTTCTGGGTGCATCTGGAGTCGCTTTATGGCCACCGCCTTGCGACGCCCTTCGCAGATAACGGTGCCTTCGTTCTGAATTCTGTAGAAAATCTGACAGGCTCGAACGATCTGATCTCGCTACGAACGCGGGCAACCAGCAACCGCCCCTTCCTGGTCGTGCAGAAAATGCAGGGCCAGGCGCAGGCACGCTTCCAGCAGGAAGCTGACGCCCTGAAACAGCGCCTTTCGGATACGGAAACGCGGCTGCACGCGCTCGAACAGGGGGGCGGCGACAATGGCCAGTCACAGTCCGGTACGACGCTGAGCCAGGAGCAGCAACGGGAAATCGCGAGATTCCGAAAGGAAATGGCCGATACGCGCGCCCAGCTGCGCGACGTCCAGCACAGTCTCCGGAAAGACATCGACGCGCTGGGCTCGTTTCTTGCTTTCATCAACATCGCGCTGGTGCCCATACTTGTGGCCACTTTCGCGATCGTGCTCGCCTATCTGCGGCGCCGCAGGCGCGTCCGCGCGCTGGCGCTGTGAGGCACCATCATGGCTGATACGCTCGCAATCACACAGGATCCGCGGCGGCGGAATCTTCTAATTCTCGCCGGCATTGCGATTGTCATGGTCATCTTCGCCGTGTTCGCGCTGATCCGCCAGTCGGAGGAAGTGGCGCCACATTACCAGCCACGGGCATTCCTGCCGGGACTTGCGTCGCAGGTGCGCGAGATCGCGCGGATCCACATCGTCGGGAAGAGCGGCACGGTCGATGTGCAGTTCAAGCCGGACAAAGGCTGGGTCGTGACCAGTCACGACGACTATCCCGCTTCCTTCGAGCATGTGCGGGAAACCGTTGTCGGCCTCGCGGCGCTTGAGACGATCGAGCCGAAGACCGCGCGCGCCGACTGGCTTCATTATCTCGACCTGGATGCGCCGCCCAAAGGAGACGGCGTCGCCGTCACCCTCGAGGATGGACAGGGACGAACGCTCGCCTCGATCATCACCGGCAAGAACGTCGAAATCGGCGACCAGAGCGGCGCGGTCGGCATGTTTGTCCGCCAGGCCGATTCCAATCAGAGCTGGCTCGTACGCAGCGTGTTCGAGCCCAAGGCCGATGTGAACCAATGGCTCGAAAAGCAAGTGCTCGATGTCGATTTGGGCCGCATCCAGGAAGTGGACGCAAATCCCGCCGACGGCCCGTCCTACGAAATCCGCCGTGACAAGCCCAATGTCGCGGACCTGAATCTCGTGGATATTCCCAAAGGGCGCGAGATAGCCTATCCGGGCGCGACGGATGGCGTCGCGGGGGCGATCACAGGCTTCACCTTCGACGATGTGCAGCCGGCGAAGAATTTCGATTTCTCGGACGGCGCGCATGTCGCCCGCGTGGTCACGCATACCTTCGACGGACTGACCGTGACGGTGAACACAATCCAGAAGGGCCAGGATTACTGGGCTACGGTTTCCGCCGATGGTGCTCCTGGCAAACCGCAGGCCCAGAAGCAGGCCCGCATGATCGACGCGCGGACCTCGGGCTGGGCATACAAGCTGCCGCCCTACAAGGGCCACCAGTTGATGACTACGCTGGACAGTCTTCTGAAGCCGCTTCCCACTCCACCGGCGCCCGCGACGACGCCGCATAAATGAGCGCTGCAGGCCAGGCGGATGGCGATGGTGCCTCCGCCTTCCTGCGCAATCTCTGGTACCGCGCGGCCCCGGCCATTGCCGTTCGTCGCGGTCGTCTCTGCCGGCGTATTCTTTTGGGCGAGCCCGTCCTTATCGGTCGCGCGCAGGACGGACATGCCTTCGCATTGCGTGATATCTGCCCGCATCGCGGAGTGCCGTTGTCAGCTGGACGGATGCTGGAAGAAAATACCGTCGAATGCGCCTATCACGGCTGGCGGTTCGCGCCAGACGGGGTCTGCCGGTTTATTCCATCCCTCGTCGAAGGGCAGGAATTCGAGGCATCACGGATTCGCGTCCGAAGCTATCCACTCCGCGAACAGGATGGACAAATCTGGGTGTTCATGGCGGCGAACGATCGTGAAACCGCCAACCCGCCTTTCGATCCGCCGAAAGTGCCGCTTAGCGGCGACGCCGTGCCGCGGCTCGTCGAAACCCAGCATTTCCGCTGCGCGATGGACCACGCTGTCGTCGGCCTGATGGATCCTGCGCATGGACCATTCGTGCATCAGTCCTGGTACTGGCGTTCGCAAAAATCCATCCACGCCAAGGTCAAGCGCTTCGCGCCCTCCCCGCGCGGCTTTTCGATGGTGGCGCATCGTCCGTCTTCCAATTCCTTCGCCTACCGTCTGCTCGGCGGGAATGTTTCAACCGAAATTCGCTTTGAATTGCCCGGCGTGCGCTTCGAGCATATTCGTGCAGGTACGAAAGAAGTGGTAGGATTGACCACTTGCACACCGATCGACGCCAACAACACGGAAGTCGCGCAGACCTTTTACTGGAATCGCGGCTGGCTCGGATTCGCGAAACCCCTGCTGCGACCTTTCGCACGCGCCTTTCTCGGCCAGGACCGCGCCATGGTAGAGCTGCAGCGGGAGGGATTGCGATTCCATCCGCGCCTCATGCTCATCCCCGACGCGGACGTGCCGGCCATGTGGTACCAGAGGCTCAGGAAAGCCTGGGCCGTTTCCGTCGAAACCGGCGAGGCGTTTGTCAATCCGGTACCGGAAACGACACTCAGATGGCGGAGCTGACGGAGGGTGCATATATGGCATGCACGGCGCCGTTCCGGGATGTCCGTTCCATCGTTTCGATTCTGAGACAATAATTACATGCCAAGACGCAGCGACATTCACACGGTTCTGATCATCGGCGCGGGGCCGATCGTCATCGGCCAGGCATGCGAGTTCGACTATTCCGGCGCGCAGGCCTGCAAGGCGCTGCGGGCGGAGGGATATCGCGTCGTTCTCGTCAATTCGAACCCGGCCACGATCATGACCGATCCGCAGCTTGCGGACGCGACTTATGTCGAGCCGATCACGCCGGAATTCGTCGAAAAGATCATCATCCGCGAACGGCCGAATGTCGCGCCGGGCCGAATCTTTGCGCTCCTGCCCACCATGGGCGGGCAGACGGCGCTCAACACCGCGCTGTCGCTGCGCAAACGCGGCGTGCTGGAAAAATACGGGGTGGAGCTGATCGGTGCGAGTGCCGAGGCAATCGACAAGGCGGAAGACCGCGAACTGTTCCGCCGCGCGATGATGCGTATCGGCCTCGATGTGCCGAGAGGCGTAACGCTGAAAGGCTACCTTCGGCACAAGAAGGACGTGCGCGGAAATTTCCTGTATGATGGCCAGAACAATCCCGTCATGGAGCTTTCGCCGGAAGCTTTCGCGCATGCACTGCAGGCGCTCGAGGAAGTGGGGCTGCCGGCGGTCATCCGCCCATCGTTCACGCTCGGGGGCACGGGCGGCGGCATCGCCTATAATCGCGAGGAATTCTTCGAGATCGTCGAGCAGGGGCTCGATGCGTCGCCCACCAGCGAAGTGCTGATCGAGGAATCCGTTCTCGGCTGGAAGGAATTCGAGATGGAAGTCGTCCGCGACCGCGCGGACAACGCGATCATCATCTGCTCCATCGAGAACGTCGATCCGATGGGCGTACATACGGGCGATTCCATTACGGTGGCACCCGCGCTCACGCTCACCGACAAGGAATATCAGCGCATGCGGAGCGCCGCGATCGCCGTGCTGCGCGAGATCGGCGTCGAGACGGGCGGCTCGAACGTGCAGTTCGCCATCAATCCCGGTGACGGGAGGATGGTCGTGATCGAAATGAATCCGCGCGTCTCGCGTTCCTCCGCCCTTGCCTCGAAAGCGACGGGCTTTCCCATCGCCAAGATCGCGGCCAAGCTTGCCGTTGGCTACACCCTCGACGAATTGCAGAACGACATCACGCGTGCGACGCCGGCCTCCTTCGAGCCGACGATCGACTATGTTGTTACCAAGTTTCCGCGCTTCGCCTTCGAGAAGTTTCCGGGCGCCGATACGACGTTGACGACGTCGATGAAATCGGTGGGTGAGGCGATGGCGATCGGACGCACGTTTGCCGAATCGCTGCAGAAAGCGTTGCACTCCCTGGAGACAGGGCTCACGGGACTCGATGAAATCGAACTTGCCGACGATCCCAATGCGGTGCGCGCCGCGCTCGCGCGGACCGGGCCGGATCGCCTGCGCATCGCGGCACAGGCGATGCGCGTCGGATTTCCCGTTTCGGAGATC
>DATJUM010000125.1:0-8804 GCA_035502355.1 Rhizomicrobium sp. | reverse complement strand
AGAAAATACCGTCGCATTGAACCTTATCCAATTTCTGTCATGGCCCGCGAATGCGGGCCACCCAGTTGGCACCTTCAAAATGCCGGTATTTTGCGATGTTCTCCATTCTCTGCAAGAGAAGAGCGAACTTCACCTGGGTGGCCCGCATTCACGGGCCATGACATCAGGATAATTGCATGTAAGCGGCGGAAATTGGCCGGTGGAGTGGAACGATCTGTACGATAGTTTCACGTGAAGCGGCTACTTTCTGGTTGTCAAGACTGAGAAAGAAAGGCCGGGCATGCGATACAGCGATAGCATTTTTGGAAGGCTTCTCAAGCCGATATCGCGGCGGAGATTCGAAGCTTCCGTGGAGCGGCGGCATGGCGGGGATGCCTACGACAAGACATTTGGCAGCTTCGATCATCTGGTGACGCTGGTGGATGCGCAGCTTGGAGGTATTGGGAGCCTTCGCGCGCTTGAAGCGGTGGGAATGCGCGTGCGAACCACCCTTATCGCCTTGGTCGCCGTGCCAGCCGACGTTGGCACGGCGATCCATTTGATGGAAGTCGGTCGCGGCGGCTCCACGTACCGTTCAAGAATTCAGGTGTCGGCGATCAGCTTTTGTTTGTGCCGAGCAGCTTCAGTGCCTGCTCATAATGTGCGGCGCCAAGACCGTAGAACCCGTTCGTGCAGAAGCCGCGGCCATAGAGCTTTTCCTTGACTGCCGCTTCATGATTTGCGGATTGCGGATTGGCGTCGAGCGCCTGATTCACCTGATCGGCAAGTCTTGTGCAATCCGAAAGTGTTCCCGTCTCATCCGCGGCCGCGGGCAGCGAACCGAGCGCGACGCCCCCACACAACGCCGCCGCAGAAACAGTGAGAGTCAAAAAACGCATTCACCTTCTCCTCTTCGCAAAGCCGGCGTCTTGGCCGGCAGATTGCAAGTAGGGTGCGTGGAGCGCATGCAAAGCATTGTCACAAGAATTTGCATGCATGGCTGCCATGTCGTGACAGCCGGCGTCGGTCAATAGCAGACGGTGCAAATCAGCGTCCGATCGTCGCCAGCACGCGCTTGCGTATGTGAACCTTTTCGGGCGCTGCAATGGCATATAGCGATTTGGTTGCTTCGACGATATGGACGCCGGCGAGGCGCGGCCAAAGCGCGCGCCCCATGCGTTCCCAGCCCGCGCCACTGCGCACCAGCCGCCGGGAAGAAACCGGCGGAAAGTAAAGCGCCGAATCCCACCGCTCCGGCACGAACAGCGAATCGCGCATGAGCTTTTCGAGCTGTGCCCGGCTGAAGGGACGGCCATGCGCGAAGGGCGAGCGTTCGATCTGCGCCCAAAGACTTGCGCGGTTGGGCACCACGCACAGGAGTCGCCCCTCCGGCGTTAGCACGCGCCAGATCTGGCGGAGAAAAAGCCCCACCGACTCCGCGCATTCGAGCCCATGCACGACAAGAATGCGGTCGAACATCGAATCGACGAAGGGCCACGCATCCTCTTCACCCTGGACGGCGATGCGCAGATCGGGAAGCGTCAGCTCGTGCTGCGCGGGTACGAGCGCCGCCACCCGTTCGGCTTCGCCGGCGAAGGGGCGGAGGTAGGGCAGTGCGTAGCCGTAGCCGAGGACACGCTGTCCGCGCAAATTCGGCCATGCCAATCGGACGCGGCGGAAAATCATCCGCCGCGCGACCTGCCCGATCGGCTCCTCGTAAAAGGACTGTGGGTCCTTCGAACCGGGCTGCATGTTATCTGCCTAGACCCAACCGATGTCGGGTTCAACCGTTAGCCCCAGGTTGCTAACATATCCCTGACGGAGGATTGCATGGCCCGGCTTGAAATCGAACTCGTCCCCTGCCTAAGCGACAATTACGCCTATCTCCTGCGCGACCCGGAGGAGGATTTCTGCGCCGTCATCGACCCCTCCGAAGCCAGGCCGGTGAAGGCGGCGCTGGACGCGCGGGGCTGGCGGCTGACCCATGTCCTCAATACCCATCATCATCCCGATCACACGGGCGGCAACGCCGCGCTCAAGGCCGAATACGACGCGAAGGTGATTGGCCCCGAGAAGGACCGCGCCCGCATTCCGGCGATGGATGAGGGCGTAGCAGAGGGCAATTCCTTTGCGCTCGGCTCCCACCGCGCGCGGGTGCTCGAAATCCCCGCCCATACGCGCGCGCATATCGCTTTCGCCTTTGAGGCCGACGACGCAGTGTTCACGGGCGACACGCTGTTCGCGATGGGGTGCGGGCGGCTGTTCGAAGGCTCGCCGGAGATGATGCGGCAGAGCCTCTCCAAGCTCATGACTCTCGCCGATTCAATGCGCGTCTATTGCGGCCATGAATATACGCTCAACAACGGCCGCTTCGCGCTGACGCTCGAGCCCGGCAACGCCAATCTCACAGCGCGCATGCGGGATGTCGAAGCATTGCGTGCGGCCGGCTCCCCCACGATCCCGTCCACTATCGGGCTCGAAAAGCGCACCAACCCCTTCCTCCGGCCGGGGTCCGCCGAAATCCGCCGTACACTGAACATGCCCGACGCGACGGACACAGCCGTCTTCGCCGAAATGCGCGCCCGCAAGGATCGCTTCTAGCGACTGATTATTTAAGCACCAGGATCACAAAGAGCACGAAGGCACACGCGAAGAAATGATTGCGCGCAAAGCGCGCTTTCCGCAGCCAAATAGAAAATTATTCCACCGCATAGACCAGGGATTTGAGATAGGCGGTTTCGGGCAGCAACGGGTGAACGGGATGGTCGGGGCTTGCGCCGGCGTCGCGAATGAGGCGCGCGCGGCTGCCGGCGCGCGCGAGGCCGGCAGCACATTCCGCACGGAATCGGTCCGGCGGCATGTTGTGCGAGCACGAAGCCAGCATCAGAAATCCGCCGGGCGCTGTTACTTGTGCCGCAAGCCGCGCCAGCCTGCGATAGGCGCGCGCGCCGGATTCCAGATTCTTGCGGGAACGCACAAAGGGCGGCGGGTCGCAGATCACGATATCGAACCGTTCGCGCCCGGCACCGAGCCGTTCCAGTTCTTCCATGGCATCGGCTTTGACGAAGCGACAGACACCGCGCAGACCATTCGCAGCGGCTGTTGCTTCCGCCAGCGCAAGTGCCGGAGCAGAACTGTCAAGTCCGCTCGCCTCTTTTGCGCCCGCGCGTGCGGCGGCAAGTGCAAACCCGCCCGTATGACAATAGACGTCGAGAACCGATTTGCCCTGCGCCAGTGCCGCCATGAAGGCGCGGTTGTCGCGCTGATCGAAATACCAGCCGGTCTTCTGCCCTCCGGCAAGGTCGGCGAAATAACGCGTGCCGTTCTCCTCAAGCGCGATCCGCGCCGGCGTATCGCCCAACGCAGCCCGTACATAGGAGGGGAGTCCCTCCAGCGCGCGCGCAGCTGCGTCCGCGCGGAGGACGATGCTGGCCGGCGCAATCACGGCTTCCAGCGCCTCCACGATCGTATCGACAAATGCCTCCATGCCCGCTGTGGTGATCTGCACCGTACAGCTGTCGCCGAACCGATCGACTGCCAGTCCTGGCATGCGGTCGCCCTCGGCATGCACCAGCCGATAAAACGGCGCCTCGAACAATGCCTCCCGCAACGCGAGGGCGTGCCGGAAGCGCGCTGCAAAGAAATCAGTATCGGTATCCGTTCCCGGCGGAGCCTCGAACAGGCGAACGGCAATCAGGCTGTTCGCGTTGTAATAGCCGACGCCGAATTTCCGCCCGTCATCGCCTTCGACGTCCACGAGCGCGCCCGGCGGCAGGCTGCGCGTTCCGGCATCGAGGACGATCTCGTTTGAGAACGCCCAGGGCGCGCCGGCACGGACGCGCCACCCCTCACGCGGCTTCAGACGCAGGATCGGGTGTTTGCTCATCTCAATCTTCGTTGTCGGCGGCTTCGGCCTTCCGCCGCGCTTCGTTGGCCTTTGCGCGCGCGATAAGCTCGGGCGGGGCATGAGCGCGCGCATCGAGATAATCATATAGGGCCATGATCTCGTAATCGGCGAGCACATGGAAACGGATTGCGGCGAGCCGGCGCATCGCCGGAACGTGCCGTCCATGAACGCCGATCCCGCGCCGCAGCAGATCGAAGAATGCCGGGCGGCTGTAAAGCGAAATCACATCAAGGTCGGGACTGCGTTGCGCCGGTACGCCATCGAGATCCGTACCGTGGCATTCGCTGCAGGCCACGCGCGCCAGATAACGGCCACCGTCATAGCGCGGCCCTATGTCGAGCGACGAAGGCGCATCGCGGGACTGCAAGGCGGAAGGAACGATGCGGCCTTCGAGCAGCGCCAGCCGCGCACGCCGGTTCCACGCCGGCCCGGGGCGCGCCGCACCGGCGGGACCGAGCCGGCGCAGCCAGGCAAGGAGCGCTGCGACATCGGTTTCGCTCATATACGTATAATCCTGGGACGGCATGCCCCAGAGGCTTGTCGCGTCCGGGGCAATTCCGTGCCGCAGCGCGCGCTCGAATTCGCCGTCTGACATTTTCGCCGCGGCCAGACGGAGATTCGACGACCAGAGCGGCAGCGCGCCCACCACGCTTGCCGGGCGCCCTTCCAGATCGCCGCCGTGACAATCCGTGCATCCGGCAAGCCGCGCGAGATGCTTTCCGCGCGCCGCCTTATCCGGCAAAAGCACCGCAGGTTCGCCGATCACCGGCAGCGGATAACGCCGCGCGATCACCGCTTCCGAAGCGACATAGATATAGACGGGAATGACAATGGCGCACGCCACGATTGTTGCCGCAATCGCGGCCAATGATTTCAGGACCGAATGCATCACTCGCCCGCGCCTTTGCGCTGGGCAAGCTAAGGGCGATGCCTGGAAGCCGCAATTGCCTGTATAGCGGACAAAACCTGCTGGCCGCTCATCGCTGTTCCAGCGGACGTGAATCGTTCCCTTCACACCGGTTTCTGCGTCGCCCGGAATGTCGCATGCACAGGTGAAATCCCCAGATCGCGCATGCCATCATCTTGCGGCTCAGACGCGCCATGAAGTCAATGCTGCAGCTTGGCAACGCCGGGTAATATAACATCAGGGGTGCGCGTGCGTGGCGCAAAATGGCGCAGCGGGCCGCGATCTCGCTCCCGCGCGCCGAGGCCGCGGAACAGCGGGCTGGACGGCGCCTGCCCACATGTTATAGTATAACATAATTTCCTGCCCGCCGACCCGGCGCGCGCCCCAACCAGCAGGCCATGAATGCCGACGAAAGGACCGCCGACGCCCAACTACGAACCGGTGTTCGCCGCTTTGCGAAAAAACGCAAAACCACTGACGGCGTGTCAGATTCTGGACTGGCCATGGTCGCGCGGCGTATCGGCTCCGCCTGCGGTCTATTGGGCACTTGTGCGCCTCATGGAGGACGGACACGCACACCGGCTGGAATCGCTGAACGCCTTCGTCACGTGTACCCACCCGCGAACGGGCATACGGTCGATCCAGCTCGAGCACCGGTCCCGCGTTCCAGGTGACAGGCGCATTCTCGATCCTTATGCTGCGGCGCACAAGCGGGATTTGTGAAGGCAGTGGGCGGGCGATCGCGAAAAACCAGTGTTGATTGCGGCTGGGCGAACCCATGGCGCCGGCTCATGCTTGCGTTCACGGTTCTGACCTTTGTGATGGCCGGCTATGCCACCCAGACCCACATGCATATTCCAGCAGGTGGTGACGCCGGCGATACCGTTCTAGGGCCGGCCGGGCACGGCAAGGCGCCCATTCCCGACGATCCGGCGCGTTGCCCGCTCTGCCAAGAGTATCTTCTCGCCGGCGCCTATCTCATTCCGGCGCCCGTCGTGCTTCCAATGCCGGTGTCGGTGGCATTCGAGGTCCAGCGCCTCGTTCGCGTGCTACCTTTCGTGGCGACGGCCTCGCACAGTTGGCTCGGTCGCGCGCCGCCCCTGATCTGACGCTTTCCCCGTAATCCCAGGCGACGCGTGGGGCCTTGTAGCTCCGCGCAAAGCGATTCCAGCGAAACAAATCCGTCTGTCGGCGCGTTGCGGCAATGCCCGCGCCCAAGCCGGACTGTGCAGGGGTATCCAGTATCATGCAGCGTTCCAGATTTCTCGCCGCCGCGGCCGTGGCCGCGCTGACGGCACCATTCAGCGCGTTCGCCCAAGCCGAAAACGCGCCTCCCACTCCGCAAGCGTCTTCGTCTTCAAGCCCGCAGGTCGAGACGGTCGTGGTCACGGCCAAGCGGCTCAGCGAGGCGCGTGCATCCATACAAACGCAAATCGGCGCTTCGACCTACGCGATCACGGCCCAGGACATTCAGAACATGCCCGCCGGCAACAACACGCTCCTCAACCAGGTGATCCTTCAGATGCCAAGCGTGGCGCAGGACTCCTTCGGCCAGTTCCACATCCGCGGCGAGCATAACGCGCTGCAGTACCGGCTGGATGGCGTCACCCTGCCCGAAGGCATCAGCGTGTTCGGCCAGACGCTCGATCCGAGGCTCGCCTCTTCCGTCGAACTGCTCACCGGCGCGCTACCCGCAGAGTACGGGCTCGAAACCGGGGGCGTCGTCAACATCACGCCGAAGACCGGCCTGTTCGACCAGGGCGGCGTGGTCTCGATGTATGGCGGAAGCCACAACGAACTCCAGCCGAGCTTTGACTATGGCGGCTCGGAGGGCTCGCTCAACTATTTCGTGTCCGGCGATTATCTGACGGATTCCCTCGGCATCGAATCGCCGGACGGCAGCTCAAATCCGATCCACGACCGGACAACGCAGTATCACGGTTTCGCCTATCTCGAGGATATTCTCGATTCCGACAGCAGCATCACGGCCATCCTCGGAACCTCGCACGATCATTTCGAGATTCCGAACACGGCGGGCCTCACGCCGACGCTCGGCCTCACGGATATCGACGATCCCTACGGCAACGGCACGTATTATCCCAGCGCGGACGAGAACGAGACTCAGCGCGAGATCACGCATTATGGCATCCTGAGCTATCTGCGCAGCCAGGGACCGTGGGACTTCCAGATTTCGGTTTTCGGACGTTATTCGAGTCTCAACTTCGCGCCGGACCAGATCGGTGACCTGCTCTACAACGGCATCGCCCAATCCGCCTACAAGCGCGACGTGGCGGGTGGCGAGCAGTCGGAATTCGCCTATCATTTAAGCGACGACCACACGATCCGCGGCGGCGCAATCATCGAAACGGATCTGCTCACCAGCAACACAAGCTCGAACGTACTGCCGGAATATTGCACCACGCCCAGCCCGACACTGGCGGGAGGATCGCCGGCTAATCCCTACACTTGCGTGCCCTATTCGAGTAATCCCCAGGCGACGGGGCCCTACAGCACGAGCAATCCGCCGTACAATCCGAATTACAACGTCCCGGAAAATATCATCGACAACAGCAAGGCCGAGCAGTGGGAGTACAGTTTCTATCTGCAGGACGAATGGGATATCCTATCAAATCTGACGCTCAACTACGGACTGCGGTATGACAGGTACGATGCTTACAGCGAGGGAAGCCAGCTCAGCCCGCGCGTGAACGCGGTCTGGAAACCTCTCGACGGCACCACGCTGCATGTGGGCTATGCGCGCTATTTCTCGCCGCCGCCCTTCGAACTGGTCGCCAACGAGACGGTGGCGAAATTCTCTCCCCCGCCGGTTCCGGGCGCGACCAACGGCACCTCGGCCACGCCTCCCATCACCCAGGACACCACGCCCGTCGCCGAACACGCCAACTACTTCGACGCCGGCGCACAGCAACGGGTCTGGGACAACCTGCTGCTCGGCATCGACAGCTACTACAAACTGTCGACCGATATGATCGACGAAGGGCAGTTCGGCGCACCGATCATATTGACGCCGTTCAACTATCGCTACGGCAAGCAGTACGGAGCCGAACTGACTGCCGATTACACATGGGGCAACCTGTCCGCCTACGGCAATGTCGGCGTCGAGCACGCTGTGGGCAAGGACTGGATCACGAGCCAGTTCAGCTTCACACCGCAACAATACTACTACGTACTTGACAATTACATCCACCTCGACCACGAGCAAGCGCTGTCGGCCTCCGGCGGAGCGTCCTACAAATGGGGCACTACGCTGTTCGACACGGATCTCATCTACGGCACCGGGCTGCGCTCGGACTATACGTATCCTGACGGATTTGTAATTCCGAACGGGACCCATGTGACCCCATATCTGCAGGTGAATGTCGGAGTGGTGGAGGATCTCTCCTCCATCTTCAGCGTGCCCGGATTCACCGCCCGCTTCGACGTGATCAATCTGTTCGACCGGGAATATCAGATCCGCAGCGGCAGCGGCGTCGGCGTTTTCGCACCGCAATGGGGGCCGAGGCGGGGATTCTTCGTGGGTCTCTCCAAAACGCTTTGATCGAATTGCCAACAGATCCGATGCTGTCGGTCGCGGCATCGTGTCCGCGGCCATGGGAAACCGCGATGGGGCGCCGTTCGTTTCTTCTGTAAGTCGATATTGGAGGTTCTGGCGAGGTCTGGCGCGGCGGAGGACGCGGCGGAGGAAAGGAAAACAAAGATGCTGAAACTCTCAGAAAAGTTGAAAATTCTCGCGCGCCAGGCGGCATTGGCGACGGTGCTCGGCTTGGGCGCAACGGCGCTGGCGGCCGCGCCGGCAGCGGCAGAGATGCATGGCGGTGGCGGCGGCGGCTTCCACGGGGGTGGGGGGTTCCATGGCGGCGGCTTCCACGGCGGCATCGCGGGCTTCCACGGCGGCATCGCGGGCTTCCATGGCGGGTTTGCACATGGCGGGTTTGCGCATGGCGGGTACTACCATGGCCACTATTTCGGCCGGGGATGGGGTGGCTGGCA
>DATJUM010000124.1:0-8364 GCA_035502355.1 Rhizomicrobium sp. | reverse complement strand
CTGGATAACGTTCGTATCCGTTGTAGCGGAGCTACGCTACCGTCCTCCGTTGTCCGGCGACAGGCTGTCAGGGTCTGCTCTTTTTTGGGGCGACTTACAAGCTCGGGGAAATTCGGGGTGGCCAGGCGAGACCGCACATGACGCGCGGCGCTTTTCGCACCGGATCACCACGTTGCGCATCGCGGCCGATTGGTGGATTCGATCTGGACGGCACGGCGCGCAGGGCGTTAACCAGGACGTCGCCAGCCCCATCCGAGCCGCTGGCGTTTGAGAGACCTCTGAGGCATTCTTCAAGACGGCGCCCGCGCTCCCGCTCAAAACGGGAGTGCATGCCATGCAAGACTGCATCGATCACGCCATCAGCCAAGCCCAGAAACCACGCGAACGAGGGCAACGTATGCTGACGGTCATAGCCGTGACTATCGGCTATACGTCGCTGAGGCGTGGCAAAAGATTGCCGTTACCTGCACGGATTATCAAAGACTACGGCCACAAGCCCCAAGCTTGTGCTGGCGAACGACCATTTTTGATGCCGGCCATTGTTTAAGACTCGCCTTTCACGCCTCCCAATGCGCGGCCCGTCCGTGGACTTCGGCGGGTAATTATCAGCAGCATAAGGTCAGCCCAGCCACGATGGTTCATCCGTCCAGCGCTTTGTCTATTGCGGTGAGGCATTCCCTCATGGCGTCGCTTTGAGTGCCGTTGAGCGTGCCCTGTATCACCGAAAGGCCGGTCACTTTTTTGGGGCAAGCGTTCCAAATCCACTCAGTTTCTACAGAATGGATTGCGTATTCGAACCCGCGATAGTGAGCCTTCATCATCAATATAGCCAAGAAACCCCCGTCATCCCGCCAGTTGAGGTCGACCTTTCGGGATCGCGGACGACAGTGACAGAATTGCGCGTCCCGTCAATCGCCGGGAGGCGGTTCCCTCGAGATCTGCTGCCCGTTCACCCGCGCAAGCCGTCGCTGTCGCTCCAAGACCAACTTCGATCAGGCCGCGCGCGTCCGTTTGGTTTCCATGATTGTGCCCGACCAGCGACAAGCCTACGGTGTCTGCGACCGCGTGGACAGCGCGTTCGCGCCCTCGTCGAGGCGGGAGCCCCCAAAGGCCGGCGAGGGCGCACCAGCCTACCGGAAGGCTCACCGCGCGCCCCCGCTCCGCCTATCCCAGGAGTGCAGATTTCGGAATCTCAAACCGGGCCACTGAATTTCCGCTTCGATGTCATGCGCTGCTCTTGAAGCTGATCATCGCGAAATTCGGGGCCGACGCGAGCACGCCGCTCGACAAAATACCCCTCGCCCTGCGCCGTGAAATGGCCGAGGATGCGCTGCGCACCATCGGGGTTGAGGTTGGGCGTGATCACGGTGGAAGAACAGCAGAGGGCGTAGAGGCCGTGGTTCGACAACTGCTGGTTACGCTTTTACTGATCAGCCTGTCGGTGCTTCCCGCTATTGCGGCGGAGTTGCGAGTGACGGTGAATGGCATTCGCTCCGACAAAGGCGAGATTCTGATCGCGCTCTACAAGGACCCGGCGGGCTTCGCGCGCGCGATCGCCAACGGATCGAGAGGCGGGCTCACTCCCGACAGCGGACGCTTGGTCGGCTGCTCGATCAGGGCGCAAGTTGGCTCGCAGAGCACCGTTTTTACGCAACTGAAGCCGGGCCGCTACGCAATCGCCGTGATCCATGACGAAAATGACAACGGCCATCTCGATCGGAACTTTCTCGATATTCCCGTCGAAGGGTACGGCTTCGGCAATAACGCGCGGCGATTTTTCAGCGCCCCTTCCTTCAACGCCGCGTCCATTGTCATCGGTAACAGCGATGTCAGTACCTCCGTTACTTTGGTCTATCCCTAGCAGCCCCCGTAATGGCAAAAGGAAAACCCCCGCCGAAGCGGGAGTACTCCGACGGTGCACGCTGCGTTCCATCAGCATGTGTCAGCAGCTGCTCTGCTCGACGAACTTTGCATCGTCCGCATCGTAAGATTCGCCTCCTTCGATATAATCGACGGCACCCTGTTCGCCGATTTGACCATTCTGGGTGGTGGAAGAAAACACATAGGAGGCAATTGGCGCGGTCGCTGCCAAGTCCCAAATCGGCGCCGTCAACCGACCAGCGTATCGTTACGAGCTCAAGACGATTGATCAGAGCTGTTTATTCCACGTACCGACACAAAAAGAGAAATCTGCGCTGCGATCCCTTTTCCTTCTTCACCGTGGCATCGCCCCGAACTGTTCCGCTGCCAGCGCCGAGCACCGGCGATCACGGGCGCATGCTCGTGGCGCGCAAACTGTTACTTCCGCGCGGAGCACGGGGACGAAACGGTGAGGTTGAATTAAATTGTATTCGACGCGAAATTTCCCGCCGTTGCTCGTCGGCAACGGCGGGAAATTATGCTGGCAGGCAGCCGTACATCGATCCCGGGAGAGACCTAAGCCTGCCAGCAATTCGAACGAGTAGCTCCTGCGATTTCAGTGACTGGATGTCGTTGTCGTGCTGCTGGAGTTGCTGAAACATACCAGCGCGCAAATCACGGCCCCGGCAATGACGGCTCCCCCGATTATATAGGGATTTACCGCAAAGACGGGCGCTTCGGGCCCTGCCGGCGGTCCGGGTGGGAGTGCTTGCGCCTCCGGTGCTACGGGCGCGGGCGCAGGTGTTGCCGGAGCGGGCGCTTCGCTCGCCGCTCCGCCCGAAGCGGCACCGCCAGACGTCGCGCCCCCGCTCTCGCCTTGAGCCAGCTGAATGGGCCGAGTAGCGTTGGCTGTTTGAGCCAGCGCTGTTTCCATGCTTGCTCCGAGCAGCGCTGCCGCGGCGATGATCGCGATCAAATTTTTCTTCACGTAGTCCCCTCCCGAATTGGAAGCCTACAAATATATATTCTAATCAAATTTTAGGGGAATAGCCAGTCCAAATCATAGTTAATGCCTAACATTATATGTGAGGCAATAACCTACAAAGAGCGCGAGGCCGCCGTTGGGTAAAAAATGCGGCCAAAGTCGCAATTGTCCCCCGCGCGTACAGAAGCCACCGACAGCAAACAATCCGGCGATTCGCCGGATGGCCGAGAACGACGCCGTCGTTTTTCATGACGTCCCGCCGGCATTGAAACCCGCGCAATTCCGCCGAATATACCTATGGCGTGTTTCAAGTTATCCACGGAAAATTCAGGGCCGACATCGTAGTTCCGACGCAAGGTCAGAACGACACTATGCTGTTCACTTCTGCCGGTCACAACGGAACGTTTGGCGACGGCGCGGTGCAGCTGATCGCGGGCGGCGAACCGCTTGATTCGGGGATGGTGGCTGTCGGCGAAAAGGGTGGACGCCGACCTGCGCAACGAAGCGTGGCCGCATTCTATAGAATTTATAGAGACAAGATTCTTGTGCTGCGCGAAAATATGGGGGCGTACTGATTCCCTTCTGGAGGAAGAACATGCCGGGTCGCCCCTCCGAGGCGCAACGATATCGCCAGCGGGCCGAGGACTTACGGAGTATCGCGCAAGACCGGGTAGACGGACTAACAATGCGGACGCTTGTCAGCGTTGCCAATGATTACGAGCGGATGGCCGACAGTGTGGAGACGGCCAGTGCTCGGCTTGAATTGGCCAATGGCGCACTTTCCGCCCCACAAACGATCCAGGGAGCGGGATTTGCTTTCGACAAATGGCGGTTTGCCTGACGCTTTGTTGACGCAATCGCCGGACCGCGCCGGTCAAAATTTTCGGGGCGGACAATGTAGACAGGAAGCCAGGCGCCGCCCATGCCATAATCGGCGAATGGATCGCGAAGTTCAGGAATTTCTCCGCGAAGCCGGGCTGGTTTCGGCGGCCGACGACATCATTTGTACCGCGCTTTCCGGCGGCATTTCCTGCGACGTGTGGCGTATCGATGCGGGCGGGCGCTCGATTTGCGTCAAGCGCGCGCTGCCCCGCCTGCGCGTGGCGGCGCTTTGGGAAGCGCCTGTCGAGCGAAGCACCCATGAGTGGCGCTGGATGCAGTTTGCTGCGAGCGTCGTGCCCGGTTCCATTCCGCGGCTCCTGGCGCATGATCCCGCCCGTGCGCTGCTCGCGATGGAATATCTCGATCCCGTCGCCTTTCCGGTCTGGAAGCAGCTTCTGCTGCAAGGCGAGGCAAGCACCGAGACCAGCGGTTCGGTTGCGGCGATCCTCGGTCGCCTGCATGCGATTAGCGCCGGCGATGCCGGGATTGCCGCAAAGTTCGGGACGGATGATGCGTTCTACGCGCTCCGGATCGAACCCTATCTGATCGAGGCCGCCCGGCGAAATCCGCGGGTTGCGGGCGTCTTGCAGGAACTCGCGCGGACCACGCTGGGAAAACACATCGCGCTCGTGCACGGAGACGTCAGCCCCAAGAACATACTTGTCGGTTGCTCAGGGCCAGTCTTTCTCGACGCAGAGACGGCCTGGTATGGCGATCCCGCGTTCGATCTCGCGTTCTGCCTCAATCATCTGCTGCTCAAATGCCTCGCGCGACCGCGGTGGCGAGATAATTATCTCGCCTGCTTTGGAAGCTTTGCTTCGCGCTATCTTGCTTCTGTTTCGTGGGAAGCACCTGCCGAGTTGGAGCGCAGAACGGTGCTTCTGCTGGCGGCGCTTCTGCTGGCGCGCGTGGACGGCAAATCGCCGGTCGAATATCTGGTCGAGCGCGACCGGTCTTTCGCGCGCGAAGTGGCCTGCAAATGGCTCGCCGAGCCGCCACCGAATCTGGAGCGTCTTGCCCGATCCTGGCATGCAATCCTCAGCGAGCGGGAGATTCGCGGGGGATAGCGTCCCGCAGCCGGCTCAGCACCAAGCCGGCATCCGCCAGATCGGCTGGAAAATCAGGCCCGGAAAAATAGCTCCATTCGCCTGCGCGCGGTTCAAGCACCGGATCGCGACGAGCGAGCGCGGCGTCGATATGTCCGGGATGACACATGACAAGACAGCCTTCACCCGCCCCCGCGATCATCTTACGAAACAGGACCCCATACGGATCCTTTTCCCGAAACGTCCGTACACCGCGAAAGCCGCGATTGGT
This sequence comes from Rhizomicrobium sp., assembly GCA_035502355.1. GTDB lineage: Bacteria > Pseudomonadota > Alphaproteobacteria > Micropepsales > Micropepsaceae > Rhizomicrobium. The sequence goes on along the minus strand of DATJUM010000124.1, from coordinate 3,320 downwards.
AATAACGCCGGCGGCCTGCGCCAATTTTGCGAGCGCCCGCGATGCGCGAGACAAATAGGCGGATTCCACCGGGGCCGGCCTTCGCCACATTGCGCCATCGATAGGTTCGCGCGGGACACGCACATAGGCACCGAGACGCTTGGCTACCGCTACGACCGCCACGCGCACCACCGGCAGGACATGAACATGCTGATGTCCGTCGATGTAATCGGGAAGCATTCCCATTCTGTTGGAAAATTCGTCGACCTGCCGCTCGACCTCGCTCAGCATGACGGAATAGACGGGCGGCCGCAGATGGCATTCGAGCGCGACGCTCGAGATCGAACGCGAATCCGTGAGGGAGAAATGCAACCCGAGATCGGCGCGCCCGACAAAGGATTTGAGCGCGGGCGCCATATCACGAAATTCCGAATGGTTGACCATGCAGCTGGTGGCGGAAAGGCGGCCGATCTCCAACAGCTCCAATACGCCGCGGCTCACGCCGGGCGCGAAGCCGAAATCGTCCGCACACAGAACGATACGCTTCATGCTGATGCCGCGATCTGCAGCAGAGCGCCGCAGACAAAATTTGCGCCGTCCCGAACGCGGTGGGGTCGTTCCGCGTTATGATCGCTGTCGTGCAACAGGAAGAGGCGAATGCCCGCAAAATCGCCCAGAAAATCGGCTGCGCCGCGCAAAACGGCCGCCAAGGCCCGCAAGACGACGAAGTCCGCGCGAAAATGGTCCGGACGCGTGACGGGGGAAAGCGATGCGCTTGATTTGAAGGGCGGCGTGTTCACCTGGCGTGATCCCAAGAAAATCGCGGCTTCACTCAAACGCTCCGCCGAGCAGAGCACGCGCCGCAAGGCCGAGCCCTATCGGTCGGCGCTTTCCATGCTCACCTTCTATATCAATCGCGGTGGAAAAAATCTTCCCGCGACCCGCAAGCGGGTGCTCGAGCGCGCCAAGGTGGAATTGCGGCGGCAGTTCGGCCGCGCTTGAAGCGGGGCGGCGGCGCGACTAGTTTCCGGGCGCAGGAGCTGCCGGACTCCATGGACGTCAAGCCCGATATCATTGCAGCGATCGGAAATACGCCACTGATCCGGTTGCGGCAGGCGTCGGAGCAGACCGGTTGCGAAATTCTCGGCAAGGCCGAGTTCCTCAATCCGGGCCAATCGGTCAAGGATCGCGCCGCCTTGTTCATCATTCGCGATGCCGTGGACAAGGGCGTGCTGCGGCCGGGCGGCCTGATCGTGGAAGGGACTGCTGGAAACACCGGGATCGGGCTTGCGGTGGTCGCCAATGCGCTCGGATTTCGCACGCTTATTGTAATACCCGACACCCAGAGTCAGGAGAAGAAAGATGCCCTTATTCTGCTCGGCGCCGAGGTGATCGAGGTTCCGGCTGCGCCATACAGCGATCCCAACAATTATGTGAAATTCTCGGCCCGGCTCACGGAACAGCTGGACAGGACGGAAACCGCGGGCGCCATCTGGGCCAACCAGTTCGACAATATTGCGAACCGTCGTGCCCATATCGAGACGACCGGGCCGGAGATCTGGCGGCAGACCGAGGGCAAAGTCGATGCTTTCGTCTGCGCCGTCGGCACCGGCGGGACGCTCGCCGGCGTCGCCATTGCGCTGAAGGCGCGCAATCCTTCCATTCGCATTGCGGCGGCCGATCCGATGGGCGCGGCGATCTACAGCTGGATCAAGACCGGCTTGCTCGTGTCAGAGGGCTCTTCCATCACCGAGGGCATCGGCCAGGGCCGCGTGACGGCCAATCTCGAAGGCGCGCCGATTGATGACGCCTATCGTATTGCTGACGAAGAGGCACTCCCGATCCTGTATGATCTGGTGACGAAAGAAGGTCTTTGTCTCGGCGGATCAAGCGGCATCAATGTCGCCGGTGCCATCCGGCTGGCGCGCGATCTTGGTCCCGGCCATACGATCGTCACCGTTCTCTGCGATTACGGCACGCGTTACAGTGCCAAACTGTTCAATCCTGATTTCCTGCGCGCCCACGACCTTCCCGTCCCACCCTGGCTCGCCCACCGGGCACCGAACCGCGATCTTCCATTCCAATGATGACCTACAATTCTCCACTCGTTTCGACGGAATGGCTGGCCGAACATCTGGCGGCGCCCGATGTCCGCGTCGCGGATGCATCCTGGTATCTTCCCCAGACAGGACGCGACGCCAAATCCGAATATCTCTCGGCGCATATTCCGGGCGCTGTCTTCTTCGATATCGACGATCTTTCCGATGAGACGAGCACCCTGCCCCATATGCTGCCGCCGGCGCCGCAATTTGCGAGCCGCATGCGACAGCTCGGACTGGGCGACGGCAATTTGATCGTCGTTTATGACGGCGCCGGAATCTATTCAGCGCCCCGGGCGTGGTGGATGCTGCGCGTCATGGGGCACGAAGAAGTGGCGGTGCTGGATGGCGGCCTGCCCAAATGGAAGCGCGAGGGCCGGCCGCTCGAAGATCTCGTGCCGCAGCCCCATCCGCGTCACTTCACGCCGCGGCCCAACAACGCGCTGATCCGCGACTTCGCGCAGATGACCGCGAACCTCAAGGCGGCCCGCGAGCAGGTGGTCGATTTGCGCAGTGCTGCCCGCTTTGCAGGAAAGGAGGCCGAGCCGCGTTTAGGTGTGCATCCTGGACACATTCCCGGCAGCGCAAACCTGCCCTACACGGAGCTTTCGGACAGCGCCGGCATGCTGAAGAAGCAGGATGCGTTGCGGAAGATTTTTTCGCAGCGCGGTATCGATCCGGCGCGGCCGGTTGTGACCACTTGCGGTTCCGGTATCACCGCCGCTATCGGAATGCTGGCGCTAATGGTCGGCGGGGCACGCGACGTGGCACTCTATGATGGCTCATGGTCGGAGTGGGGTGCCCGTCCGGAAGCTCCGGTTGCAACGGGATGACCGTTACCAAGCTTCCTCGCCGGGTTCCGACTGTCGTCACCTTTCTGGAAATGCGGGCACGGCCTTCCGCAATTCCGCCGGGACAACCCAAAGGCAAGATCGCACTGCTCCGTTCGCTTCGGCCGCCCGTGCACTTTTACCGTTACCTCTATGAGACGATCGGACGGGATTATCACTGGGTCGACCGCAGGAGGCTGAGCGATCACCAGCTCGCGACACTGCTGGCGGAAGAGCGGCTTGAGCTTTACGTCCTTTATGCGGACGGATGTCCGGCCGGAATGGCGGAGCTGGATTTCCGGGATACCGCAACCGCGAATCTGTCCTATTTCGGCCTGATACCGGAATTTATCGGCCGCAGACTGGGCTATTTTTTTCTGTACCATACGGCGGTAAATGCGTGGGCAAGGCC
>DATJUM010000123.1:0-9503 GCA_035502355.1 Rhizomicrobium sp. | reverse complement strand
GATCTGAAATTACCTCCCCCTTGCGGGGAGGTCGAAATCTGCCCGCGCTCTTCGCGCGGGCAGATTTCGGGTGGGGGTTGCGGCGCTGCGGCGAGCACGGCATCCAGAACGCTCGCGCGGTTTTGCATCACTTCGCTGTTCCAGAACCGTAATACCCGGTAGCCCTTCGCCCGCAAGAAATCCGTACGTACGGCATCGTGCAAAGCTTGAGAAGGCTCAGCGTGCTGCGAGCCGTCGATTTCCACGACGATCTTTGCGCTGTGGCAGGCGAAATCGACGTAATAGCGGCCGATCGGCGCCTGACGGCGAAAGTGCAAACCCTTGGCTTTGAGAAGCCGCAGGCCGAACCAAAGGAGGCGCTCGGCATCCGTTGCGTGAGCGCGCAGATATCTCGCTCGTTTATCGGCCATGACCCCCACCCGAAATTCGCTCGCGCGAAGGGCGCTCGCAAATTTCGACCTCCCCGCAAGGGAAAGGTAATATCGAGTCCTTCCCACACACATTTTTACCTGCAGCAGGGGCAATGTACAAATGCCCCGAGGCGGTGAAAAAGCGTATCTGCAGTGCTTCGCGCATGTTTGTTTCATCCCCCCGGGCGGAAGTTACGGCGCCGGGGCGCCGTCGGGGAAGCGGCCGGCCATGTGGCCTTCGCGGATGGCGGCGAGCAGGTCGCGCGGGGAGTGGGCATCGCCCACCACATGCAGCGCGAAATCGCGCCTGGCCCGCGTTCCTCCGCCGAGCGCGTAATAAATCCCGGCCTGCGCTTCGTTGAAGGTGACGAGCACAACCGTATCGGCCGGAATCGATGTTGTTTGTTCCCCGTCGATGGCGCCGATTTCGCAGGAATCCTTGCCGATTTCGATCAGCCGCGAGCGGATATGAAGCGTGAAGTCGCCCTTGTGCAGCCGGTGAAGCGCGGGCTCCAGGCGCATCGCGACATCCATCGGCGGCGTCATCGCCGAGAGCCGCGTCACGAACGAAACCTTGAGGCCGGCTTCGATCAGATGTTCCGCGACGCCGATGGCTTCGTAATGGCCGACATCGTCGAGCACCAGCGCGCTCCGCCCGAGGCGCTCGCGCGGCACATCGAATATGTCATGCGACGAATAGACATGAACCTGGTCCACCCCCTGCGCCGGAAAGCCCGGATTCCACGCCTGCACGCCGTCCATGCGCGGCAGTGATCCCGTCGCCACGATGACCGCGTCGGGCGCTTCGGCCAGCACCTCCTGCGCTTCGGCGAAAGTGGAAAGCCGCACCTCGACGCCGAGCCGGTAGATTTCCTGCTCCAGCCAATACGCAATGTCGGCGATGCCCTGCTGCTTTGGCGCCAGCCTTGCGATATTGAGCACACCGCCGAGGCGCTTCTGCGCTTCGAACAAAACAACCTTGTGACCCGACAGGGCCGCGAGCCGCGCCGCTTCCATGCCCGCCGCGCCGCCGCCGACGACAACCACCTTCTTTGGTGCCGCGGTCTTTGTAATTAGATCTTCGCTCAGCGTGCGCTCATAGCCAACCGCCGGATTGACCGTGCAGAGTATGCGCTGCGCTGCGGTGAGAATGCCGCCCACGCAGCCCTGATTGCAGCCGATGCAGGGACGGACATCTTCGGCCCGGCCCGCGAGCGTCTTCTTGACCAGATCAGGATCGGCGATCATGGCCCGTACCATGCCCACCATGTCGGTCGTGCCTTCGCGGATCGCCTGATCGGCCTCTTCGAGCGTGCGATAGCGGCCCGCGATCATGCGCGGAACATCGGCCGCCGCGGCGATCGTGCCACTCGACGGCAGCATCGCGCCAACCGGTGTTTCGAGGGTCGGCAGCATCGACGACGGATCGTGATAACTTCCCATCGAAGCGTTGACGAAATCGATCGCCTTCTCGGCGCAGAGCCGGCGCACGACTTCGGCGCATTCCTCCGGCGTCAGGCCGCGCGGCACATGCTGGTCGGAGAGCCTGATGCCGATCGGGAAATCGCTGCCCACCGCCTGCCGCGCTGCGGCAATGATTTCGCGCCCCAGACGCATTCTGTTGTCGAGGCTGCCGCCATAGGAATCGTCGCGCAGATTGGTCATCGGCGACACGAACTGATGCACCAGGTAGCCATGGCCGAAATGCATCTCGACGCCGTCGATGCCGCCTTCCCGGGCGCGCCGCGCCGCCGCGGCGAAGGCCTCGACGATCTCGGCGATCTGGTCCTCTGTCATCGCGATCGGAACGTGCCCCCACGGGCTCGGCACGGTCGACGCCGACCACGCGGGTTCGCCGCCGGCGCCCGGCCAATGCTGGCCGCCATGCCAGAGCTGGGCAAATAATTTCATGCCTTGCGCATGGACTGCGTCGGCAATTCGTCGGAAGCCGGGAATGCAGCTGTCGTCCCAGCCGAACAGCGTCATATTGAGGCTGGAACGATGCACGCAAACAACTTCCAGCGTGCTGAGCCCCACGCCGGCGCGCGCGCGCGCCTCGTGATAGGCGATAAGATCGTCGTTGATCGCGCCTTTGCCGTAATAGGTACCGTGCGCCGTACGCAAAATGCGGTTGCGGATTTCGACCTTGTTGATGGTGATGGGGCGAAGGACATGGGTAAGCGCCATGATGATTACTCCGCCGCGTGATGCGCGGCGTCCTGTCCACGCGGATGGAGCCGGATGTTGAGCGTCTCGACACCGCGGAATGAGATGCTCAGTCCGAAATCGAGGCGTTCGTCCAGCAGCTCCGGCTCGAAGCGCCGCAGCATCTCGGGAAAGAACTCGCCGAGCTGCATCTTGGCCAAGAGATGGCCGATGCAGAAATGCAGGCCGGGAGCGAAAGCCATGTTGGCGTCCTGCGGCCGTGTCATGTCGATCTTTTCGGCATCCAGGAACACGCGCGGATCGCGATTGGCGCCCGCCATCATCAGGAACACGAATTGCCCGCGCTTCATCTCGTGCCCGTCCCAGATGAAATCCTCCTTCACGATGCGCGGCATCATGGTGGACATGGCGATATAGCGCATCAGCTCCATGACGGCGTCGGCGGTCTTCTCGGGATGGTTGCGGATGAAGTCGCGTGCTTGCCTGTGCTGCGCGAGCGCCGCCGCTCCGAGCGCCAGCGTGTTTGCCGTCGTGTCGTGGCCGGCGATGAGCGCGGTGTAACAGATGCCAAGCATCTCCTCTTCGGAGAGCCGGTCGCCTTCGTCATGCGCGGTGACGAGCGCGGAGACGAAATCGTCGGTGGGATGCTGCCGGCGCTTTTCGATCTCGGGCATAAAATGGCCGCGCATCTCGAGCGCCACGCGCTCGCCTTCCTCGAGCACCTCGGCGGGCATGTTGATGCCGCCGAGCGCCGCGTTCAGCGCGATCGACCAGTGATGCAGCCGGGGGATAAGCGCGTCGGAAAGGCCCATCATGCGAAGGATCACCCGCGCCGGGATTTTGCGCGCGACAACGCTTACGAAATCGAGTTCGCCCATCGCGCCCGCTTCGTCGAGCGCTTCCGCGATGTACTGTTTCGCATGCGGCCGGATCGTTTCCACCACCTGCCGGCTGAACGCCTTCATCATCAGCTTGCGCAGCCGCGCCTGGGCCGGCGGATCGGTGTTGATGATCCATTGCGGCGTCGAGGTCATCAGATAGGGAATGCGCGTCATCCGCTCCGCTTCCGGAATCGCGCCGACGACGAGGCCGGGAAGACGGATGGCGGAAAGTGGCAAGTCGCCGCGAAATCCCTCCACCACCTGCTTGTGGCCGGTAACGATCCAGTTGCCGCCGTTCTTCTCGCTGAAATAGATTGGATCGACCTCGCGCATCGCATTGAGCTTCTGCAGAAGCGCGTTGCCCATCGCTCGCGCCTCGCCGAAATCGATGTCCACATCGCGATATGCCTGGTCCATGCGAGCCTCCCGATGTTATTTCTTGCGGGCCGCGACGGTCTCGCAAGCCTCGAGCCCCATTGCGGCGAGATAATCATGCTGGAACGGCGCCACCACGCGGTTGAGTTCGGCGACGCCCATGTCCAGACCGACCGTCGAACGCAGCGGGCGCGTTCCCGCCGGCATGTCGATGAGCCGGCAAATCAGTTCGGCGACGGCGTGAGGATCGGTCGTGACGCCCGGTGCCTCAAGATGCTTCGCCATGCGCGCGGGCATCAGCTTCTGCAGTTCAGCGAGCGGGCCATAGGCTGCCGCGACGGCGGAGTTCTCGGCGGGCATGCCGTTGGCCTTGAGCTGGGTGCGGAACGGTCCCGGCTCGACGATGACGCAGTCGATGCCGAGTGCCGCAGTCTCGTAGCGCATCGCCTCGGTCAGCGCTTCGAGTGCAAATTTGCTCGCCGAGTAAAGGCCGGACCCCGGTGTTACGATGCGGCCGGCGATCGAGCTGACCGCAATGATGAGGCCCGAGCCGCGCGCCCGCATCCCGGGCAGCACCGCTTTCATCATCCGGAACGGACCGTAGAGATTGGTCTGCATGACGGTGTCGAACTGGCCGAGGCCGAACGCCTCGCCGACGCCCAGCCACATGATGCCGGCGCAATTGACGAGCACATCGATGCCGCCTGTCTCCGCCAGCGCCTTCGCAACCCCGCGCGCGACCGAATCATCCCTGGTCACATCGATGTCGACGACCGCGCAGCCGCCCGCTTTGAGCGCCGCGGCAGCTTGCGCGTTCTTGCCGGCCGGATCGCGCATCGCCGCGATCACGCGATGGCCGCGCTGCGGCAGCTCGCTGGCGATCGAGCGGCCGATGCCGCTGCTCGCACCGGTCACGAGCACAGTCTCCCGCGCCATGCCGTCCTCCCTGTTTTCCGCCCGTCTTATTCGTATGGATGCGTATTGTTAGCTACATGAACCATCCCCGTCAAAGGCGAGCCATGTGCGCAACAAAGTTGCGGGCTCAAGCTCGTGCTTCCCTCCCTTTGTGACGGGAATCGTCTTGCCTGGGGCGTCGTTTCAGGTGGGCTGTTGGGCGCGCAAAGATGGACGTGAACGGAGTGCTGCTCGCCATTGTCCTCCTTGTGCTCGTGCTGCTCTATTTTCTGCCGGGCGTCACCTCGGCCGCGAGGCAGCCATGCCCGGAATCTTCCTCCTGGACGGCTTAGGAATTATCGTAAACACGGCATTCCTCTTGCGCCTGCGCGGTTTCGGTAGCAAAAGGCGGCGGATTGGAACAGGGGAGATGTCTCGATGTTCAAATGTCTTGGCTTGACTGCGACGACGGCGGTTTTGGCCTTTGCCGGCCCGGCGCCGGCGGCCAACTATCTCTATGTCGAGAACACCAACAGCGTGATTTCCGCGCTGGAGGTCGCCAATGACGGTTCGCTGACGGAGATTGCGGGCTCCCCCTTCAATTCGAACACTACCGGGCCGGGGCAATTTGGAATCGCGGTCGACCCCAAGGGTCCCTATCTCTACACGACGGGCGGCGAATCCGACAATGTGGCCATCTTTTCGATCGGCGCGGACGGCGCCCTCACATCGGTGTCGGACACGACGGATCCGGGCGGTTCGGCCGGGTCGACGGATTTCACCGCAAACGACAAGCGGCTTTATATCGCCATGGGCGGCAACCAGACGATCGCGGCGTACGATGTCGGCGACAAGGGCGCGAAACTGACCGCCGTCGCCGGCTCGCCATTTCCCGTGACGTGCCCCGGTTTCTGCGATCCCAATCCCGATCAGGTCGTGATCAGCGGTTCCTATCTCTATGCGATCGATCCGTATGGCTGGTACGTTTCCACCTTCTCGATCGCGAACAACGGTGCGCTGACCGAACTGAACAGCTATGCGACCGGCTGGGGACCCAATGACGGCGTGATCACGAAAAACGGCGCGAGTCTCTATGTGACCAATGGCGCGTCCGCAGACGTCAGCGGCTACAGCGTGGCCGGCGGCGTGCTGACGCCGCTCACCGGTTCGCCCTTTCCGGCCGGCAACGGGCCGGGCGGCATCGCGATGACCCCCAACAACAAATTTGTCTATGTCGCGAACTACAATGACGGGACGATCTCGGGATATTCGATCAGCAGTGGCGGCGCGCTGGTGGCGCTCGCGGGTTCGCCATTCGCGGACGGCACCTCGACGTCGCCGGAAGCGCTGGTGATCGACAAGGCCGGCAAGCACCTATTCGTGCCCAATACCGGGAGCCTGGATGTCGCCGTCTATGATATCGACAAGAAATCGGGCAACCTTACGCAGATTTCGGGCTCGCCCTTCAAACTGAACGACAGCCAGGGACCTATCGCCCTGGCGCTTTACGAGCCGAAATGAGAACAAGGCCCGCGGATCGAAAACCAGCGACCGCGCCGTCGGGAGCCCGGATGTCGGCGGCATGAACGGCAACGCTCATGCAGGAGGCCAAGCGTATCGACGCGGATGTGCCTCTTGCGGGCCCGTGACTTTCTTGCCCGCATCGTAGCCCTGCGGATCGACAGAAGCCGCCGATGGCGGAGAAATTCAGGTTCGAACAACGTGCTCCAACGACCAGTCGTTTCGATTTGATGCGTTCGACAAAGACGGAAATGGTATCGGCTTTGATTATTCTCATCCTGCAAGGATCAGGACGGCGCCCATTCACGCTTTATTCCTGTGGCTCGCCGCGCGCCTCATAGCGCACGGCGCCGCAGAGGCATCCCCCCGCATATTTCGTTTCACCGCTCACGTTCCGGCTTCTCACCTCGTCCGTCCCCACCCAACGCGAACGCCTGGGTGGAGGCGGCGGAAGTCTCAAGGAGATCACCGAACTACGCGTGCATGGTGACGCGCGCGCGGCAGATGCGCGATTGCTCGATGGTCGCGATCGACCCCGAGGGAGCTGACGGCCGTGACCGTTCCCTTTCGCCGCACAATGGGTGATGGGGTCGTGAAATCAACCGCCACCCGGATGCTTGCGGCCGAGTTGGCGCTCGAAGGTGGGCATGTCGTAATATTCCCGCCACTCCGCGACGAGGCCGTCCTTCAGCGTGAACGAGGTCATCATCGGCATGATGCAGCTGCGGCCGTTGATCACCAGATGGTCGCGATGCTCGGTGAGCACCACATCGCCGTTGACGGCCATGTTGAGAAGCTCGAAGCGGATCTCTGAGACATTCCCGAATCCGCCGAACAATTTGCGCAAGGCGGCTTTACCACGGATCGGCTGCTGCGGCATGTTCTGGTAGACGACGTCGTCACGCACCAGCGCGTAAAGTGCTTCGAAGTCGAGCGCCTCGAACGCCGCCATCAGCCGCTCGATCGTTTCTTTCGGTGTCATCTGTGCTTGAACCAAAGTTGCTGCGTGTGTCGGACGGCAATTAACCGCAGAGCCGCAGAGGCGCAAAGGGGCAGGAGAAAAATCCGGAAAAGCCTTGGCCAGTCGCCGAGAAAGGTTGGGCGCGCCTTGCGCACCGGCATTTTGCTTTGTCTCGTTGGTGACCTGTCTTCTCCGCGGCTCCACGTCCGCTGTTCAACCTTCCCACCTGTCTGGACCGCACGCCGTGATTGCTGGCATGGTGCGCTGGGATCAGCAAGCACGGGCGTGATGAAGGGACGGATTACGAGAGCCAGCGTGCGGGCGCTCACGCCTGCGGCGCGCGACCGCTTTCTCTGGGACACCGATCTCGCGGGCTTCGGGCTCAAGGTCACGCCCGCCGGCAAGCGCATCTATGTCTATCAATATCGCGCCGGCGGACGCGCCGAGCCGACACGGCGCGTCACGCTGGGGAGCGAAGAGGATGGGCTGGCGGCTGCCGACGCGCGGGCCCGCGCCACGGAACTCGCGGGCATTGTGAGGAAGGAGAACAACGGCGCGCCGCCCACGCCCGGCCCGCGCAGCAATCCTTCGCGATCCACCGAAACCTGGCAGATCCGGCTCGGATTTCTCACCGCCGATATCGCGCGCCTGCAAAGCGCGCTGCTGCGCCGGACCATGAAGAATCTCGGCGCCTCGCACGCGCAATGGACCATGCTGGGGCGGCTCGCGCTGCACCAGGGCATTACGCAGATGGAGCTCGCGCAAATGCTCGATCTCAGCAAGGTTGCGGTGACCGGTCTCGTGGACCGTGCAGTGCGCGCGGGCTGGGTCGAACGCCGGCTCGACGAGCGCGACAAGCGCGTGCGGCGTCTCTACCTCACCCGCCGGGCGAAGGCTGCGGTCTCCGACATGCGGGACAAGGTCGACGCCATGACCGCGCAATCGATGCGCCAGATTTCCGATGCCGAGGGCGAGAAGGTTGTGGCGGTTCTCGACGGCATCAAGCGCCGGTTGCTCCCGCTCGCCCGGCGCGACCGTCAGAACGCCACCATGGACCGCACTTAGCCGGAAAGCGCGCGGGCGGCTCCGGCGCCGATGCAAGGGAAACCGCCGAGGCGCAGAGACGCAGAGGATTTTTCGCGCGCATTCGCGCGCAATTTTTCTCTGCGTTTCTGCGCCTCCGCGTTTCAAAACCTTTCGCACCCCGCGGCCGGTGGTGTAGCGCTTGACGGTTCATGTGTGAACGATCACGCTTGTTGGGACGACATCAGGAGACGCGACCCATGGATGCGCGGCCGATCTTTTCCGAGGACCATCGCCAGTTTCGCGACACCGTCAGGCGGTTTTTCAAGAAGGAAGCCGAGCCTTACCTGAAGGAATGGGAGAAGCGCGGCATGTTCGATCCCAGCCTGTTCCGCAAGGCGGGCGAGGCGGGGATTCTGTGCGCCGGTATTCCCACCGAATATGGCGGCGGCGGCGGCGATTTCCTGCACCACGCCATCCTGCATGAAGAAGCGGGCTACACCATCGCCGGCGCGAGCATGGGCGGCGGGCTCGGCATCGACGGCTCGAGCTACATCATCCTCGCCGGCGGCACCGAAGAACAGAAGAAGGAATGGCTGCCGCGCTACGCCTCGGGCGAGACCATCGCCGAGGCCTGTTTCACCGAGCCGCAATCGGGCAGCGATGTGCAGGGCTTCCGCACTTACGCGCGCAAGGATGGCGACGATTACATCCTCAACGGCAACAAGATCTGGATCACCAACGGCAGCATGTGCACCATGCTGCCCGTGGTCTGCCGCACCAGCGAAGGCCCGGGCTCCAGATCCTTCAGCATCCTGCTCGTCGATACCAATATGAAAGGCGTGTCGAAGGGTCAGCCGATCGAAACGCTGCACAAGGGCTGCGCCAATGAGGCGGAATTCTTCTTCGAGGATGTCCGTGTGCCGAAGGAGCGTCTGGTCGGCGGCGAGGAAGGCAACGGCTTCAAACAGGTGATGGGCTCGCTGAACGAGATGCGCATCGCCGAAGGCGCGCGCTATCTCGCCGCCGCCGAACTGTGTTTCGAGCTCACCGTCGAATATGCAAAGAACCGCAAGGCGTTCGGCCAGCGCATCATCGATTTCCAGAATTCGCAGTTCCGGCTCGCCGACATCAAGGCCGAGCTGATGATCGGCCGCGCTTTCATCGATCAATGCCTCGCCAAGGCGCAGCACATGGACGGCAGGATCACGCCGGTCGAATCTTCGGTCGCAAAATTATGGACGTCGGAGCTCGAATTCCGCACCGCGGACC
>DATJUM010000122.1:0-7005 GCA_035502355.1 Rhizomicrobium sp. | reverse complement strand
CAAGCTGGCATAGGAGATGAGCCGCGGCCTGTTCCTGTCATCATCCGACAGCCCTCCGCTTCGCCGTTACAAATACTCGAAAACATCGCGCGCCCGCTTCTCGATCCGCTGGCGACCGCAGGCATCGCGGTCATTTTCGTTGTGTTCATCCTGCTTCAGAAGGAAGATTTGCGCGATCGTTTCATCTGGGTCGCCGGCACGGGCGACCTGCAGCGCGCGAAGGTTGCGCTCGACGAAGGCGCCAGCCGGGTGAGCCGCTATCTCCTGACGCAGACGGCGATCAACACCGTCTTCGGCATGCTGATCGGCGCCGGCTTATGGTTCATCGGCGTGCCCAATCCCTGGCTCTGGGGTCTTGTGGCGATGATGCTGCGGTTCATCCCCTATGTCGGCGTACCTCTGGCCGCTGTCGCGCCGCTTGGCCTGTCACTTGCAGTTGATCCCGGCTGGTCGAAGGTATTCTGGACGGCGCTACTGTATTTCGGCCTCGAGCCGATCACCGGCCAGGCAGTCGAGCCGTTGCTTTACGGAAAGACCGTCGGTCTGTCCGCCATCGCCGTGGTCGTCGCGGCGACATTCTGGACCTGGGTCTGGGGACCGGTGGGACTTCTGCTTTCGACGCCGCTGACGCTCTGCCTCGCCGTGCTCGGACGCCATGTCGAACGCCTGCGATTTCTCGATGTACTGCTCGGCAACCGTCCGCCGCTCGCTTACGAGGAAAGTTTCTATCTTCGTATTCTCGCTGGCGATCCGGACGACGCCGCGCGCCAGGCGGAATCATTCCTGAAACAGCATTCGCTCTGCGAATATTACGACATCGCGCTGAAGGGCCTCATACTTGCGCAGGCCGATGCAGATCGTGGCGCGCTCGACCAAAGCCGCTGTGCCGGAATCAAAGCGTTGATCGAAGGGCTGGTCCAGAATCTTTCCGATCACGAGGCCCTGACTTTCTCCATCCTCGGCGCGCGAGAAGGAACAAACGCTCCGCCGGCGGAACTGTCGCCCGAATGGCGCGACCAGTCCGTCCTGTGCGTGGTGGGGCGCAATGTGCTCGACGAGGCAGCGGGTCTGCTTCTCATCGATCTGCTCGGCAAATGCGGTATCGGTGCGCGACTGATTTCCGTCGACGAGGCTTCGCCTGTGAATATCCAGAAACTCGATCCCGCGGGTGTGCGCCTCATCTGTCTCTCGTATCTCGAGCCGGGCAGCGGCACGAACGCCCATTACCTGATGCGGAGGCTGCGCCGGCGCATTCCCGACGCCCATGCCATCGCCGGATTCTGGGGCCTTGCCAGCGACAACAGCCGGTTCCTGGACGCCGTGGAAGTCGCCGGCTGCGATGTCGTGACCACACTTTGCGAGGCGATGAACCACATTCTCGCGGCGGCCGAACGGCAGCCCCTGTCCCAAGCAGCGCGTCCCGCGGACAACGAGACTGCCGGCGCAGCGAATGCGCTCGCCTGATTCGGACGCGACTTCGTGAACAGCCGCATCGTCCGGACGGCCCTGATCATGAGCATAGTGTGTGTTGCGGCTGGCGCTGCGCACGCGGCGGAACATGCGGCAACCGCCGGAAATGCGCTCAGCGGATCGGCCGAGGCGATATTTGTTGCCCAGATCGCCCTCCTGCTGCTGATCGGCCGTGGTCTCGGCGAAATCATGCAGAAAATCGGGCAGCCCAGCGTCATCGGGCAGCTGCTCGCCGGGCTTGTCCTTGGCCCGTCTGTGTTCGGCTGGCTGTTTCCGGCCGCGCATCATCTGATCTTTCCCGACAGCACCACCCAGAAAAGCCTGCTCGCCGGCCTATCGAATATCGGCGTGATGGTGCTGCTCCTGCTGACCGGCATGGAGACCGATCTGGCCGGCGCGCAGGAAGGCCATCGCGCGGCCGTAGGCGGGCGAGTCGCTTTATCTTGGGCAGACGATTGCCAACGTTCTGGCGCAATGGAACGGCGCCATCGTCCTCCTCGCCAACTGATTACTTTTCTCCCAGGCGGGGAATGAAATTAAGACGGCCCGACCGTGATTGCGTTGCGAAGTGCGAGCGGTGAGGCAATTGTGACCAGCGGCTCGAGCCCCGCGCCCGTTCCGCGGATCGTTACCGTGCCGTAGTCGAGCAGGCGGCCGATAATGTCCTGCTTCACGTCCACGCTCTCCACCTTGTCCATGTTCATCTCGACGCTGCGGATGGAGAAGAGGCCGACCTTGTAGATGATTCGATGATTGGTGACGGCGATCTCCGTCGTCTGGCGCCGGATCCAGGCGGAGATCAGATGCAGCACGCCAAACAGCAATGCGACCACCACAATGATGAAGAACACTCGGACGCCGTGACCCGCGCCGGGCATGATCGCGATGGTAGCAAGGCCGACAACCCCGAAGGCAAGCAGCGCGGAAGCCGGCAGGAAGATGATCCAGTGCAGCGTCCCGACATAGCGGACCGTTTCGCCCGGCTGCAGCACGCGATCGACATAGCTTGCCATGCGAGCCCCTTTCCGACTCACCCCGCGGGCGATCATGCCCGCCGGCAAGGGGAAGGCAAGCTGACGCGACGGCCGGCCTACCGCCGATCGAGCCTTTCGTGGCCGATTCGCAGCGTCCAGGGCGCGATTTGCGATGTGCGCAGCATGTCGTCGCCCCAGGGATCTGCGGAAAGGCGATTCCTGATTTCTTCTTCATCGCTGCCGCGCATCACCATGAGCGCGTTGTCCGTGCCCTCGACGGGACCGGCGAGCACGACCACGCCTTCGGCTTCGAGCGCATCCATGAATTCCGCATGGCCGTGCCAGTTGGTCTGCGCATCAAGGGGCCGGGTACGATCCCAGGCCGGACCATGCGTGCGGACGACGACAAATAACCTTTTCATTGCTCCTGGCTCCTTCGTTGGCATTCAGAGAAAAAATAAGACGCGTTCGGCGCGCAATCATTCTTCGTGCTCTTCGTGTTCTTTGTGATTCATCAGCCCTGCGACCAGATCGGCGGCGAAGGTCGAAAGCGTGTCGTCGCGGGCGCCGGTGATGAGGACGCGGTCGCCGGGGCGTGCCGCGGCGAGAATGGCCGCGCCGCATTCCGCGCGATCGGCAATCGCATGCGCCATCGCTCCGCGCGCGACAATGCCGTCCACGATATCCCGGCTCGTCACGCTGCGATCGGTCGTGCCGCCGAAATAGACGGGATCAGGCATGAACAGCATGTCGTCCGCCCGCATGTTGTCCGCGAACGCTTCAATGAGTTCGTTCTTCATCAGGCGCAGCGGACCAAAGCCATGCGGCTGAAACAGCAGCAGCAGCCGGCCGGGATGTTCATGCGCCGTTGCCAGCGTGGCGGCGATCTTGTCCGGATTGTGCGCAAAATCGTCGATGACGGTAATGCCATGCGCCGTGCCCACGGTTTCGAAGCGGCGCCGCAATCCGGCAAAGCTTTCGAGCGCATCCGCGGCTTGCGTGATCGGCACTCCCGCAGCGCGCGCCGCGGCCATTCCCGCCAGCGCATTCTGCACATTGTGGCGACCGGGCACGCGTAGTACCACGCGGGCGCGCGCACCGCTGTTTGCTTCGTGCACTTCGAAAGCAACTCCTTCGCCGCGCGGAGCAATCGCGCTCGCGACAAGGTCGGCGCTTGCATCCTCGAGACTGAACAACAGCCGCTGTTCGACCGGGACGCGCCGGGCGAGCGCCGCCGTTTCCGGATTATCCTGATTGAGGACCGCGATCTGCGATCTTGCAACGAAATCACTGAATAATATTCGCAACTCGTCAAGTGATTTGTGATCGAAGGCGATGTTGGTCACGACACCGATGCGCGGCCGATATTGCACGATCGAGCCGTCGCTTTCATCGACTTCACTCACGAACATTTCCCCGCTGCCGATCACCGCGCTGGCGAAAGGCACTGACGGCGTGGTGAAATTCTTCATCACCGCGCCATTCATGATGGTGGGATCGCGGCTCGCGCGCTCCAGAATCCATCCCAGCATGCCGGTGGTGGTGGATTTTCCGCTTGTGCCGGCAACGCCGATGGAGGTGGGCGCGGCATTGAACATCGCGGCCAGCAGCTCCGCCCTGGTGACGACCGCGGCACCGATCCGCCGCGCGGCCACCACATCGGGCACGGCGTCTTCCACCGCCGCGGAAATCACCACGGTCTGGCCGGCGCTCTGAATTCCGCTTCCATCCTGCGGGAACAGCGCGATGCCCTGCGCGCGCAGGAATTCGAATTTGTGGGCGGTGCGGCCTTGGTCGAGCGCACGGTCGGAGCCGGCGACGCGTGCGCCCTGGGCATGCACGATCAGCGCCAGTGGCAGCATCCCGCTGCCGCCGATGCCGCAGAAGAAAAAGGTTTTTTCCATCGCCGGAAGCTATAAGGCGCTGCAGCAGGTGACAAGAAACACAGCATGAGCACGGTCAGGATCGGCATTGCGGCGCCGGGTTCGCGTATCGACGCCGGGCTTGCTGCGCGCGTGATGAAGCTCGCGGATGATCATTACCACGACCGGGCCGAGCTGCGCTTTCATCCGCAGTGTTTTCTTGCCGCGGGCCATTTCGCGGGCGACGACAGGGCGCGCGCGGCGGCCTTCCTCGAATTCGCCAATGACCCGGAGGTCGACGCGGTCTGGATCGCACGTGGCGGATATGGTGCCTGCCGCATCGTACCGCGCGTGCTGGACGGACTTGCACCGGTTGCGATGGGCAAGACATATCTCGGCTACAGCGATGCGGGTTCGCTGCTGGCGTCGCTCTATGGCCGGGGCGCGACGGGCGCCACTCATGGCCCGATGCCGGCTGACATCCTGCGCGAGGGCGGGAATGCGGCCGTGCTTCGCGCACTTGCGTGGCTCGTGGAGCGCGCGCCCTCGGCGCTAGAACCGTCGCTGACAAAGACCACGCTTGCGGCGGCTTTCAATCTCACCATCCTGTCCCATCTGCTCGGCACGCCTTATGAGCCCGATCTCGCCCACCACGTGATCATGCTCGAGGACGTGTCCGAACATCTCTACCGGATCGACCGCGCGCTCTGGCAGTTGACAAGCAATCCGGGCATTCGCAGATGCGCCGGGATAAGGCTTGGCCGCGTCAGCGCCGTGCCGCCGAACGATCCGGAATTCGGCCAGACGCCGGAAGAGATCGTCCGCCACTGGTGCGCAGAATCGGCAATCCCCTGGCTCGGCCTTGCCGATATCGGCCATGACATCGACAACAAGATCGTGCCGTTCGGGGTTGTGAAGTGATGAGATTGCTCTCCCTCGCGGGGGGGTGAAACACCTACCGCACGTCCTGCGGATATTCATCGTGACGCCGCGGCCAGTTCGGATAGGCGCTCCCGTTGCGGCCCTCGGGCGTAAGGTCGAGGTAGTGATTGGTATCGAGGAGCATGTCGAGGCCGCGCGCATAGGTGGAATAAGTCAGGAAAACATCGCCTGCCCCGTTCCTCGCAAAGACGCTCAATCCAGGGAGTTCCTCGTCAATGTAGCGCGGATCGGTGGTGATCGTGCCGAAATTGTAGTCGACCGTCCCTTGCGCGATCTGCTCCTTCGGAAAGGAAACGTGGAAGTCGTAATTGAAGTCGCTGCCGAACGAAGACACCCAGTCGAAGTGCCAGCCCATTCGTTTCCGGTAGGCCAATATCTTCGGCAGTGGCGCGCGCGAAACGGCAACAATCCTGACATTGTGATGTTCCAAGTGACGCGCCGGACCGTCGACATGTTCGGCCTGAAACGAACAGCCAGGACAGGCCGCTTCCCAGTGCGGGGCGAACATGAAGTGATGGACGATCAGCTGCGAATTGTCTCCAAACAGCTCGATCAGGGATCTGCGTCCCTGCTCGGTGTCGAAGACATAGGTTTTCTCGAGCCTCATCCAGGGAAGGGCGCGTCGCTCCTCCGCCAGCGCGTCGCCGGCGCGCATATGCGCCTTTTCCCCGACCAAAAGTGCTTTTCGCGCCTCGAGCCATTCGTCCTGCACGACGATGCGGTTGGCCTGCATGACACTTGTCCTCTGTTTTGCCGTGCCTGACACAATACTGCCATGGTTCGATCGAAAACTCCGTGCCGCAACCGGGATTTTCATGGTCACTGAGAGTCTGTCCGGAAAGATTATGCGGGATTGCATAGTTTTCGCAGCATGAGGCGGATTGATGCGAGGTGCAAGAAAGCGAGCGCCTTGCGATTGTAATTCTCCCAGTCCCTGGCGAGCCTTCGACATCGGTTGAGCCATGCGATCGTTCGTTCGACGATCCATCTTTTGGGCAACACGATGAAGGTTTGGAGTTCGTTACGCTTGACGATCTCGATGATCCAGCTGCCGCTTTTGGCAGCGATCTTTGCTGCGTGCGGTCCCTGATAGCCCGCGTCTGCAAAGATGCGCAGAATGAACGGAAACAAGGCTCGCGTACGCTTGTCGAGCACGTAAGCTGCGCCATCGCGATCCTGGATACCGGCGGAATGAACGGCGGCGCTCAACAAAAGTCCGAGCGTATCTACGAGAAGATGGCGCTTCTTGCCCTTGATCTTCTTTCCCGCGTCGTAGCCATGCGCATCATGCACCCCCCTTTTTCCGCGCTTTTCACGCTCTGACTGTCGATGATGGCCGCGGTAGGACTGGCTTCGCGCTCTGCCTGTTCCCTGCACTCCACATAAAGCGCGTGGTGGATACGTCCCAATGTGCCGTCCCAACTCCACAAATCGAAGTAGTCGTAAAGCGTGCTGCGCGGCGGAAGGTCCTTCGGCACCGCTCGCCACTGGCAGCCAGTGCTCAGGACATACATAATGCCATTCATCACTTCCCGCACGTCGACCGTTCGTTTGGCCCCGCCACGCTTGGCAGGCGGGATCAACGGCGCGACATGCGCCCATTCTTCCTCCGTCAGATCGCTCGGATAGCGCAGCTTGCTGCGGTCATATCGCTTGCGGTTCTTCGCCGTCCACACCGGTGACCACCTCTCGAATCAGGCCACCTCTCTTGAATCACAAACGATTCTCCCGATTCAATATCTTCCCGGACAGACACT
>DATJUM010000121.1:0-13283 GCA_035502355.1 Rhizomicrobium sp. | reverse complement strand
AGATAGCCGAGCGTCTTGCCGACGCCCGTGCCCGCTTCGAGCAGTGCGACGCGCGGCGCACCGACATGCTGCCGCGTGCCGAAGGCATGCGTCGCCGCTTCCGCATAGGCCCGCTGTTCGAGACGCACTTCGCCCGCTTCGCCGATCAGCCGTGCCAGCCGCAATCGGGTCTCTTCACTGCCGACCGGAACGGATGACGGCTTGGCCGGCGGCGCCTCGTCTTCCCATTCGGGGAGGCCGTTCCAGGCTGCGAGTGCGGCGAGCGCAGAGGATTTGCTGTCCGCTTCACCCACCGCGTCCACGACGAGCGGACCCCAGCGCCATCCTGCGCCCGCGAGCAATCCCGCAAGCGGTCGCAAGCGGCTGCGCTCGGCAGGCGGAAATTCGCGCAGCTCTTCGAGCAGACGTTCGGCAGATTGCCGCACGACCGGCGCTGCCGCGTCGGGCGAGGTTTCCGTGGCGAGCCCGAATGCGCGCGCGACGCCGAGCGCGCTCGGCACGAACGGCACCGCGGGCCGCACGAAAGCGAAGAGTTCGAGCACATCGATGAGCGGTTTCGCCGGCGTGGTCCGGAGACGGCCGGCAACGAACGCCGTGTTGGCGATCAGCACATCGCCCGAGCGGAACAGGGCGCGCGCTTCCTCCCACCCCGCGATGCGGCAAGTCCCGTCGGCAAAACCCAACAGCGCGCCGCCCGGCGCGGGCACCAGTGCTGGAATGGCCAAGAGTTTTTTCAATGGCGACAAAACTGAACGGCTCTACCGATAGCTTAGCGGGAACCGGTGCGGACAAGATGGAAAAAAGTGCATGCTGCCTCGATGATAACCCCCGTTGCGTCTCGAAATCGTCTTACGGTAAGGTAAGACGTTTGGAGGATGCGATGGCTGCATCAGTTGTCAGCACCAAGGGCCAGATTGTGATACCGGCACGGATTCGTGCAGAACTTGGCGTGCAAGCTGGAAGCCGCGTCGAGTTCGTCAAGACCGAAGAGGGTTGGCTGATCAAACCCGCGACGCTTCCGGTGACCGCACTAAAAGGCATTCTGAAGAAGCCGCGCAAGCCCGTTTCGGTCGAAGACATGAATCTGGCTATCCGTCGCAGGGCCAGACGATGAGATGATCGGCCTGGATACCAATATCCTCATGCGCTATTTCGCGCAGGATGACCCGAAACAATCTCCGGCCGCGACGCGATTGCTGGAAGACCTTACTTCGGAATCTCCTGGCCTGATTCCCGCGGTGGTTCTCGCCGAAACAGTTTGGGTAATGGAAGACGTCTATGGTGCGGACCGCACACGAATAGCTGCTATTGTGGAATCTTTGCTGCGGACGTCGGCCCTGATCGTTCAGGATTCTGAAGCGGCGTGGCGCGCACTGTCTCGTTATCGCGCGCGAAGTGCCGATTTCGCGGACTGCCTCGTTGAACGGACCTGTGCAGGGCTTGGATGCCGCCAGATATTCACTTTCGATAAGCGCGCGGCTCGTGATGCCGGAATGACTCTCGTCGGGTGACGAATGCCGTCAATGAGTAATTTGTTGCCAAAGCGAACGGCGCTGAAGTTACACCAAGGTGTTGGCGAGTGACGCGTGCGTAGCGAAGAATGAGGAGCCCTGGAGATGAAACCCGCACGAACATGGGCGCAGTGACACGATCTCGGTTTCCTTCTTCGCGCGGCGTTGCCGCGCGCGCGGGGATGACAAGCATTGTGTGTTTCACCGTGATCGGTATCTGCTTGTACTCATAGGCATGGTGTATATTTGATCAGCTGAAGGAGGCAACATGGCGCGAACAAGGCGTGGCCCGGCGTTCTGCAGATTGTTTGCGCCTGTACTTGATGTATTACGCGAACTTGGGGACAGTGGCCGGCCGGAAGAAGTGACCGAACGAGTTGCGACCCGTCTAGAGATTTCCGGAGATGAGCTGAACCGAACGAACAAGAATGGCAGATCCCATTTTGCCAATGAGGTCGCTTGGGCACGTTTCTATTTGGCAAAAGCGGGATTGATCGACACCTCACAGCGGGGTGTTTGGGCGCTAACAGAGGCGGGACGCAAGGCGCGGCCAGATCATGTCGAGTCTCTTCATATTCTTGACAAGGCGGCACTCACCTTCCGGAGGCGATCCGAAATTGCGGGTTCGTCCGAGGAAGATTCTTCTCCACCCGATGAGCAAGAACAAGGCGATGAGGTTTTTCGATCAAAAATGGCCAAGATGTTGCTCTCCCTCTCACCGGACGGATTTGAGCGGCTCTGCAAGCGTATTCTTCGCGAAGTTGGATTCGAAGAAGTCGTCGTGACTGGCCAGCGGGGAGATGGAGGAATAGACGGATATGGAATTCTCAGAATAAACCGGCTTATTGCCGACCGCGTACTGTTTCAGTGCAAAAGGCATGCAGACCAAATCTCTCCGGGGTACATTCGAGAATTTCGGGGCAGCATGGACGGCCGAGCTGATCGGGGCATCTTTCTTGCCACCAGCAATTTCAGTGCTGAAGCAAGACGCGAGGCGAAACGTGATGGAGCGGTTCCCATCCAAATGGTCGACCTAGACGGTATAGTGTCGCTACTGAAGGAACTGCGGCTTGGCGTAAATGTGCAGACAGTTTTCGAGATCAACGAGGATTTTTTTCAGGAATTTATTTCTGCAGTGCCAAAAGCGCGAGAGCAGATCGATGATTGACGCACTTTGGCGGTATAGGGCTCGTCGCCCCACACTCATGATCCAATGCCGGCAATGAAAGTTTCCATTCCGCCTGAACTCGCCCGCGCGGCCCATGCCTGGCCGTTCGAGGAGGCGCGCAAGGTTCTGGGGCGGATGGAGCGGCGGGGGAAGCGCGGACTTCCCGTGCCGCAGGTGGTGATTTTCGAGACCGGCTACGGCCCCTCGGGCCTTCCGCATATCGGCACCTTTGGCGAAGTGGCGCGCACGACCTGGGTGCGGCGCGCTTTCGCGCTGATGAGCGGCATGCCCACGCGTCTCTATTCCTTTTCCGACGACATGGACGGGTTGCGGAAGGTGCCGGGCAATGTTCCCAACCAGGAGATGCTGCGCGAACATCTCGGCCAGCCGCTCACGTCGGTGCCCGATCCGTTCGGCACGCATTCAAGCTATGGCGCACACAACAATGCGCGGCTCAGATCCTTTCTCGACAGTTTCGGCTTCGAGTACGAATTCCTGAGCGCGACGGATTGCTACAAGAGCGGCCGCTTCGATCACGCCCTGCTGGCGGTGCTCGCCAATTACGAGAAAGTGCGCGACATCGTGCTGCCGACATTGGGATCGGAGCGCCGCGCGACCTACTCGCCCTTCCTGCCGCTCTGCCCCCGCACCGGCCGCGTACTTCAGGTGCCCGTTGTCGAATGGAATGCGTCGCGCGGAACGATCGTCTATGACGAGGACGGCCAGCGTGAGGAAGTGCCGGTCACCGGTGGTCATTGCAAGCTGCAATGGAAGGCCGATTGGGCGATGCGTTGGTTCGCGCTCGGCGTGGACTACGAAATGGCCGGCAAGGACCTGATTTCGTCGGTCGATCTGTCATCGAAGATCATCCATGCGCTGGGCGGAGAGCCGCCGGAAGGCTTCAATTACGAACTGTTCCTGGACGAAAACGGCGAACGCATCTCGAAATCGCGCGGCAACGGGCTTTCCATCGAGGAATGGCTTGCCTATGGCCCGCAGGAAAGCCTGGCGCTGTTCATGTATCAGAAGCCGCGCGCGGCCAAGCGCCTCTATTTCGACGTGATACCGCGCGCCGTGGACGACTATGTCGATTTCCTCAAGCAGTATCGCGAAACAGAGGAAGACGCGAAACGGCTGGAGAATCCTGTTTGGCACATCCATGCCGGAAATCCGTCGCACGAAAATTATCCTGTGAGCTTCG
Organism: Rhizomicrobium sp.; assembly: GCA_035502355.1. Classification (GTDB taxonomy): domain Bacteria; phylum Pseudomonadota; class Alphaproteobacteria; order Micropepsales; family Micropepsaceae; genus Rhizomicrobium. The sequence continues at coordinate 9,403 of DATJUM010000121.1, read as the reverse complement.
CGTTGTTGCTCAACCTCGTGAGCGCCTCCAATGCGCATGAGCGTGACGTGCTGTGGGGCTTTATCCGTGCTTACGCGCCGGGCGCGGATCCAACTACCAATCCGGGTCTCGATCGCCTTGTCGGCCATGCGCTGCGCTATTACGAAGACCGGGTGAAACCGCAGAAGCGTTACCGCGCGCCAAGCGAAACCGAGCACGCCGCGTTGGAGGATCTCGCCCGCGCGCTTGAGGCCATGCCGGATGAGCGCGAAAGCGAAACGGTGCAGAATGTGGTCTACGAAGTCGGCAAGCGCCATGGCTTCGAACCATTGCGCGACTGGTTCAAGGCGCTTTATGAAATCCTGTTCGGGCAGAGTCAGGGACCGCGTTTCGGCTCCTTTGCGGCGCTGTTCGGCTGTGTACCCACTGCGGCGCTGATCCGCCGCGCGCTTTCCGGAGAGTTTGTGGGAGTCGCATGAAGCTGTTGTGGACGGTCCTAGGCCTGTCTCTCCTCGCCCCGGCGGCGTTCGCCGAAACGCCTTTTCAACTTTATGAAGAAGGAAGATTCGCGGACGCGGAAAAATCTGCGCTCGCCGAGGGCGATGCGGCGGGTTATGCGCTTGCTGCACGTGCCGATCTCGCCGCGGAAATGATGCGGCCAGAACCGTGCCGGCCCTGCCTCGAGCATGCCGAGGCGCTCGCGCAGCATGCCATCGATCTCGACCCCGGGCTCCCGGAAGGGCGCATCGAATTCGTTGTGGCGCTGGGCTACCAGGCGCGCCTCATCGGTGCATTGGAAGCGCATTTCAAAGGCTATGCCGAGAAGGCGAAGAACAACATCGAAGCGGCGATCGATTCCGATCCCGAAAACGCGTGGGCCTGGGCGGCGCTGGGGGGCTGGAATATCGAAATCGCACACGATGCCGGATCGACGCTCGCCCGTTGGCTTTATGGTGCCAGCCTGAAGGACGGTCTCGACGATTTTTCGAAGGCCTTTGCGGCAGCGCCGGACAATCTCGTCATCCGGTTCCAGTATGCGCTTTCGCTCGCGGCCTGCCATGAGGCCGCCTATCGCGAGGCAATTCTCGACGCGCTTTCGCGGGCCGCGGCAGACGCGCCGCACGGTGCCTATGAGGCTTACGCGCAAAAATGCGCGAAGGAACTGCTCACGGCGCTGAGGGCGGACGACATGGACACGTTCGACCGCCTCGTCCGGCACGATCAGGGCTATCCGTAGCAAGGTGGGCGCGACCGAAATCGGCGCGGCGCTGCTGCGCATGTTGCCGCCCGAAATGTCACATCGCGCGACGCTTTCGCTTCTGCAGGTTGGTGCACCGCTTGTTCCCCGCGCGGCCGTGGATGACCCGCGACTCGTCGTTCCAGCTCTCGGTTTGCGCTTTCCGAATCCGCTCGGGCTCGCGGCTGGTTTCGACAAGGACGCGTGCGTTCCCGATGCAATGCTCAGGCTCGGTTTCGGCTTTGTCGAATGCGGCACGCTCACGCCGCGGCCGCAAATCGGAAACGTGCGCCCGCGCCTGTTCCGGCTCAAAGCGGATGGTGCCGTCATCAACCGGATGGGATTCAACAACGAAGGCGCGATCCGCGCCGCCGCGCGCCTGCGCGGCCGTTCGCGCAACGGCATCCTCGGCATCAATATCGGCGCAAACAGGGACAGCAGCGACCGCATTTCGGATTACCGCGTCGCCTTCGCCGGGCTTGCACGATTCGCCGATTATGTTGCGATCAATGTTTCTTCGCCCAACACGCCCGGTTTGCGCGGTCTGCAGAACCGCGACGAGCTTACCCGCCTTCTACAGTTGCTCCTCCTGGAGCGCGATGCACAACAGCTCCATACACCGTTGCTTCTCAAGATAGCGCCGGACATCACTCCGGATGCGCTCGATGACATTGTTGGCGTCTCGCTCGGAGCGGGTATTGAAGGGCTGATCGTCGGCAATACGACCATTGCACGGCCCGCCTCGCTCAAAAGCGCTCATGCAAAGGAGAGCGGCGGTCTCTCGGGCAGACCTCTCTTCGAGCGTTCGACCACACTTCTGAAACAAACCCGCGCGCGTGCCGGCACAAAACTGGTGCTTATCGGCGTGGGTGGCGTCTCGTCCGGTGCGACCGCCTACGCAAAAATCCGCGCCGGTGCCACGCTCGTGCAACTTTACACCGCGCTTGCATTGGAAGGTCCCCGTCTCATCGCCCGTATAAAAAGCGAATTGCTTGCACTGATGGCACGCGACGGCTTTATGCGGATCACCGACGCCATCGGCGTCGATGTCGCGGCTTGATTGCTAGTTCTGCCGCATTCCCCGACGTCGTTCTGCGTGTCGGTGCCGTTGCGGGTGCCGGGCCACGCCGCAAGGAGCGTCTTTCCGTTCCAGAAATTTCCTCTGTACTCGCCCATGAAGAAGCCGTCGAAGCCGTCATTCAACGGATCGGAAGGCTTCGCTCGCAAGCTGAATGTTGGTTGCGAATTGATCGCGCGCGGCAACTGCGCAAGAAATTATTCCGGCAGTGGTTCCGTCCTGTGAAAATGCCGCAGGTCGACAACCCGCCGCCCGGTCGGTGTGATCTCAATGACATCGGCGAAACGCCTGTTCCAGAGAATCTCGTCCGTCATGTAGGAGTGTCGCGCATAGATGACATCGGCCAGCGCGTCGTCGGTGCCCCTCAACAGAATGATGATCTCCACCTGCATGTCGCGCAGCGCTTCGAACGTCACGCCGTGGAACGGACTCGTTTGGTCGATCTGATGCATCACCGTCCAGGAGAGCGCGAAGAGCGGCGTGCGGGATCGCACCAGCTTCAACTCCTCGAAACGCCGCATGACGATGCCTTCCTTCGTGGTCACCGAGCGCGCAAGCGAAACGGACACGGAGGCATCGAGAATCTGATTGCCACGCTGATTGGCGGCACGGAACATCAGCGTGGGCACGCCATCGAAGGGCGTAATGACCGCAACCTCGCTGAAAATGACACGCGAAAACGGCCGCGAGAACCGTGCGAACGTCACGCCGGTGATAAGCGCAAGGTTGAGAATCCCGAAGAACGCCTCCACCGAGACGACCACATTGGCATAGATGGTCTTGGGCAGCATGACGGTGTAGTTGGCGGAGCCGATGGTCTGGACACTGAAGAGGAAATAATCCCAGAAACCGTTTGCGTTCTGGATGCCGCGCGGATCGGCCATGTAGAGCAGCGCGAAAATCGTGTTCACGAACGCAAAGACAGCCGCGACGCCCACAAAGAACAGCCACCACGGCGCCGTAAGGATGAAATGGTAAGTGTCGAGCCATTGCGAACCATCCTGGCCCTTGACAACGACTCGCCGCGGCTGCCATTCGCGGGGTATGATGCGTTGTGGCTTGACCGGCCGCCGCGTTCGTTTCCGGGTGCTCATGTAGTCCGGTCCGTCACAACCATGGCGTTTGTCGCCATCGCCGCGACAAACCGGGCGACGGCGTGGGAATAGTAATCGCCCAAAATCAGATAATCACTACCGCGTCAGCTTTCGCGCGCGAAGCGCGGACAGGTAGGCCTCCCATTTCCGGGGTTGATCGTTGCCGAGTTCGTAGAAATAGTCCCAACTGTAGAGGCCGGTGTCGTGGCCGTCGTCGAAGTGAATGCGGACCGCGTAATTCCCGACAGGTTCCAGCGCCGCAATTTTCACCCCGCGCTTGCCGGACACGACCTGCTTCTGCGTCGTCGAATGGCCTTGAACTTCGGCGCTTGGCGATTCGACGCGCAGATATTCCGCCGGCAACGCGAACTGCTCGCCGGAGTCAAAAACTACCGTGAGAGTGGCGCGCGCGGGATCGACTCGCAACTCCGTTGGCCAGGGGATGGACGCCTCGCTCATCTGGCGTTGCGTTCCGCGTCGGAGAGTTCGCGTGCCTCGGACGGAAGCATGATCGGAATACCATTACGGATCGGATAGGCCAGCCCCGCCGCCCTGCTGACCAGTTCCCCGCGTTCGCGGTCATAGTTGAGCGTCGTCTTGGTAAGCGGACAAACCAGAATTTCCAGGAGCTTGGGGTCGGGTTCGATCATGCCGTTCAATTCACTGAATGGTTGCCGGGAGCCGGGGTCGAAGCCATTTCCAGCAGCGCAACCAGCGTATCCACACGCTCCTGCCAGTTCCGCGCTTCGACGAGCGCCTGCTTCTCCGCCGGTTCGAACGGACACAGCATAGCAAGCGCGTTCACCAGAGTCTCAGGCGGCGCGTTTGTCACCGCTTTCCAATCCGCCTTCAAATCATGCTGAGTCAGATACGCCTTGAGCGCGCCCAGCAGCCGGTCGCGCGGAAAATGGTCGGCGGATTCCTCGACCAGATCGCCGAGATAGAGCGTGTAATCGGGCCGCAATTGCCTGAATGGCGTGTCGATTGCCAGTTCCTCGGCGATCCGGAAACGACAGATTCCGGTCAGCGTGATCAGATAACGGTTGTCGTCCGTTTCCCGAAAATTGGTGATGCGACCCGCGCAGCCGACCTTCGATAATTCGGGGGCCAGCACTGTGTCCTCATGTTCGACGGGCTGGATCATGCCAATGAAGCGTGTGCCCGCGAGCGCGGCATCGACCATGGCAAGGTAACGCGGCTCGAAAACGTTGAGCGGCAGCTGTCCGCGCGGCAACAGGACCGCGCCCGTCAGCGGAAAAACGGGCAGCGTGACGGGAAGATCCTCGAGCCTGGAAAAACTGCGCATAGGGTTCAGGAGAACAGGATTGAAGATAGATTGCGACGTGCAGCGATCGTTCGCGGATCGGCCGGTCCCATCGCCTCGAACAGCGTGACGAGATGTTGGCGTGCTGCGTCGTCATTCCATTTGCGGTCGCGCCGCACCAGTTCGAGCAATTCGCGGATCGCGCCGTCGCGGTCGCCCTTGGCATCGAGCGCCAAGGCGAGATCGTAGCGCGCCTGATGGTCATTGGGGTCAATCTCAAGCCGCGCCAGAAGCGGGGCGCTGTCGCCGGCCCTCGCCGCCTGCTCGCGCAATTTCAGCTCCGCATCGACCGTGCGGATCGCCTCGTCGGAGGCGCCATCCGGGCGCACAAGACCGAGCGTCTTGCGGGCACGATCGACATCGCCGCTCTTGAGGTAACAACGTGCCAGACCCGCAACTGCGCGGGGATGGCCGGCTTCCTCTTGCAGCACATGGCCGTAGGCTTGGGCAGCGCCGGCCATGTCGCCGGCAGCGAAAGCTTCGTCGGCAGCAGCGAGAATGTCCTCGGTCTGGTCCTGGCCCGCGGCACCGCCCGTCAGGTGCTGGACGAACGCCCTTAACTGCGACTCCGGTACCGCGCCCATGAAACCATCAACCGGCTGACCGTCGCGGAACGCATAAACCGTAGGGATCGACTGGATGCGCAGCTGGCGCGCGATTTCCTGGTTCTCGTCGATATTGATTTTGACGAGCCGGACTGCGCCCTTGGCCTCGTTCACGACCTTCTCGAGCAGGGGGCCCAGCTGCTTGCACGGACCGCACCAGGGCGCCCAGAAATCGACGATCACCGGCACCTGCCGCGAGGCATCGAGCACATCGCCGGCAAACGTCTCGACGGAGCCATCCTTGATGAAGCCGCCGGACCCGGCGGCGGCCTGTGCCGACTTCGCCGCCCCACCTGTCAGCGGCCTGCCGCTCGGACCGATCAATGCCATTCGAAATCAACCCTGTGAGGGATTCGGCCCCAACATGGGGACAAAGAACGGGAAAGAAAAGATGGCTACCCCGCCGGGACGGGCTCGCGGGTGAATTCCGGGCCGACATCCGGATCGCTTTCGGCCGCCCGGAGACGTTCGCGCGCCGCCGCGGCCTCCTTTTGCTTGTTCCACATGGCGGCGTAATGGCCGCCCTTCGCGACCAGCTCGGAGTGCCGCCCGCGCTCCACGATCGTGCCGTGGTCGAGCACCAGAATCTCATCGGCATCGACAACCGTCGACAAACGGTGCGCGATCACAAGCGTGGTGCGGTTTTTCGTAACCGCCGCAAGCGCGCTCTGGATTTCGCGCTCGGTGTGCGTGTCGAGCGCGGAGGTTGCTTCGTCGAGCAGCAGGATCGGCGGATTCTTGAGGATGGTGCGCGCGATCGCCACGCGCTGCTTTTCGCCGCCCGACAGCTTCAGGCCGCGTTCGCCCACCATGGAATCGTAGCCGAGCGGCAACTCGCGGATGAACGGGTCGATCTGCGCCATGCGCGCGGCTTCTTTGATCTCCGTTTCATTGGCGCCGATGCGGCCATAGGCGATGTTGTAACGAATCGTGTCGTTGAACAGCACCGTGTCCTGGGGAACGATGCCGATCTGCGCGCGCAACGATGCTTGCGTCACGTCGCGGATGTCCTGCCCGTCGATCGTCACGCTTCCCGATGCGATGTCGTAGAAGCGATAGAGAATGCGCGAAATCGTGGACTTGCCCGCACCCGACGGCCCGACGATGGCGACCGTCTGGCCCGCCGGCACGCGGAAGCTGATCCCTTTCAGCACCACACGCTCCAGCTCGTACGAAAACACGACATCGTCGAAGCGGATTTCGCCGCCCGTCACAACCAATGCCTCTGCGCCGGGTCGATCCTTCACTTCCTGCGGCTGATAGAGCAGCCTGAACATTGCCTCCATATCGACCAGCGCCTGCGTAATCTCGCGATAGACAGTGCCGAGCAGATTGAGCGGCACGTAAAGCTGCAGGAGAATCGCATTCGCCATCACGAAATCGCCGACGCTGAAACGGCCTTGCGCGATTCCGACCGTTGTCAGCACCATGACGAGTCCAGTGCCGACCGCCATGATCGCCGCCTGACCGGTGTTGAGCACCGAAAGCGAGGTCTGCGCCTGGATTGAAGCCTCGGCGTAGCGGCCCATGGAACGGTCGAAGCGCCGCGTCTCATGCCTCTCATTATTGAAATATTTGACCGTCTCGTAGTTCAGGAGACTGTCCACCGCCTTGGTATTCGCATCCGTGTCGCTGTCGTTCATTTCGCGCCGGAAGCGCACGCGCCAGCGCGTGATAGCGAAGGTAAACCATACATAACCCGCCACCATCGCCAGCGCGGTCAGCGCGATCCAGATATTCAGTTTCCAGATCATTTCGGCGGTGAAAATGAAAAGCTGAAGCAGCGTCGGAAAAATGCTGAAAGTGGTGAAGGACAGGAGCGTGTCGATGCCCTTGGTGCCGCGCTCGATGACGCGCGACAGACCGCCTGTCTTGCGCTCGAGGTGAAAGCGGAGGCTGAGCGTATGGACATGGGCGAATGTCGCCACGCCCACCTCGCGCAGCGCGTGATAAAGAACCCTGGCGAAGATGCCATCGCGCAATTGCGCGAAGAGCTGCATGAGGATGCGCGACAGCGCGTAAGCGGCGATGAGACCGAGCGTGACGCTCATCGCGATCGCAGCCGGTCCGCGATGCGCGAGATGGTCCGTCACCCATCCGAGCAGCAGCGGCGAAACGGCGGTGGCGCCGATCGCCAGCAGGAGGCAGCCCACCGAGGCTACGACGCGCAACCGGAGATCGGTCCGGCCCTTGGGCCACAGATAGGGCAGAATCATATAGAGCGGGCGCAGCGAAGGCGCGCCGTCGCCCGATTCCAACAGGGGATGGGGTTGTGCCATAAGATATCGCGTTCCGGTGCGGAGCCCCGGACGGATTTCGCGCGTTTTCGTGGTGATGGCGCGCGCGCCGGTCTACTCTTCCTTCCTGACTTGATTAGGTATCCGAATGGCTCACCGCAATACCGGCGGACCGGATTTGTCTGGCCCGCATGTCCCCGAAGCCACCGTACCGGCAGGCCGCGGGCGAAGAATCTGCGTCTTCTGCGGCTCTTCGCCCGGCAACGATCCCGCCTATGCGGAGGCGGCACGCGAACTCGGCCGGCTGATCGGGGAAAACGGTCATACGCTCGTCTTTGGCGGCGGCAATGTCGGGCTGATGGGCGAAGTGGCACGCGCGGTGCGCGATGCCGGGGCGCCCATCATCGGCATTCTGCCGGCTTTCCTGCGCGGGCTCGAACCGCCGCTCAAAGCGGCGGAGGAACTCATCATCACGCCAGATCTGCAGCTGCGCAAATCGCGCATGCTGGCGCTGGCCGATGCCTTCGTAATCCTGCCCGGCGGCCTTGGCACGCTGGACGAATATTTCGAAGTCATCACCACGACCCAGCTGCGCGTGCACGCAAAGCCGATCATCGTGGTCGATGTGCAAAACTATTATGCTCCGCTGAAGGAACTCCTCCATCGCGTTGTGACGCAGGGTTTCGCGCGGGCAGAAATCGCCTCCTACCACGTCTTTGTCGCGACGCCGCGCCAGGCGATGCAGCAGGTGGAGTCCCTGCTCACGTCGCGCGGGGCCTGAGGCGGGGAAGCCGTCCTTCCAGCATCACCAGCAGGAGCGCCGCCCACACGCAGCCGAAGGCGAGTGCGTCGAACCGCGTGAAAGCTTCGCCGAAACCGAAGATCGCCAGCAGAAGCGTGATCGACGGCGAAAGGTATTGCAGGAAACCGAGGGTCGACAGCCGGATGCGCCGGGCCCCGGCCGCAAACAGCGCAAGCGGTATGGCGGTGATGGGTCCGGCCCCGATCAGGAGCGCATTTCTCGTCCAATCCGGTGAAGGAAAGGCGGCGGTGCCCATCATATACCAATAGATCAACAAAGCTGCGGAAAACGGGAGGATGATCCAGGTCTCGATGAGAAGCCCGTCAAGCGCATCCACTGGCGCGAGCTTGCGGAAATAGCCATAAAATCCGAATGACAGCGCCAGCACCGGTGCGATCCAAGGGAAATGGCCTAGCGAGATTGCCTTTGCGGCAACGGCAAAGGTCGCGAGCATTATGGCCATCAGCCTCAGACGCGATATCCGCTCGCCAAAGAAAACTACGCCCAGCGCGATCGAGATCAGCGGATTGATATAATAACCGAGACTTGCTTCCACGAGCTGCCGGCTCGCCACGCAATAAATATAGACGGTCCAGTTGAGCGATATGAGAAACCCGGTCAGCGCAAGCATGGCGAGGAGCCGTGGCGTGCGGATGATGGCGACGATCTGCGCAAGGCGTCCACGCAGGAATGCGATCGCCATCACGAACAGCGCACACCACACGATGCGATGCAGCGTCAATTCGAATGGCGGCACTCCATCGAGCAACCGCCAGTAAAGTGGCGCGATTCCCCAGAGCCCGTATGCCAGCGTCGCACAAACAATGCCGGCCGGAGCGTCGTGATGGGGAGACTTGCTCAAAAAACCACTCTCCCCTTGCCCGCCTTCGCTAAAGCTTCGGTGGGTCCAGTTGCCAATGTCCGCCGAAGCCTTGGCGCAGGCGGAAGGGAGGGTCGAAATTTGCGAGTGGAGCAAAGCAAATTTTGGGACGGGGCTGAGACGCGCTTATAATGCCAATCGCCATTTCTAAGCCAAACTGCCAATAT
>DATJUM010000120.1:0-8709 GCA_035502355.1 Rhizomicrobium sp. | reverse complement strand
TGCGCAGGACACCGCCACCCTGACGCCGGCCCTGTCGCTTGAGTTTGCGGCACGGTTTCATTTCGACAGCATCGATCTGACCGATCGCTACGGCACGGCGCTGACCGGCAATCACGATTATTCCGGCGTCAATCCCGGCGTGGAGCTTGTCTGGCAGGCTTCCGATGCGGTGCGTTTCTACACGGAATTTGAACAATCGAACCGCACGCCAACAGCGGCCGAGCTCGCTTGCGCCAATCCGGCCCAGCCCTGCCTCTTCCCGCTGAGCTTTATCTCCGATCCGGGATTGAAGCAGGTCGTCGCCCGCACCGTCGAGGGAGGAGTCAAAGGAACAGGCGCGACAGGGGCTGTGTCATTCGACTGGTCGGCCGATGCCTATCTGACGCGCAATGAGAACGACATCATTTTCGAGAGCTCAGGTCCGTACATCGGGTCGGGCTTTTTCGCCAATATCGGCGCGACCCAGCGCGTCGGCACAGAGCTTAGCGCGGATGCACGCTGGGACATGTTCGATTTTCGCGCGAGCTTTGCATTCGTCAACGCGACGTTCGAGTCCGCGTTCACCGATCTGAGCCCGAACAATCCCGCAGCCAACGCCGATGGCAACATTTTCGTCGTGCCCGGAGATCGCATGCCCGGTATTCCGCGTTCCACTGCAAAGTTCGATCTCGGCTGCGCGCCCCTGGCCGGCCTCCATGTTTCCCTCGGTGCAGTCCTGGAGTCCTCGCAATATTTGCGCGGCGACGAAGCCAACCTCCAGGCGCCGTTGCCGGGCTATGTGGTGGTGAATGCCGAGGCGGAATACGAAATCCGCAAGGGTCTGCTTGTGTATTTTGAGGGCGAGAACCTTCTCGACCATCGCTATGCGACTTTCGGGCTCTACGGCGATCCGACGGGTGGGGGCGCATTCCCGCAATTCACCAATCCGCGGTTCATCGTACCGGCCCAGCCCTTCGGCGCCTGGGCGGGGATCCGCGTGGAGTTATGACAGCATGCGCATCGCACGATGCAAGTTTCGTGATGTGCAGAACCCGCCTTGACCTTGGGAGGCGATTGCCGTTCAAGACGGCGCCCCTGGCCCGAGAGTGAGCGATGACTGTCCTGCCGCGTTCCGATCTGAAGCCCAATACCTATGAGTATGAAACCGAACCGCTGGTCACGCCCAATGGTTTCCGCGAGTATGACGCGCGCTGGCTGTTCGGGAAGGAGATCAACCTGCTCGGCGTCGAGGCGCTCGGGCTTGGCCTCGGAACCTATTTCCATGAGCGCGGTGCAGTTCCCAAAGTCGCGACGGGCCATGATTTCCGCTCCTACTCGCTCTCCATAAAACAGGCGCTCGCGATCGGCCTGATGCGCGCCGGCTGCGAGGTGATCGACATCGGCATGGTGACGACGCCCGTCGCCTATTTCGCGCAATTCGCGCTCGATGCGCCCTGCGTCGCGATGGTGACGGCAAGCCACAACGAGAATGGCTGGACGGGCGTGAAAATGGGCGCCGCGCGTCCGCTCACCTTCGGGCCCGACGAGATGCTGCGGCTGAAGCAGATCGTGCTCGGCGGCAAGGGAGTTTCGCGGCCGGGCGGAAACCTCTCCCGCGTACATGACATTCGCACGCGCTATCTTGACGCCATTACCGAAGGTCGCCGCCTGTCGCGGCCCATGCGTGTCGCAGTCGCCTGCGGCAATGGTACGGCGGGTGCATTCGGACCGGAGGCGCTGCGCCGCATTGGGGCCGAAATAATCGAAGTCGATTGTGCGCTCGATTACACGTTTCCCAACTACAATCCCAATACCGAAGACATGCATATGCTGCACGCCATGGCAGACGCCGTTCGCGCGCACAAGGCCGATATTTCCATCGGCTTTGACGGCGACGGCGACCGCTGCGGCGTGGTGGATGACAGGGGCGAGGAAATCTTTGCCGACAAGGTGGGCGTGCTGCTTGCGCGCGATCTTTCCGCGCGCCACCCCAATGCCAAATTCGTTGTGGATGTAAAATCCACGGGCCTGTTCCAAACCGATCCGGTGCTGCGAGAGCGCGGCGTCGTCACTGATTACTGGAAGACCGGCCATTCCTACATCAAGCGGCGGACGGCGGAGCTCAACGCACTCGCGGGCTTCGAGAAGAGTGGACATTACTTCTTCAACCCGCCCATCGGCCGCGGCTACGACGATGGAATCGTGGCTGCCATCGCCGTGCTTGAAATGCTTGACCGCGCGGGTGGGAAAAAGATGTCGGAGCTGGTCGCGAGCCTGCCGCACACCTGGGGCTCGCCCACCATGGCGCCCTACTGCCCCGACGAGAGCAAATATGCCATCGTGGACGCACTGACCAAGGAATATCAGGGCCTGAAGGCGCGCGGCGAGAAGCTGCTCGGCCAACCCATCGCCCATATCATAACCGTAAACGGCGTGCGTGTGGTGCTCGAGGATGGCACCTGGGGTCTGATCCGCGCCTCCTCCAACAAGCCCTCTCTGGTGGTGGTGGTCGAAAGCCCCACTTCGGAAACAAATATGCGCGCAATGTTCAATGACCTCGACACGCGCCTTTCGAAGCACTCCGAAGTCGGCGAATACGACCAGAAAATCTGATCGTTTCACGGCAACTGCTGGATATTGATCCTGCGTGCGTCGGCAGGCTCAGCATGAAGAGAATTTTATCGCCATCATCGGCGATGCAGGTACCAAATCGCCTCATCTCTGAGCCCGTCGAAGCACGCATCATGCCGATGCAATCCTACGCCAGTGTGTCCCATAGCATGCGCGCCGTGATGACCGCGATGAGGATCGCGAAGACGAGACGCAATCGCCTCAGATCGACAATATTGGCGATCATTGCTCCAGCCGGCTCAAGCAGGAGCAGGATGGGCGCAATAAGAGCAAAGGCGAGCAGGTTTACATAGCCGAGCGACACCGGCGGCAGGAAGCGCGCATGCCAGCCCGCCAGCACGGCGCTGATGCTCGCCGGAATGCCGACGGCAAGACCGAAGAGCGAGGCGGTCGCGGCGGCGCGCGCCGGAGGTAATCGCTGCGCGCGCAGTGTGGGACGGGCAAGCGTCGTGCCGCCGATCCCCGTAATCGTTGCGGCGAAGCCAAACACGGCGGCCAGGATCACGCCCGCCGGACCCTGCGCGGTAAGAGCGAGCCAACGGTCCGTGCGCCCGCCAAGTGCCAGCTCCAGCACGACGGCCACGGCCACGACCGCAAAGAGCGCCGCCAGCATTTGTCCATTGACGAGGGCGAGCAGGGTACTGCCCAATGCAATACCGGCAATGAGGGGCAGGAAGCTCCGGCGCAGCGTGAGCCAGTCGATTTCGCGCTCAGAACCGTGCAGGCGCGAGAGCGCTGCGGGAATAGCCGCTGCAAGCGATGTGCCCACCGCGACATGCATGCGAATGCTGTCGTCGAGCCCCAAGGTCGCCAGCACGTGATAGAGCACCGGAACCATGACAATGCCGCCGCCGATGCCGAGCACGCCGGCGACCAGCCCAGCCACCACGCCTGCAATGACGAGGCCGAGCGCCAGAACGCCGAGATCGCCCGGAGGAATTGCGTGCAAAATGTCCACGGTTTCAGGCAGCTGCGTGCAGAGACGGAGCAGGACCGTGAACCCGCGGCCCGAGATGCGCAAGCGCCGTCCGCAGCGTGTCAATGCCGGCGCCCGGTAGGGTGGCGTGCTCGCTCAGATAACGGCGGAACCGGCGCGCGCCCGGGCGGCCATTGAACAGGCCGAGCATGTGCCGAGCCATCGCATGAAGCGGCACGCCCACAGAAAGCTCTCGTTCCATGTAATCGAGATATTGCTCCACCGCAGCGTCGATATCGCGCGAAACCTCGCCGAAAAGGCGTGCATCCACTTCGGCCAGCAGCGCCGGCGACTGATAGGCAGCACGTCCCATCATCACGCCGTCCACGTGCTGCAGATGCCGTGCGGCGTCGGCGAGATTTGCAACGCCGCCATTGATGACGATAGCAAGCCGAGGATTTTCCCGTTTGACGCGATAGACAAGTTCGTAATCCAGCGGCGGGACGTCGCGATTCTCGCGCGGCGACAACCCCTTAAGCCAGGCTTTGCGCGCATGAACGATGAAGGTTGCGATGCCTGTCTGCGCGCAGATCGAGACGAAAGCCCGCAAACTCTCGTCAGCGTTTTGATCGTCCACGCCGAGCCGGCATTTCACGGTGACCGGCACGCGAACCGTGTCGTGCATTGCGGTAAGGCAATCCGCGACAAGTGCAGGCTCGCGCATCAAACAGGCACCAAACCGGCCCGATTGTACGCGGTCCGACGGGCAGCCGACATTGAGGTTGATCTCGTCGTAGCCGAATTCTTCGGCGATCCGCGCCGCCAGCGCCAGGCGCTGGGGCTCCGCGCCGCCCAGCTGGAGTGCCACCGGATTTTCGAACGCATCGAAGCCGATCAGCCGCGCCCGGTCACCGCGGATCACTGCTTCCGCAGTCACCATTTCGGTGTAGAGCCGCGCGCGGCCCGTAAGCAGACGGTGGAGATACCGGCAGTGCCTGTCCGTCCACTCCATCATCGGTGCGACGCAGAAGCGGTGTGAGCGATCGTGCTCCATAATTCGAGATATATTCCAGATAACTACGGTACGCCAAATCGGGGCGTCTGGTCTGATGCGGGCGTCATGCGCCCTTCAATGAAGGCCGAAAATCGTGACGCACGATGCGGGTCAGTTCGCCCGTGTCGGTGGCATCGAGGACCGGCACCGCTAATTATCACGCTTGGCAGCGGGTGCTTCGCGTCGGTGCCGGCTAACGTGGAAATCCGGTTAGCGGCGCCGTGTCCGGGTTCGTACGGCCTTCTTGGCCGCTGCAGAACGGCCCTTTGCGCCCTTGGTGTGCGCCGCTTTCTTCGCCGCCGTGGACCGTGATGCGGCCGAGCGGCGCGACGCGGCGCTCTTGGCCTGTTTCGACAGCGCGCTGCGCGAGACTGTGCTGCGAGGCTCGCGCTTAAGCACTTTTTTTACCGCACGGGCGACACGCGGACGCTTCTTTGCCTTGCGCAGTCCCTGCCCCACTTCATAGGCGTAGCTGGCGCTGCGGCGCGTGCGCTTCTTGGCCTTGCTTTTCGCGGGGGGAGGAAGATCGACGCCGGCGCGCCGCGCCTCCGAGAGGCCGATGGCGATCGCCTGTTGTGGTGATCTGGCGCCATGTTCGCCGTGGCGGATTCTCTCAATCTCCTCGCGGACGAATTCGCCCGCCTGCGTGCTCGGTGATTTGCCCTCGCGCGCGTCTTCCTTCGCTCTCTCGATAGTCTGCTTGCGCGGCATAGCGATCTCTCCTTGGGACAACGGGGAATGCATTGTCGCGCAAACGCAAGAGGCGGACAATTGATCCGTTGATGCGCGGGATTGCGTTTTCCCGCCCCCCGTGTGATTTGCCTGCCGCAACTGTGCGCAGCAACAGGAGGAAAAACCGGATGCCGGACAAGCTAGATCCGAAAACGACGGCACTTCTTGTCATGGATTTCCAGACGCTGATCGTCGAGGGATTCGCCGAGGGAAATGAGGGTTTGCTCGACCGGACTGCGCGCCTGATCGGCGCCGCGCGGAATGCCGATGTGAGGGTCGTCTATGTGGTGGTCGGCTTCCGGGAAGGCCATCCGGAGATAAGCCTGCGCAACCCGTCATTCGGCCCCATCCGAAGCAGCGGGATGTTCGCTCCCGGCGCGCCGGGCACGGGTATTCATCCAGCCGTTGCGCCGCAGCAGGGCGAAGTCGTCGTGACCAAGCACAGGGTCGGCGCCTTCACGGGCACGGACCTCGATATGGTGTTGCGCGCAAATGGCATCGACACGCTGGTGCTGGCCGGAATTGCTACAAGCGGCGTGGTGCTGTCTACCCTGCGCCACGCGGCCGACGCGGATTATCAGATCGTCGTTGCGGCCGATTGTTGCTCAGACCGCGACGCCGAAGTCCATCGCGTCCTTCTCGAGAAGGTCTTTCCCCGCCAAGCGAAAGTAGTTAACTGCGCCGAGATCATTTCTTCGCTACAGACAAGCCGATAGACGCCATGGCCAACGCGAGCGGGCCATTGCGACCTTGTCTGGTGATTGGGCAGAACGCGTCGCTATTCGTGCGTCGTCTGCCCGTCTGCCTGCACATGCGTGCCGGGACTTACGATACCGGGGCCGCTTTCTACCGGGCGCCGACCCGCATACTCACCCCCGGTTTCGGTGACGTCCTCCCGCGGTTGGTTCGGGTCCAAAAGCGTCTTCTTCTTGTGCTTCTCGGTTTCGTTCCGCTTTTCGGTGCGCATCGCTCTCACTCCGTCATCCTACCCAAGGGGATAACGGCCGAAGCGCCGCGTTGTTGCCACGGTTTGCCAGAGCTGAATTCCGTTTGCGAGGCTTGACGGTCGCGCGCGGAATTCGTCTTCCCAATCCACGCCAGTATATCCGCCCAGCGCGCGGGGCCCTCAAGGTCGCGCAACAACATATGATAGCCGTTCGGGTAGCGGATGACGGTGGCTTTCGATCCAAGTTCCGACGCCACGGTCTGGGTGGGGGCAGCAGGAATGACCTGATCGTTTCCGCCATAAAGGAAAAGAATGGGCGGCGTCGCCGTGAGGTGTTGCGGTGCGTCCCGCGCTTCGCTCATCAGATTGACCAGTCCGTAAACCTGATCGACACGCGCGGAGTGCTGATAAAGCGGATCATGCGCGAGCTTGCGCAGTACGGGAAAATTGTTCGTTGCCAGAATGTGCAGGCCCTCGCCGGAGACATGCATGCTGGGGACTATATGCGCCGTGGTCCACAGCACGACGCTGTAGATGAAAGGCATGTCCTCTCGCGACCAGACAGCTGGCGCGACGAGAATGACTCCATCCACACGTGGAGGATGCGCGCTCGCAAGCGCCGTTAGCACGACGGAACCGCCCATGCTCTCGCCCAACGCATAAACCGGAACGCCAGGAAATTTCGCCCGCATCGCTTCGACGAAATCGTCAAGGTCGTCGCGCATTGCGCGAGCGCCCGCCCACAGACCGGCATTTGGCGCGGCGCCGAATCCACGCTGGTCATATGCGTAAACGGAGACGCCATGGGCGGCCCACCAGGGTGCCGGCAGGTCGAAAGCCTGAGAATAATCGCTCATGCCATGCAGCGCGACGATGATCGCCTGCGGTTTCTGCGCATCCCAATGGCGTAGCGGCAAACGTATCCCGTCCCGTGTGACGAAGGCGTCGCCCGCGACCGTAGGGACACCATAGGAGATTCCCCTCGGCGCCAATACCGGCGCACAGGACGCGAACGCGAACAAGATCAAGATGAGAGCGCCTGGGCGATGCGCGCGCGCAAGCAGGGCAGCAATTCCCGTTCGAACCATGGATGTTTCTTCAACCAGCCGGTATTGCGCCAAGACGGGTGCGGCAGGGGAACATAGCGCGGCGCATATTCCCGCCACGCCTGGACAGTGTCCGTCAGATTCGCCTTGGCGCGGGAACCAAGATGCCAGAGTTGCGCGTGCCGTCCAACCAGCAGAATGAGCGGCATATCGGGAAGGGCGGCGAAGAGCCGCGGTCGCCAAGCTTTGGCGCATTCAGACCTCGGCGGAAGGTCGTGGCCTTTTGCGTCATAGCCGGGGAAACAGAATGACATCGCCGCAATCGCGATGCGGGATTCATCGTAGAATGCCGCGCGACCGATCCCCATCCATTCGCGCAGGAGATCCCCCGAGCGGTCGTTGAACGACAGCCCTGTCTCATGCACGCGCAGGCCTGGCGCCTGGCCAACGATGAAAAGCCGCGCCGTGGCACTCGCATGCAGCACCGGCCGGACTCCATGCGGCAGATGCGCTTCGCAAATTCGACAGGCGCGGATTTCCTCCAGCAATGCCGCAAGGTGATCATTCACGGCGTTACGGCTCTCCCGCATTTTCAGGCCAATCATTATGACGTCTGGACATTCAGCTCACTGGCAAAAACCCGATAATGCAACCGGTGAGGCTGCTGGCCATGGTACCGGAGAGGAGCGCCCGCATGGCGAGCGGAGCGATCTCGTCGCGGCGCTCCGGTACGAGACCCGACACGCCGGCGATCATGATGCCGACCGAGCCGAAATTGGCAAAGCCACACATGGCATACACCATGATAAGACGTGCCCGCGGATCAAGCGTGCCCGCGGGAAGCGATGCGAGCTTCAAATAGGCGACGAACTCGTTGACGACCGTTTTTTGTCCCATCAGCGAGCCAGCGGTTGCCGTCTCCGCCCACGGAATTCCATAGAGCCAGACGATGGGCGCGAAAATCCAGCCAAAGATGCGTTCGAGACTGATCGGTGCGCCGACAATATGCGGCAGCGACGCCAAGAGAATATCGACCAGTGCCACAAGCGCCACGATGACGAGCAGCATCGCCACGATCCCCAGCCAGAGCTTGAGCCCATCTTCAGTGCCGCGGGCGATGGCGTCCATGCTGGAGCGGTAGAAGAAGCCCGGCGGGGATTCCGCGCGTGTAACGCTCGCGCCCGGAATCATGATGCGTCCGATCATCAGTGCGCCGATTACCGACAGAACAGAAGCGATGAGAATATGCCCGAGCGCACCGGGCAGGGCGTGGGCGAGGACGGTCGCGTAGAGCACGAACACCGTGCCGGCCACGGTCGCAAGCCCCACCGAAAACAGCATGAACAGTTCCGAGCGCGTGAGGCGTGAGAGATAGGGCCGGATGAGCAGCGGCGCTTCGATCATG
>DATJUM010000119.1:0-9814 GCA_035502355.1 Rhizomicrobium sp. | reverse complement strand
TCGATCAGACCGCCCAGGGGCAATGCACCATCTCTGCAAAGGCGCTGACTGCAGAACGGATAAAGCACGCTCTCCACGCCGGTCGTAGTATTGAGCGAGAATACCGTCCCGCATCCAGAGTCATTACAGCCTGGGTTTCCGCCGGCGGATGTGGTACTATACAACGTGCCATCAACATTGACCAAACCGGTTTCGGGCTGTGCGCCGTCGGTGCAATTCTGCTGGGCGCAGAATGAGTAAACAACGCTTTCTGCGCCCGTCGCCAGGTCAAGCGAGAACACAGTGCCGCGGCCGTAGGTACCACCTACGATGGTTGTACCATACAGCGTACCATTTACATCTGTCAGATCGCTCCGGGGAACTTCTCCGTCACCGGTTATGGCGAACGAGTGAATCACCTTTTCCGCTCCTGTCTGCGGATCGAAAGCAAACACAGTACCGCAACCACAGGCACCCCCGCCAGCGCCGCCGCCGCTGGTTGTACCGTATAGTACGCCATCTACGTTTATCAGGTTGGCCAAAGGGGCCGCGCCATCTGTGCAATTTTCCTCTCGGCAAAAGTCATATAGTACATTCAGTTTCGCGGTTTTTAAATCAATGGCAAATAGAGTGCCGGCACTAGATGTACCACCTTCTGCTGTCGTTCCGTATAACTTGTCATTGACATGGATTAAGCCAGCATAGGGCGCTGAGCCGTCCGTTACACCGAATGAGTGCAGGACGCGCTCAGTACCTGTCTGGGGATCAACAGCAAATACAGTTCCGCACCACGAGCAACCCGAACCACCATCAAGTGTTGTGCCATACAGCGTACCCTCGACGTTGATCAAACTGGCTTCGGGCAATTCGCCGTCCGTGCAGTCCTGCTGGCTGCAGAAGGAATAGATCACCCTCTCCGCACCGGTCTTGGGATCAAGCGCAAACACCGAGCCGCAACCCCCACCACTGCAGCCGGTGCCGCCGCCGTTTCCCGTTGTACCATAGAGCGTGCCATTCACATCGATCAGGCTGGCCGCCGGGCCTGCGCCGTCTGTCCCACCGGCGAACGAATACACGACTTTTTCCGTCCGCGCCGCCGCCGGAGCCTGCCAGGTCAGAACGCCGCCCGCGGCGCAGGCAAGCAACCGAATCCAAGTGATTTTCATCCCGGGTACCCTCATTGACCAATGCACGAGCGATGATCAGATCCCGCTCGCCGTACACACAGCCTAGCCGAAATGCAGCATTGTCACCAGCCTACGATACGCCCGCATTGCCACGGCGCTTGTTGTACTGCACAGCGAGCATGTCGCGTTGATCGGATCATGTTAGGGTTAAAACCGTCTGTGTCACCGCCCAAATGAGCACTCATGCCGAAACGCCTCACGCCCGTGTTTCTTCCACTCCGAACGCCTTGC
Organism: Rhizomicrobium sp.; assembly: GCA_035502355.1. Lineage (GTDB taxonomy): Bacteria > Pseudomonadota > Alphaproteobacteria > Micropepsales > Micropepsaceae > Rhizomicrobium. The sequence continues at coordinate 8,417 of DATJUM010000119.1, read as the reverse complement.
CGGGACTCGCTGCGATGATGGCGGCACCCAAAGCGGCGGCGAGGATGGACCCGATCAGGACGGCGATCTTGGCGATGGCGCCATCGGCGCCTTCCGGAAAGGCCTGATCCGCGAGAAGCAGGGCGACCGTGTCACCGATCCCGCAGAGACAGATCGCGCCGATGAAGGTGCGGATGCCTACGCCTTTGGGCCCGCGTGCTACTCCGGTCTTGATGGCGGCGAAGGAAAAGAGCCCGATGCCGAGCGGTTTGCCGATGACGAGGCCCAGTATCACACCGACAATGATGGAAAGCGCGCCAGGTGCTGCGAGATCGGCGTTCAGGCTCACGCCGGTGGCGGAAAATGCGAACAGCGGCAATGCGAAGTAAGTACTCCAGGGCGCGACGGCGCGCTCGACACGGTCGGCCGGTGACAGCAGCCGCTCGCTTGCTGCGGAGAGATTGCGGCCCGCCCAGTCGAGGACGGTGTCCCTGTCTTCCTCGCTCGCTTGCCTGTCGCTTTGCGCGATCTCGAGCGCTTCGAGCGCATTCGCGGCCTGCGCCAGCAGCGGCGCGGCATCGGGCGCGGGCCGCGTGGGAATGAAGCCCGCAAGGACGATCCCGGCGAGCGCGGCATGGACGCCCGCCGCATGCAGACAGAACCACACGGCAATTGCGATCAGAAGATAGGGCCAGCTCGCATAAACACGGCCGCGATTGAGGGCGTACATCGCGAGCATCGCCGCGCCCGCACCTACGAGCCACATCGCTTCGAAATTGTGCGGATAGAAGATTGCGAGTGTCAGCACCGAGACGATGTCGTCCATCACCGCGAATGCCGCGATGAACACGCGCAGGGCCGGCGGCACGCGATCGCCGAGGAGCGCCAATATGCCGAGCACGAAGGCGATGTCGGTTGCGGTCGGCACCGCCCAGCCTGCGGCCGTATCGCCGCGGTTGAACAGCAGATAAACAAGCGCGGGCACGATGCCGCCGCCGACGGCCGCGATGACGGGCAGCAGCACAGCCTTGAAATCGGACAATGCGCCCGCGGTCATCTCGCGGCGGATTTCCAGTCCGACCAGCAGGAAAAACAGCGCCAGCAGGCCTTGAGAGCACCAGTCGCCGATTGTCAACGACAGGGGCGTATCCGGCGGCCCGATGCCAAATCGCGACCCGATGAAGGCGTGATAGAAACCGGCAAGCGGCGTGTTGGCACAGATCAGCGCCAGCGCCGAGGCAATGAGCAACGCAAGCCCGCCCGAAGCCGGCAGATTGGCGAAAGCGTGCGCCGAGCGACGGATGCGTTCGGACACGGGCTGCGCGAACGCATCGGCCAGCGAATAGAAATCCCACGCGCCGTCATAGCGCACGCCATCCACAAAAATGGTCGGCGTTCCGCTGACGCCCATCTGCCGGCCCTCGGCGATATCCGCATCGACATCCGCGAGTGTTTCAGGATCAGCGAGGTCGCGTGCAAGGCGCTCCATATCGGCGCCGATTTCGCGGGCCATGTCGAGCATCTGCTGCTCGCTGAACGGCGGTTCGTTGTCGAACAGCCGGTCATGCATTTCCCAGAAGAGGCCCTGCCGGCCGGCCGCTTCGACGAGGCGGGAGGCAAAGGTGGCACCGGGATGAATGCGTTCGATCGGGAAGTGGCGCAGCGTATAGGCGAGACGTTCGCCGAACGCCTGCCTGAGCCGCTTCAGGACCGTGCGGAAGCGGCGGCAATACGGACAGAGGAAGTCCGTATAGGAGACAACATGAATGACGCGGTCATCCGTCCTGCCGCCCCGCACGGGAAGATGCCGGTTCGTACTCATGCGGGCGGAATCCTGCCATGAAGACGGCCCGTGTACACAGGCCCGCAGCGTCGCTGGTACGGGACACGAACTTACATGGAATAGACGCCCCTGGCCATTTCTCGATCATGTGACCGGTCGCGCGAACTCAACGACAATCCCTGTTATGGCGCGCGCGACCGGAAGGGCGCCCCGCCAGCCGGGGGCGGCGGAAGTGGCGAGGTCCCATAGTCCCGACCCTGGCCACTTTCGCAATCATCGCGCTGAGGCTGATCGGGCGCGTCATTCGCATCCCCGGCGCCGCTGTCGGCTTCAGCTTCGCGATCGGCCGTGCATTCCGGCGAAGCTGACATGTTCGCCGGCACAGCGCCTGCGATCGGCGCGCAGCACGGCGGGTTCGGCAGTTCATTCGAACCGCCCTGCCCGCTCCAGCTCGCCGGCAAGTTGCCTGTTTGTGTCGAATCATCCGCTTGGCAGCATTGGGCGTTCGCGCGCGCCCGTGCGGCCATCAGGATTTCCTCTTTGCTCGGCGCATGGCCGCTGATGACGACCTGCATCCCGCGCGTTGGTTCCTTGAACAGCGCCGCGGCGAAGCCCTCCGGCATGCGGATGCAGCCATGCGACGCCGGGTAGCCGTGGGGATGACCGGCATGCAGCGCAAGCCCGTCCCAGGTCAGCCGCTGCATATACGGCATCGGCGCGTCCTCGTATTTGTTCGAGCGGTGAAACCGGTATTTCTCAAGCACGGTAAAAGTGCCGGTCGGCGTTTCGTGGCCGGGCCTGCCCGATGAAATCGTACTGATGCCGATGAGAATTCCGTCGCGATAGACGAACGCACGCTGCGACGTGAGATCGACGACCATGCTCAGCGGCCCGGACGTAACCGACGGTTTCCACAGATAATCACCTGGGGCGAGCGTGCCGGCTTCGGTCTGGGCAAGAAAAGTCGCGCCGAACGCGAAGGCCGAGAAGGTCAGCGCAGCAATTGCCAAAAGACACAGGGAACCAAATCGCGCCAAGGCTTTTGCGCGGGCCGGAAATGCGCTATATTGGGTTCGCTGCCTCATCGCTGGGGCGCACCTCTGAACATAAGCTATGTGTTGCCCGCGCTGACGCGCGGGCCTGCATGGAGCCTCGCTGTATGAACGTTTCAAGGCGCACTCTGTTTGCCGCGACAGGAAGTTTTACCGCGGCCGCGCTGCTCCTGCCCCTTCCCTCGGTTGCAGACCCCGCGAGCCTATCGCCTGCGTTGCTGCGGCGCGCGCTTGACGCGCTCGACAGACACGGCGCTGCAATTCCCAATCGCGACGTCATCGCCATTGCCGATTTCTCGTTGCCCTCGCGGACGCCGAGATTTTATTTGTTGGATGTCGCGAATGCGCGGGTCCTGAGTTCACATCTCGTAGCGCATGGCCGCGGTTCGGATCCGGACCATACGGGCTGGCTGCAGCGCTTCTCCAATGAGCCCAGCTCCAATGCGACCTCGGCCGGCGCCTACAGAACCGACGGTCTCTATATCGGCGAGCACGGCCGCTCGATTCGCCTCACCGGCCTCGATACGAGCAACAACAACGCGCTCGAGCGTGCGATCGTCGTGCACGCCGCCTGGTATGTCAGTCCCCAGATGGCGAGAACCTATGGTGTTCTCGGCCGCAGCGAGGGCTGTTTCGCTCTCTCGGACACGAGCCTGCCCGAGGTGCTCGCGCAGCTTGGCCCCGGCCATCTTATCTACGCCGACAAGGTTTAAGGCGGCGACGAAAGCCACGCGACCTGATAATCCGCAACGGTGACGCGCCGATAGACCGGGTAAGTCGCGCGTATTTGCTCCCATGTGATGCCTGTTTTGTTGTGATCCTGCCAGATCACGAATTGGGGTGATCGTGCGTACCAGCGCGCATCCTCGACCCAGACATACGGCACAAGATGGTCCGAATTCGGCACGACACTGCGGACCTGCACCGCATTGCCCGACATGGCAGTGACGAGATTCGCCGACCAGTATTCTCCCACACCCTGAAACAAATGATGCTGCATCAGCCAGCGCGCCACTGCAGTTGGCGGATTGCTCGCGATCCAGGGCGGCCGGGCATTTAGCCCCGATAGCCAATATCCTCCGGACACAAGGATGGCAGCACAGAGTGCGAGTGCAGCCGGTGCGGCATTCCGGATCCGGGCGCTGCCAATGGTGGAGAGAATCTCCTGCATCTGCCGTCCGGCGAGCGCGGCCGAAAACAGCCAGGCCGGGACAAGGAAACGCATCGGCGGGCCGCCCGCCCACAGCGTCTGCGGCGTGATCCCCTTGGCAAATTGTGCGCTCGATGCGCAGGCCACAAGCACGGTCAGGATGCCGGCGCAGAGCAGCCGGTCGAGCAAATCTGTTCCCCTGCTCATGAATGCGCGCCATATCACGCGCAGAACAGCGACGGCCGCCAGAATAAGTCCAATACCGCGCATCGCTGCGAGCAGAAGATTGCCAAATCCGGCTCCGCTGGCGGACAGATTTGTTCCGAATAATGTAAGCGTTCCTGCCAGGACGGCTATCAGATTTCGGGCCAGGAGCGCGAGCGGCACGAAGCGGGTGAGAACGTCATTCTCGATCGTAAATCCGCCCATTTGTGCAACGGCCCATGGCAAGACCAGACCCGCGCATGTTCCGGCTGCCAGCAGCATAAATGCGAGCCGCGCGCCGCGCGAATCCCGACGTCGAATGGCTTCAATCGCGAGAATTGCGAGAGCGGGTCCGAAAGCGAATACAAGAGCGAAGGGATCGCTTGCCACCGTCAGGCAGGCGATGACCGGAATCAGCATTATTGCCCCGGAGGCGAGTTCGCTCGTTGCAATCCGCGCACAAAGAACAAGTACAATGAATGCTGCCAGCACTGTCGCCGCATGCATGTCGGACATCAGGACCGGATTCCACGATCCGATCCAGGGCGGCGCCCCGAGCAACAACGTGATTGTTGCGCCGCCGGCCAGATTTGCAGCGAAGGTCCGTCCCCGCCCGCGGCAGGCAAGCAGCGCCGCCAGCAGGAAAAATGCATAAGTGAGCGAAGGAACGAGAACCAGAAGAAAGGGCCGCGGACCAAGAAGCCATTCCAGAACGGCATAAGGCAGCGCGTCGGTGAAGTAATAATCATCAAGCGGGAAATGCCAGCCGGAAAGAAGAATATTGCCGCCCGCGATCGCATGGCCGATGACGAAGCCGTTGGCGCTGTCGGAGGTCTGCGCAAGGCGCTGTGCCACGCACAGCGCGTTGACGAATACCACGAGCGTTGCGGCCGCAAGAGCCACCGCAATGCCGGATTGCCACCGCCCGCGCGGCGCGTCCGCGCTTATGCCGCCAGACCTTTCAGCCGAGTGCCGCAAAGGCTGGAGGATAGCGCAGTTCTCCCCTCCGCTCCGCAAGTGCATCCGCATCGAGCGCCAGCGCCATCAGATGCGGACCGGCATAGGGCGATGTGAAACCCGCAGCCAGCGACGCGCCGAATTCGAATCTCCATCTTTCGGGGATCGGCGTTGCCGCTCTCATTCCTCGAGGAAGGCAAGCAGATCCGCGTTCACCCGGTCCTTCAGTGTCGTGCACATGCCGTGCGGCGCGCCTTCATAGACCTTGAGCGTGCCGCGCCGGACGAGTTTGACGGCCAGGGCCGCGGAATCGGCGAAGGGCACGATCTGATCGTCGTCGCCGTGAAGAAATAACGTCGGGACATCGATCCGCCTCAGGTCCTCGGTGAAATCGGTTTCGGAAAACGCCTTGATGCAGAACCAGGAGGCGGGAAATCCCGCCATCATGCTCTGCAACCAGAAGGATTCGCGCACGCCTTCGGAGATTTTCGCACCCGGCCGATTATAGCCGTAGAACATCATGCTCAAATCCTTCCAGAATTGCGAGCGGTCCGACTGGACGAGCGCGCGCAGCTGGTCGAACACCTCGAGCGGAAGCCCGCCGGGATTGGACTCCGACTTCAGCATCACGGGCGGTATGGCGCCGATCAGGACGGCCTTGGCGACGCGCCCCGTACCGTGCCGCCCGATATAGCGCGCCACCTCGCCCCCGCCCGTCGAATGGCCGACATGCACCGCGCCGGTCAGATCCAGCAATTTGACGAGCTGCGCCAGATCGTCGGCATAGGTATCCATGTCGTTGCCCGTCCAAGGCTGAGACGAACGGCCATGTCCGCGGCGGTCATGGGCGATGCAGCGATAGCCATGCTGCGCCAGAAAGAACATCTGGTCTTCGAACGCATCGGAACTGAGCGGCCAGCCGTGGCTGAAGACGACCGGAGGCCCCGATCCCCAATCCTTGTAATAAATCTCCGTGCCGTCGGACGCGTTGAAATAAGACATTGTTCCCTCCATTGCAGCGCGCAGCGCACGCCATGAACCGGAAAAGGAGTTTACCGCCTCGGCGCATTCGGCGCGAGAGCGCCCGTCAGATTCAGCCGCCAGTTTCGTCGGCGACGTTGGGATCCTCGTCCAGATGGGCATGGCCGATGGCCCCTTTGAGATCACGGCCGATCCTGGCGCAGTCGAGAATCACCTTCCCGTCATGCACATCGCGCACGGCCGAAAGCGGCACGGTGAAATCGCCGGCATTTTCGACATAAATTACGATCTCCGGCCGCCCGCCCGGCCGTACTTCGCGCACCGCGCCAAACGCCACGTCGCCATCATGCACGAAGACCTCGAAATCTTCCTCGATCCGCTCGGATGTCATTTGCCGTTCCTCGCTTCTGCTTACACGTAACGCGGGATGGGCCCGTTATGAGGCGTCATGCGATCGGACAGATCGAACATCACCTCGTCGACATAGCACCACCCCCAGCCTTCGGGCGGATCGTAGCCTTCGATGATCGGATGCTTCGTCCGGTGAAAATGCTTCGTCGCATGCTTGTTGGGCGAGGAATCGCAGCAACCGACATGCCCGCAGGTCCGGCAAATCCGCAGATGCACCCAGGGCGAGCCGGTCTTGAGGCACTCCTCGCAGCCCAGCGCACTGGGGGTCACATTGCGGATCGTATCAAGATGCGTGCAGGTTTCAGGCATGCGGGTTCTCCCGGACAGCACCGCTTCGGCGGTCGCACGGTGCAGCAGGCTAGGACAGAATCGGCGAATCTCCTAAGGTTGAATTGGGAAAGCGGGGAATATTCGGCGTGACTTTGCTCTACAACATTCCGCCTGCGCTTCTGATGCTTCTGGCGCTTGCCATCACGATCCTTCTGGCCGGCGCCGGGCAACTCTTTGTCCATCGCCGCTTCAGCCGGCCGGATTTCATTGCCCATAACGAGGTGGGCGGCATCATGATGGCGGTTTCAGGTACACTGCAATCGGGCGCGCTTTTGAAGGCAAGGTAGCAGCCGCAGCCGCGCCGCAAATGATGACAGCGATCGCTATCGATCCACGCGGGAGCCGAAAAATCGCAATGGAGCTGACGACGGAGCCGGATGTTGCGGGATCGACGGGCTGCCCGCGGATCGCAGAAGGCCGGCGAAGGCATCCTTGGCGCACCGTCGTGATTATCGTCACGTGTCTGTCGATTGGCGCGGCCATATCTGTCTTGCGCGGCCAGGACGCGAACTGGGATCTCCGCAACTATCATCTTTACAATGGCTGGGCCGCGATGCATGGCCGGCTTGGCGTCGATCTCGCCGCTGCCGGCCTCCAGACCTGGATCAATCCGACGCTCGATATCCCTTATGCCTGGCTGGCGCTCGGGCCCCTCGCAACTCATCCCCGCCTGCTCGCCGCGTTCATGGGGCTCTGGTATGGCGCACTGATCGCGGGCGTGCTGGGCATCGCCTTTGTGCTGTACCGGCCATGGCCCCCAGAAAGGAGATGGCTCGCGACCGCTTCCGCGACGCTCCTTGCCGTTACAGGGGCCGCCGTATTTTCGCAGGTCGGAACAACTTTCAACGAGATCCAGACCGGCGCGCTGGTGCTTGCGTCCGTGCTGCTTCTGGCGCGCGAGATCGACAGGCACCCCGCCGCGCCGCGCTTCGTCATTCTGCTGCTCACGGGCACACTGCTCGGCGCGGCGGTTGGCCTGAAGATGACCAGCGCGGTCTACGCGCCCGCCGCCGCGCTGGCCTTCATTGCCGTGATGCCCATCCGGCGATGGCCCGCCTGTCTTGCACTGATGGTGCTGGGCGGCATCGCGGGCTTCGCTCTCGGCGGTGGATGGTGGGCCTATAAACTATATGAAACCTACGGGAATCCGGTCTTCCCGTTTTTCAACGGCATTTTCCGGTCTCCCTGGTATCCGCCGATAAATCAGTTTGACCAGCGCTTCTTGCCGCAAGGCATCTGGCAAGACCTGTTCTACCCATTCTTCTGGCTGAGCAAGAAACCGATGACCGTTGCCGAATACGGATTTCGCGACGCGCGCATCCCCCTCGCCTATGCGCTGATCATCATCGCCGGAGTGCTGGTGCTTGCGCGAAGGTTTTCAAAGCGGCGATGGTTTCATCTAGCGATCGGTCTGCCGCAATGGTTCGTACTCGCCTTCGCGGTGAGTTCGTACGTCCTTTGGCTTTGCACCACGTCAATTCTTCGCTACGCCACGCCTGTCGAAGCAACGGCGGCGCTGCTGCTACCGTGCCTGCTTGGTATCGTCCTTGGGCCGGAGATTGGCTCCGGC
>DATJUM010000118.1:0-2250 GCA_035502355.1 Rhizomicrobium sp. | reverse complement strand
GTTCCGACGAGCTCATCTTTAAGCGACCCGGTCGCTTGAGAGGTTTTACCGATCGCGATGGCCGTCGTTGCGCATAAAAACACAAGCGAAGTACGCAAGAGCCATGCTTTCATAGGATACTCCATCGATTCCAAACTTCTTCAAGCCGATCAGGACGCAGCGCCAACGCCGCCACAGACCCGCTCTCCGGCGAGAGCCAGGCCAGTGGCCGTTATTGTTTCGGTAGTAGCGACCGGTTGTGGTTCGCCTTGGCGATGTTCTCAGCAAGGTTGCGCTGGAAGAGCACAGGGCCGGCGGGCGGGGCCTTGCCGAAAACATACAGCTTGCCGTCACTGATGAGCCAGTAGCTCGGATTTGCGGTGACGATCTGACCCAGGCTCAGCGCCATCGCGCAGTAGTTTCCGAATTGCGGCGCATAGCGCGCGGGATTGGCCTTGAACAGATCACGGTGCTGTGCGCTGGAAAAGCGCCAAATGAGATCATTCCATTCATATTCGAACTCCGGCACGCCTGGCGTCGGCTTCCCATCGGTGAAATAGGCAACCGTATCATAGCCCTTGATGGCCAGCGGTGTTCCCTCTCCGGCAAAGGAAGGGTGCGGTACGGCAAACCCGGTGGCCGCAATCAACACCGCAGCGCCGCCGCGAATGGCATCACGTCGCGAAAATCTGTGGGCCGCCAGCCTTCTGTGTGGGATGCCGATTCCGGAATTCGGCGTGGATCTGGGGAAAGTCATCTATCAACTCCTTGGTTGCCGAGCCGAACCTCTTGCCGCATGGAGACGGATCCCGCCCGAGAAGGCAGCATCGACAAGCTTGCCGCGGCTGCCGGCGTCAGCGCCGCTCGCTCGAGAAGCATTTCCGCAGATTTCTGTGCCGCACCTCCGTCGAGGTGCGTCGGGACCCGCGCTTGGAGCGTGCGCGCCGCGACCTGCTGCCAAAGATGGTGTCACGTTCTTGCTCCTCACGCTTTCTCGGCCGCCACCTTCATACCAGGGACGGCCGCCGCAGTCTTTCAGGCCGGATTTGTTTCCGCTTAGGAAAGCCTCCGTTTTTCCTTTGCGAACCGCGTGCTAAGCTTCCGCCAGTCGGCAGGAGAAGCTGGTCTTGCGCTACCATTTCGAGGACTGCGTACTCGATACGGATCAGCGCGAATTGCGCCGGAAAAACGCGCTTGTTTCCGTCGAGCCCCAGGTTTTTGATCTGCTCGTCCATCTGATGCGACACCGCGAACGGGTCGTCACCAAGGATGATCTGTTGACCGCGCTGTGGCACGGCCGCATCGTCTCCGAATCCACTCTGGCCAACCGCATCAACGCGGCCCGGGGTGCAATTGGAGATACCGGCAACGAGCAGCGACTGATAAAGACCTTTCCGCGCCGGGGGGTGCGCTTTGTAGGGGCCGTTCGCGAGGATAACGGCGATGCCAAGGTCAGCCCACTCGACCAGCCGGGCGGAATCTCTGAAAGGCCTTCGATCGTCGTATTGCCGTTTCTCAACCTGGGCGGGGCCAGCGATACCGACTATCTCGTAGATGGGATCGTCGAAGACATCATCACCGCATTGTCGCGCAATCGGGGCCTCTTCGTGATCGCCCGCAATTCGTCATTCATCTACAAAGGCGGTTCGGTCGACGTAAAGCAGGCCGCGCGCGAGCTCGGGGTCCGTTACGTCCTGGAAGGCAGCATCAGGGTCTCGGGCGATCGCATGCGCGTCACCGGACAACTCATCGAAGGCGTGTCGGGCCGGCATTTATGGGCTGACAATTTCGATTACACTGGCGGCGACCCTTTCGAGATTCAAGACCGGCTCGTCGAACGGGTCGTCGGCGCGATGGCGCCGCAACTCGAAAAAGCCGAAATGGATCGCGTGAAGCGTGAGCCGACCGGCAACCCCGCGGCGTATGATCTCTATTTGCGCGGACTCGCAAGCTGGAACCGCTGGTCCAAGGACGACAATGCAGATGCATTGACGTTCTTCTATGCCGCAATCGAAAAAGACCCCGACTTTGCCACGCCCTATGGATTAGCCGCATCCTGCTACCAGTTTGCGAAAGCCAACGGGTGGCAGTCGGACTTCGACCCGCAAGAAATCTCGCGTCTCACGGAATGCGCCGCGGAATTGGGAAGCGACGACGCCGTGGCCTTGTGCTGGGGCGGGCATGTCCGCGCCTTCTTTTTCAGTGAGGTGGAACGTGCCCTCCTGCTGATCGATCGCGCGCTCGAGCTGGATGTTAATCTCGCGACCGCAT
>DATJUM010000117.1:0-4715 GCA_035502355.1 Rhizomicrobium sp. | reverse complement strand
CTACACTCTGTCGGCATCGGGGTTCCTCTCGAATCACTCGAAAATCGTTTTCGCAAAAGGACTTTCGACGATTCAGGGCTCCGATGCACTCCTCATATTTGAGAAATCCGGGCTAAAGATGCTGTCGTATCCGCGCAGCGATCTTCTCCAGCTGATCAATCTCGGCTTTGGCCCGCCCGTGAAGCCTGAGGTCTGATCCTTCGAAACGCGGCACGACGTGGATGTGAAGATGCGGAACACTCTGGCCCGCGGCCGCGCCGTTGAGCTGTACGAGCATCAGGCCGGGGCAGGCAAGCGCCGCCTTTACCGCCGCCGCCACACGCTGCGTCGTCAGCATCAGCGCTGCTGCGGCGGGGCTCGAAAGATCAAAGAGCGTTTCCACAGGCTCCTTGGGAATGACGAGGGTGTGGCCGTCCGCCGAGGGCATGATGTCCATGAACGCGAGCGTATTTTCGTCCTCGTGAACTCTAACGCTCGGCAGCTCGCCGCGAAGGATTTTTGCAAACACGTTGTTCGGGTCGTAGGACATCTTGTGATCAGCCTCCCTTCCGGAACGGAGCGAGATCCCCGAGTTCGGACATCTCATTGGCGACGGCCTCGCGCTCTTCGCCGAGATATGCCGCAACCGCGCGGCGCAGGCCAGGATGCGCAATGAAATGCGCGCTCCGCGTGACGACGGGTGTATAGCCGCGCAACAATTTGTGGGGTCCCTGGGCTCCTGCTTCCACCTTCCCCAATCCCTTCGTGATGGCGAAATCGATTGCCTGATAATAGCAGGTCTCGAAATGGAGGAAGGGGACGAATTCGCTGGCGCCCCAGTTGCGTCCGAACAGCCCGCCTTGACCGAAGAAATTCAGAGCGCCGGCGATTGGCTCTTCGCCGCGCAGCGCCAATACCAACAATATGGAATCGCCCATGCTTGCGCCCACGCGGCTGAAGAATTCGCGGGTAAGATAGGGCGTGCCCCATTTCTGGCTTCCCGTCGCGATATAGAAATCGAAGAATGCATCCCAATGTGCTTCGGTGATGTCGCGGCCCGAAAGCCATGCGAAGGATATTCCCGCCTCGCGCACGGCTGCGCGTTCCTTGCGCAGATTCTTTCGGCGTGACGAGGAGAGCTCACCCAGGAAATCCTCAAAGCGTGAATAGCCCCTGTTCTCCCAGTGAAACTGCTGACCGGTACGCTGAAGAAAGCCGCACGCCGCCGCCGCGGTCCATTCCGGTTCGGTCATGAAGGTGATGTGGAGCGAGGATGCGCCCAACCTGTCCACGATCCGGGATGCTGTGGACAAGAGCGCGCGCCAGGTTTCTTCACGCCTGGAAGGCGCGGCCACGAGGAGCCTCGGACCTGTAACGGGCGTGAACGGCACGGCGCCCTGCAGCTTCGGATAGTAGCGGCCGCCCGCGCGCTCGAAGGCGTCAGCCCAACCGTGATCGAAGACATATTCGCCGAGGCTGTGGCTTTTCAGATAGAGCGGCAGAATGCCTTCGATCTCGCCGTCGCCCTCAAACACCAGGTGGCAGGGCTGCCACCCGGTCTGTGCCGTGGCGGAGCCCGATTCCTCGAGCGCGAGAAAGAACTCATGCCGCGTGAAAGGGTGGCAATCAGGCGTGCCACCGGGATTGGCGCAAACGTTCCACCGGGTGCCGCCGATCTCCGCCGCCGAACCGGCAAGCCGTGCGGTGAGCTGTTCGCGCTTCACGCGATCTCGAATATCGCCTCCACTTCAGCAGCGACATTGCGCGGAAGCGAGCCGGCGCCCACTGCAGCGCGTGCGTGCCGTCCCGCTTCGCCGAAAATTTCCACAATCAGATCGGACGCGCCGTTCGCAACTTCGGGATGTTGGGCGAAGCCGGGAACGGCGTTGACGAACACGCCGAGCTTCACGCAGCGCTTCACGCGGTCGAGATCGCCCTCCAGAGCAGCTTTGAGCTGCGCGACCACGTTGAGCGCGCAAAGCCGGGCGGCGGCCCTGCCATCTTCGAGTGTCAGCTCCTTGCCGACCGTGCCCACATATTTCAGGCCGTCCGACGCCATCGTGACCTGGCCCGAAACAAAAACGAGATGCCCAGCCGCGACGAAAGGGACATAGCTCGCCACGGGCGCCGGCGCTGTCGGAAGCGCGATATCGAGTTCCTGCAGCCGCGCGTCGATACGTCCGCTCATCGATCTCTCTCCCCTGTTCGCCGCGACACTTCGCGGACGTGTTTAGCCAATGACCACGAAGAGCACAAAGCTTTAGCGAGAATGCTCGCGCGGCAAAGCCGCGCGATACCTCCTTGGTGTTTTTCGTGCTCTTTGTGTCGAACTCTCTTGCGCGTCTCTGCGCGCCCGGCAGCGCATCCTGCGCGACCCGCAATAGGTTCGTGCTGCCGCGGAAGGACTGTATAAGGGCATATGTCGCAAGGCTCGCATCCGGATCACGATCGCGCCGCGGAGGGCTTTCATATGCCCGCGGAGTGGGGGCCGCATGCCCGCACATGGGTGTGCTGGCCGTGCCGTCCGCAGGCGTGGGGCAGTGCCGAGCGCCTGTCGCGTGCGAAAGAGGCGACTGCGCATGTGGCGCAGGCCATTGCGGGCTTCGAACCGGTAGTCGTCGCGGCGCGTCCCGAGGACGTGATCGAGGCTGGGCAGGTTTGCGGCACGCGTGCCGAAATTTTCGAGGTCGCGCTCGATGATTCCTGGGCGCGTGACATCGGTCCAAGCTTTCTTTCGGGTCCGGAACGCGCCGGTATCGCTTGGCAGTTCAATGCCTGGGGCGACAAATACGAACCGTATGCGAATGACCGCGCATTCGCGAGCCGCGTTCTCGATCAACGGCGCGCGCGAATATTCTGGGCGCCGCTTGTTTGCGAAGGCGGCGCCATCCATGTGGATGGCGAAGGCACGCTGATGACCACGGAGCAATGCCTGCTCAATACCAACCGCAATCCGAACCGGTCGCGCGGCGAGATCGACAAAGTGCTGGCGGACTACATCGGCGCCGAGCAAACATTATGGCTGCCAGGACATTTCACCGATGAAGAGACGGATGGGCATGTCGACAACATTGCCTGCTTTGCGGCGCCGGGGCGCGTCTTGCTCGGCGTACCGGCGATGAAATCCCATCCGGATTTCGAAGCCATTGCGAGGGTCCGTCGAGCACTCGCCGAAGCGCGCGACGCATGTGGGCGCACGCTTGAGATTGTCGAGCTGGCCCAACCGCAAAACATGCGCCTTGACTGGCGCGGCCGGCCGCTTGCGGCGAGCTACATCAATTTCTATCTGGCGAATGGCGGCGTGGTGATGCCTGCCTTCGACGACCCGGCCGACGCCGCCGCGCGCGCCGTGCTCGCAGATTGCTTTCCGGAACGCCGGATCGCACAGGTCGAAGTGCTTGATATTGTCCAGGGCGGCGGCGGCATTCACTGCATTACGCAACAGGAGCCCGCATGAGAGAAGTAACATTCGCGGCGACCCAGTTTTCCTGTTTGAGCGACCGTGCGGCCAATCTGGCAAAGGCGAAAAGCCTTGTCCGCGAGGCTGCTGCGAAAGGTGCGAACGTCGTTCTGGTCCAGGAGCTCTTCGAGAGCCTGTATTTCTGCCAGGATCAGAACGCGGCGCATTTCGCGCGCGCCGCGCCCTTCGAAAACAATCCGCTGATTGCCGAGATGGCGGAACTCGCCCGCGAACTGCGCGTGGTCGTGCCGGTCAGTTTCTTCGAGCGTGCGGGCCATGCGCATTTCAATTCGCTCGCCATGGTCGACGCCGATGGGAGCGTGCTGGGTCTCTATCGTAAGTCCCATATTCCGGCAGGTCCCGGTTATCAGGAAAAATTCTATTTCACGCCGGGCGATACGGGATTCAAGGTCTGGCAGACCCGCTATGGCAGATTGGGCTGCGCGATCTGCTGGGATCAATGGTTTCCGGAAGCCGCGCGCGCAATGGCCCTGATGGGCACCGAAGCCTTGCTTTATCCCACAGCGATCGGTTCCGAGCCCCCGCCCGCGCCGCCGGTCGACAGCCGCGATCACTGGCGGCGCGTGATGCAGGGTCATGCCGCAGCGAACTGCATGCCGCTTGTCGCGTCCAATCGGGTTGGGACCGAGCACGGGCAGGGAAGTGAAATTACGTTCTACGGCTCGTCGTTTATTGCCGACGAGACCGGCGCGATCATGGCGGAACTGGGACGCACCGGTGAGGGCGTGGCCGTCGCCAGGTTCGATCTCGACGCGATCGCCCGCGCCCGCGCCTCCTGGGGCCTGTTCCGCGATCGCCGGCCGGACCTTTATGCCGCGCTTGGGACGCATGATGGTGCGCCGTAAAACCTGTTTGAACGAAACCGGTCCAACTCGACATATCAGCGATTTTGACAGCGATTATCAGCGATTTGCCGGACAGTACCTGCTGATCGGTACTGGCCTATTTTCACCAAATCCGGCCGCTGAGCCCACAAAACTGGCCACTTACATTTTTTCGCCTACCAATCTTGACCGCAAAGACACCCTTCAGTCGGTTCGGCAAGAGGGGCAATTCCGGGGGCGCTTTACGGTAATCAAGAGGGCAAGGAATGAGCCGAACCGCTGCGCTGGTATTAGGCCGCGTGGACAAAATGATTGACGCCTGAATCGGGGTTTGATTCAAGACTGCGGATTCGGGAGAGCGGTCGTGAGTCGCGGTGATCTGACGGAAGCGGAATGGCGGATTTTCAAGGGTTTGTTACCGGTCGAGCGTG
>DATJUM010000116.1:0-4440 GCA_035502355.1 Rhizomicrobium sp. | reverse complement strand
TGGACCGCGATTTACCGTGTTCGACGCATTGACTGTGCCGCTCTGACGCGACGCCGGCGGTTGCGCCACCGCCCGCTCTGCTCCCTTGCGTGTGCTCAAGTATTGGGCGTGCATTCGCGGTCCGCGGGTGCGCAGCGCCTTGCACACCGCGAATGATTGCTATTATCCTTGCGGAGGAGACCGTGCGGATGGCCGACGGCGCTCCTCAAACTCAAGGGGAACAAACAGTGAAATTATCTACATGCTTAACGGCGGGCGCCTCAATCCTGGCACTCGCAGCGCTGACAGGGGCGTCAATTTCTGCCTCGGCGCATCCGATTTACTATCCGTACAAGGCCGGAACGACACATATGGCTTCGAACCGGCCGCTCGCACATGTCGGACCCTATGAGGCCCCCTACGTGGCGCCCAAAAAGAACAGTTCCGGCACGTGGGCAGACTTGACCGCGACGCTCCCGTTCTCGAACGGTCCATGGGGCGCAATGCTTCTGACCGACGGCACGGTCATCGTCCAGGATTACTGCACGTCGCCCGCACAGTGGTACAAGCTTACGCCGGACAGCAAGGGTCAGTACAGCGACGGCACCTGGAGCAAGATCGCCACCATGCCAAGCGGCTACTCTCCGCTCTTTTTCGCACAGCAGGTCCTGACCGATGGCCGCGTCATCATCAATGGCGGCGAATATAATGACTGCAACGGCGACTGGACCAACAAAGGCGCACTCTACAACCCGCAATCGAACAGCTGGACGTCGGTTTCCGCGCCCTCCGGCTGGTCCACGATCGGCGACGCCGAAAGCATCATCCTGCCGAATGGCACCTACATGCTCGCCAATTGCTGCGACGACCCTGGCGAGCAGGCGCTTGCTTCGATCAGCGGCACCACTGTGAAATGGACGACCGGGTCAAGCTACGACTACAACGACGAGCAGGGTTATACGCCGCTGCCCGACGGCAACGTACTCATGGTCGACGTATGGAATCACGGCAGCGACTACGACGACTACGAAATCTATGATACGTCGACGGGCGCCTGGAGCCTGGCGGGAGAAACGGCGGATTATCTGAGCAGCCCCAGCACCTATGAGCTTGGCGCCGCACCTCTGACGCCGCAGGGCCCCGCGGGCGGGACCATCATCCAGTTCAGCGCCAACACCTCGCTCGGCGTCAATGACGTCTACTCGGTCGCGAACGGAAAATGGACGTCCGGCCCCGTCATGAAGGTTGGTAATACCATCTACGACTGCGCAGACGCGCCCGCGACGACCCTGCCCGACGGAAACATCCTTGTGCAGGCGAGTCCCGGGACCTTCTCGACTCCGTCGCACTTCTGGGAGTTCAGGGTTTCCAAGAAGGGGAAGGTGAAAGCCGTCCAGGTGAACGATACCAAACAGGCGGGCAACACATCGTCCTTCGAAAGCACCATGCTCGACCTCCCGACTGGCCAGGTCTTGTGGGACAACAGCCAGGCGACGCCCGAAGTCGCGCTCTATACGCCGAACGGCAAGCCGAAGAAGAACTGGCTGCCGGTCGTCTCCAGCGTGTCGAGCACCCTCACGGTCGGAAGCACCGCCAACGCGATCTCCGGCACCAACTTCAACGGCTGGGATCTCGGCGGCACGTATGGCGACGACGCACAATCGGCGACCAACTGGCCGATCGTACGTATCACCAACAACAGTTCGGGCGATGTCTGCTATGGCCACAGCTATAGCTTCTCGACCATGGGCGTATGGACGACCGGCACGACCAATGCCGTGTTCGACGTTCCCAGCACGTGCCAAACCGGCGCGAGCACGCTTCAGGTCATCGTGAACGGCATTGCCTCCACGGGCGTGTCCGTGACGCTGAACAGTTAAGGCTCAGAAAACGGCCATGGGCGGGACACCCCGCCCATGGCCCTTCTGCGGCCGGCGATTGATCGCGCCCTGGCGGTCAAGACAATCCTGAGCCGTTCATCCTGACAGCCGGCGCAGGGCGCGCAATCGGCCCGCGCGGCGTATGCGCATCTGGAGCGGCGGTGCCGCAACTTTCGCCCCCGGCTCACTCCGCTGCTTCCGGCAATCCCGACAATTCGTGAAGCCGGCCGGGCGGTCCATGTACGAACTGTCTTCGCCGCGCAACCCCACGGCAATCACACCCCGCGCGCGATGTCCCGCAAGGCCACGATCGAAACAGATGAGCGAAAGCCCTGGATCTCGGATGTTGCGTTCAGGCTAATCCCTGGCCAATCGAAATCCTGATGAGCTCGGCGGTCGACTCAACGCCGAGCTTGTCCTTGATGTGGCTCAGCGTGTTGGCCACGGTCTTGTAGGCGACGCCGAGAATGTCCGCAATTTCGGTCAGGCTGCGCCCCTGGGCCAGGAGGCGCATGATTTCGAGTTCGCGCCCGGTGGGCGCGCGGACCCCATCGGCCGCATTCGCGCCAAGCTCCTGCGCGATTTCCGCCTCGACATAGGATCCGCCGTGCAACACGGCCCGAATCGCCATCAGCAATTCATCGGGCGCAGCGTTCTTGCTGACATAGCCGCGGGCGCCCGCCTCCAGCGCGCGCGCCGCGTAAATGGTTTCCGCATGCATGCTGAACACCACCACCGGCAGACTTGCGTCGATCCGCAGCAACCGGCGCAGCAGCTCGAGTCCTCCCAGGCCCGGGAGATTGAGGTCCAGGATGACGAGTTGCGGGCGCTCCCGCCGAACAATGGTGAGTGCTTCCTCGCCGGTTTCCATCTCGATCAGTTCGACATCGGGCAGCGCGGCGAACAAACGCGCAAGCCCACCACGAACGATCGCGTGATCGTCGACAATCATGATCCGTGTCATGTCGTCGCCGCTCGCATGTGCGCCGCGCCGGCAGGCAGCGGCAGCATCGCAATGACACGAACGCCCCGGCCCGCCATGCGCGGCTTTACTTCGAGCACGCCATCCAAGGCACGTATGCGTGCAGCCATACCGTCGAGCCCCATTCCCGCCCGCAGCGGACCGGCGGGCAGACCATTGCCATCGTCCACGATCTCCACCGCGACATTGTTTGGTTCTGAACAAATGATCGAAACGCCTATGAATTCCGGTCCGCCGTGACGGACGGCATTGCTGATGCTTTCGCGCACGACCTGATAGACAACTTCTTCCGCGTCGCGCGCGAGTTCAGCGCCATCCAGCCTCATGTCGAGGTCGAAACGAACGTCCGGATAGCGGCGCTGCCAGAAAGCGATCAAATCGCGGATTGCCGGATCGAGGCCGAAGTCGAGATGCTCCACCGGACGCAGCTGACGGAGAATCGCCCTGATGTGCGTCTGAATGTGCGCGACCGCTTCGCGGATGGCGTCCGCACGTTTCGTCGTCTCCGAAGAATTCTTCGCGTCGACGAGAACCGGAATGGCTTCGGCGTCGACTCCGATGGCGAAGAGATAGGGCCCGACCTCGTCATGCAGGTCGCGGGCAATCCATGCCCTTTCCTCGTCCTGGAGTCTGACGATTTGCTCCTGCAATTGCACGTTTCGCTTCGCATAGGTGCGGAGCCGTTCCGCCATCCGGTTAAATCCGCGTGCCAGCGACCGCAATTCCGGCGGCCCGCGCTCCGGAACGGCTGTTTCGTAGTCGCCGTCGGAGATTAGCCGAAGGCCCGTCTCCAGCATCGAGAGCGACCGTAACGCATGCCCGATCAGAACATAAACGAGGACGAACGTCCCGCCACAGAAGAGAACCATCACGGCGAAAGCGTCACGCATCTGATTCCAGACTTCGCCGATCTCGTTGCCCGGATCGGTCCTCAATATCAGCGTCGCGGCCGAAGCGGCGGGAACTTGCGCCGGCAGAGGAATGCGGATGGTTCTGGAGGGCACACCGATCAACGCAGCAAACCATTCCGGAACACCAAGGGGGAACGAGGCAAGGCGGGATTGCGTGCCAGGTCGGCCGCCCAGCTGGAGAATCGCGCGAAGGTGACGCTGGCCGTCAAAGCTTCGGACGAGCGACTGGAGATAGGTGCGCGAAGATGCGGCGCCCGCGACAGCCAATGACTGGCGGACAGCCAGCGTCCCGCCGGCAAGCGCGGCATCCATTTCGGTTTGCACGGATCTTCGCGCCTGCCAGCAGGCCAATGTCCCACCAACCGTCAGTGCCACGAGCAGGGCGCCGACGATGGATGCAAGAAGCCGGAAACGCAGAGACATCCCTCCTCCCGCACAGTGAGCCACTTATATCGCCACCGCACTGATCCATCACCAGGAAAAGAATGCAGAAAGGTTCGATAGACGTGCGGGGCGGTCCGGTCCGCCCACTCGGTGGCCACTTCCCGCTAGCCCTGCTTGAAGAAGGGCCACAGGTACAAATGTGTCAAGTTTTGGCGAGTTGAGTGCGTTTGATCATGGAGGTGATTTGGCCGGTGATCTGATCGAAGAGACGTGAGAGACGGGGATTGATAGTATTGGGGTTTGA
>DATJUM010000115.1:0-8131 GCA_035502355.1 Rhizomicrobium sp. | reverse complement strand
CGCGCGTCGGACCAATCGCCTTTCACGTTCAGCACCTGGCGTCCCTTCAGCCATTCGCAAAGCGAAGCGACTCGGTCGTCCATCGCATGCCCAGCGGCCTCCATAAGCGCATGAGCGGCAAGCGCGGTATCCCAGACAGGCGACACACAGGGCTGGCAATAGGCCTCGTCGTCGCGAATGACGAGCAGCTTGTCAATGGATATTCTTGCAATCGCGCGGTGCGGATGATCTGGCGCATAGCCGAGAGCGTCATACATCATTACGCTGTTTGCCATGGCCGGGTAAATCGCGCCGAGTCCATCTTCTCCATTCAACCGCTCGGTGACGAATTCCACGCAGCGGGCGATGGCGCGCTTGCGCAGCGCTTTCGGCCAGAACGGCCCGATGCGTTTCAGTGTGGTGTCGATGACATGAAACAATGCCGCCCAATACCGATCCTGATGCGGCGCGCGCGAGGGCGGCGGCGCAATATAGCTCACAAACAGTTCCCGCAACCGGACGCCGCGCGGATTGCGGGCAACCGGCCGAAGCGCCGTCAGCACGAGAAGCGGCACGAGCACCGTGCGCGCCCAATAGGACATCTTCGACAGATGGACCGGGAACGAGCGAGGCAGAAGAATGATTTCGACAGGTATCGTCGGAATGGCCGCCCAAGAGACCTCGCCATAAAGCGCGAGCAGGATGCGCGTGAAAACATTGCACCGCACTGCGCCGCCCTCTGCGAGGATCGCATCCCGCGCACGCTTCATGTGCGGCGAATCAACAGGATCGCCGATCATTTTCAATGCGAAATACGCCTTGACCGTCGCGCTGATATCGAAAGCGCCGCCGTGATAAAGCGGCCAGCCGCCCTGGCTGGCCTGAACGCGGCGGAGGTAATTTCCAATTTTCCGCTCGAGTTCCAAATCCGGCTTCTCGCCCAGATAATGCACGAGCAGCACGTATTCGGCCGGTATGGTCGCGTCCGCTTCCAATTCGAAGATGAAATGGCCATCGTCGCGCTGGCAGGAACGCAGAGCCCGCGCCGCGCGAGCGATCGACTCGTCGAGCGACGAAATATCCCGCGTAGCGACGCCAATGTCATTCATCTAATCGATATTCCGCATTCGTTATCGGGAAGCGGCAAGCACGGCTGCCTTCTGGCCCGACCGGATGGCGCCCTCGATGGTGGCGGGCAGGCCCGTGGCCGTCCAGTCGCCGGCGAGAAAGAGATTGGTCCAGCGGGTCCGCGTCGACGGGCGCATCGCATTCTGTTCCGGCGTGGCGCGGAAGGTGGCGCGCTTCTCCTTCACGATCTGCCATGTGGGCAAATTCGAAGACAAGCCATGGGCCGCGGCGACGTCACGCCATAACAACGTCGCAAGCTCCTCCCTGTCGCGGTCCACGATCGCGTCGGCGCCGCTCACGGTTACCGAAAGCCTATCCGGAAACGCGAAAACCCATTCCGCCATGCCGCCTATTATCCCCAGCATTGCCGGCGCCCCCGCTGACGCCGTGGCCCGGTAATGGGCATTCACGATGGCCGAATTGTGATCGGGCGTGGAAATCCCGGGAACCAGTGCGCCCGTGATCCAGGATGGCACGGCGAGAATGACTTTTTCGCCGGGGATAAGCGCGACATGGTAACCGCCGAAATCAAGAGCGGCAACGCCCCTCCCCTCGAATGCGATTGCGCGCAACCTTTCGCCGGACCGTAGCTTCGCGCCTGATAGTGCCAGATAAGAAACGGCAGGTTCCACGAAAGCGGCGGCGAGGTTGGGCGTTGCGATGCGCGGCAGGCAGTAGCGCCCGCCGCGCGCAAGCGTCTCGCGAACGACAGCGGAGGCCAGTTCCGCGGCCGCTTCTTCCGGAACCGTGTTCAATGCGGCGAGAAGAAAAGGCCTGAGCAAGCGTTCCCACAGCGGCCCGCTGCACGCGATTACATCGCGCACGCGTTTCCCGGGATTGCGGCGGAGAAGCGGAGCAAATCTCAAATAGTCGCGCGCTGACGTTTCGGGCAAGCGCCGCGTCGGCGACAGCACCCACCATGGCAGGCGGCTCTGATTGGGCGCTATTGTCCATCGCTTCTCATCGCGTGCATCGAAGAATGCGAACCTGGCTTCCGAGGGACCTTTCAGCCGGTCTTCGGCGCCAATCGTCCCAAGATAATCGTAGGTTGCCCAGTTGCCGGTGAGCAGCAGGTGATTTCCGTTGTCGATCACGTCGCCGAACTGGGCATCGAACCAGGAGCGACAACGTCCGCCCGCTTGGGGTGCCGCTTCGAAGAGTTCGACGCGATGGCCCTTCTTCGCGAGTGCGACGGCGGCGGCGAGGCCTGCGAGTCCCGCGCCGACGATGTAGGTCTTCTGCGACGTCATCCGGCAAGGCCGTGGCGAAGAAACAACCAGAGCATCCGGCTCTTCGGCAAGCGCACGCGGTTCCGCGGTGGCGCCCAGCCGGCTGTCTCCATTTCGCGCAGTATGGACGAATAGGCAGCACTCATCAGCCTGGGTGGCCGCAGATCGCCACGCGGATGGGCATGCATGATCGCGTCGGCCTCGCGATAATGCCGGTGCGCAATATCGGCTACGCCTTGGCAAACCGGATCGATCCGCGCTGACGCGATCGCGCCGGCAGGATCCAGGGTTTCCAGCGACGCCTGTTCGAGAAATTCGCGCGGCAAATAAAGCCTCCCAAGACGAGCGTCCTCATCGACGTCGCGAAGAATGTTTGTGAGCTGAAGCGCACGGCCCAGATGATGCGCGAGCCGAAAACCCGGCTCCTCATCCATGCCAAACACTTTGATCGAAAGACGGCCCACCGCGCTCGCAACGCGGTCGCAATAGAGATCGAGCTTGGTGAGGTCCGGTGCGCGGATGTCTTCTTTCGCATCCATCGCCATGCCGTCGATGAGCGCGAAAAAATCCTCTTTGCGCAGCGCATAACGAAGCGCGGCTCCGCGAAGAAACGTTACCGAAGGCAACGGTAAAGCGGTGTAGAGCGAGTCGACGGCGAGACGCCATATGTCGAGCTCTCGGGCTCGATCCTCGCGCGGTTTCGCAGCATCGTCGGCAATGTCGTCCACCGCACGGCAAAAACTGTAGATCGCATACATGGCCTCGCGCTTCACTTTCGGCAGGAGCCGCATAGCCAGATAAAAGGAACTGCCGGACGCTGCGCGTTGCGCCGCTCCCTCACCCACTTCAGCTGCCATGGGCGGTTTCGTGCCAGTCGCGCCTGGCGCGGCCGGAAGATTGTGCGTTGCGGCCAAACAGATAGGCCGCGGCGGCCGCAAGTCCGATCCTGGCCGCTTCGGATTTGGTGTGATGAACCCGGTCTGCCAGCGGGTCGCGAAGCCGAAGCCTTCGCGTGAGATCCTCAGCAAGTCGCTGTATCACCGCGACCTCGAGCGCCAGGCGACGGTCCGCAATCCCGGCCGCGAAGGGCCGCGATTGATCGAGCAGCTGCCCGACACGTACCAGCAGATCATCGAGTACCCGGCGCAATGCGGGTGGGGATCGTTCTTCTGCCAGGACAGAAGGCTCGAGCCCGTGCTGCTGCAATATATCCAGCGGAATGTAGACCCGGTCGAGCGCATGATAATCCCTCGCGCAATCCTGCAGATGATTGATGACCTGCAAACCGGAGCAGAGCGCGTCACAGGCGGACCATAGCGCATGCGTTTCGCCATGCACATCCAGCACGAAACGGCCGACCGGATTCGCCGAATAGCGGCAGTAATCCATCAGATCGTTCCAGTCGGTGTAGCGGCGCTTTGTTACATCGCGGCGAAACGCCTCGAGAAGGTCGAGACCATGCTGCGTGGTCAGATTTCTTTCGAGCAATATATTCCGAAGCGCCTCCGCTTCGGGAGAAGTTTGGCGCTCGCCGAGCAGCGAACCCCGCATCTCGGCGAGCAGCGCCAGCTTTTCGGCCGGCGGCGCTTCGGCATGATCGGCGACATCGTCCGCGGCGCGCGCGAAACGGTAGAAGGCAAGAATCGCCGGCCGAAGCCTTTTGCTGATCAAAAAGGAGGCGACGGGAAAGTTCTCGTCCGTGTGGCCCTTGCCGGAAGAAAGTGCGGCGACGTCCTGCATCGCTGTCAGGCCATCGCCTGCGCACGGCCCTTCCACATGCCGCCGCGCCCGCGCCAATGTTGAACCGCAGAATTCATGGTGAAGACAGTATAGCAGACACCCGTCAGAGGAAGTAACGGACCCCACAGCGGCGAAAGCCGGTAGAAGCGCAGCATCGGCAGATAGGCAATTGCCATGAGAAACCATGCAGCGGCCCCCATAATACGCGCGGGTCCCGCCGCAAATATCGCGAGCAGCGGCGGCGCGGCATAGACGATCAGCATGCCGATCACCGTGCCACACAGCAGCAGCGGCGAATAGCCAAGCTGCGCATAAGCAGAGCGCGCGACCATGCGGCCGATCTCATCCATTCCGCCATAGGAGCGAACGCTGATAGCTCGACGCGTCAACCCGAGCCAGATCGGACCCTGCCCTTTCATGACGCGCGCCAGGGCGCAATCGTCGATGATCGCCCTGGCAATCGTCTCCATGCCGCCTGCCCTAAGCAGTGCATCGCGTCGCACCAGCATGCAGCCGCCCGCGGCGGCCGCCGTTCTTCGCTTCGGATTATTCGACCAGGCGAAGGGAAACAGCATTGCGAAGAAGAATACAAACGCCGGAACGAGCAGCTTTTCGGTCATGCTTTCGCAATGCAGCTTCGCCATGAGCGAAACAAGTACCAGATTGCGCGCTCCGGCGCGCGAGACGAGCTTCCGGACATTGTCGGGCGTGTGCGTAATATCGGCATCTGTGAACAATAAGTAGTCCGGCACGTCCTTTTCAAGCGCACGCGCCAGCCCCTGATGCATGGCCCAGACCTTGCCCGTCCAGCCCGCAGGCCGCTCCAGCCCAGAGACAATTTCAAGCCTGCCTGCGCCCGACGCCGGCGTTGCACGCCGCGCCGTGTCAGCGGTACCATCCGAACTACGGTCGTCGACGAGGATGATGCGGAACGAACCCGTATAATCCTGGGTCAGCAGACTGCCGACCGTCTGCGCGATCACATCCGCTTCGTCCCGCGCCGGTACTATCGCGACGACGGACGGCCAGGTTTCAAGCTGCTGACCCGGTTCACCGATGTCGTCACGTTCGCGCGCCAGCCAGAAGCCGCCGCGCGCAACAAGCAAATAAACCCAGATCAGCAGAGTAATGCCCGCTAAAAATATCATTGCAGATATCCGGCGGCGCGATACCATGCTAGCGCATCTTCCAGCGCAAGCCGATGCGGCCGCGCGCGATAACCGAGTTCGCGCTCGGCGCGCGCAGAACTGAAGAACATATGATAGCCCGCCATGCGTAGCGCGTCGCGGGTGAGAAATGGCTCCTTGCCGGTGAGTAGCGCCGCGGCCTCGGCCATCATGGCGAGGGGAAAAAGCGGACGGCGCGGCAATTGCAGGCGTGGCGCCTTGCGGCCCGCAAGCTCGCAAACGATCGTGAGCATATCCTTCAAGCTCACATTCTGCCCGCCAAGTATGTACGACTCTCCGACCTTACCTTTCTCGAGCGCGAGCAGATGGCCCTCGGCCACGTCCTCGACATGGGCAAGGTTGAGGCCGGTATCGAGAAAGGCCGGCATCCGTCCTGTCGCGGCCTCTACGATAATACGCCCGGTCGGCGTGGGCTTGATGTCGCGCGGGCCGATCGGCGTCGACGGATTCACGATGACTGCGGGCAGGCCTTTCTCTGCAATCATCTGTTCGACGACACGCTCGGCAGCCACTTTGCTCCGCTTGTAAGCACCGATTGCCTGAGCCTCGGTCAGGCGGCGCTTTTCGTCGGCGGGATCTTCGCGGGTCCCGGGCTTCAGCGTGGCGACGCTGCTTGTATAGACGATCCGCTCGACACCCGCTTCGGCGGCTGCTTCCATGACAGCGTGGGTACCGCGTAGATTGTTGTGCAAGATTTCTTCGGGATCGCGCGCCCAGAGCCGGTAGTCCGCAGCAACGTGGAAAAGATAACGGACATCGCGCATGGCCCGGCGCATGTCGGCGGGCTCGCGCATGTCGCCTTCAACGACCGTGACATCGAATCCTTCGAGATTTCCGCGCGGACTGCTGGCCCGTGCAAGCGCCCGCACCGCGAGCCCGCGCTTCGCCAGAAGCCGCGCCACCGCCGAGCCGACAAAGCCAGACGCGCCGGTCACCAGAACGATGTCACAGGTCGGCATGTTGTCCGGCCGGAACGCTGCGCAACAGAAAGTTTGCCATCGTCGAGAATACCAAACAGTGCATAGCGATACTTCAACGTGATCTACTCATCCACAACAAGCCGCGTTGTATCGCGGCTGGCTTTGAGTGCATGGCCGCCTTCGGCCAACTGCCAGGCGAGAAGAATAGGCACTCCGATCGCAATGTCTCGCGCCCGTTTGAGGAGCGAAAGAGCCAAAGCTGCCGGCGCTGGAAGACCGAAAAGAGGGCCTAGCAGTGCATAGGCGGCTTCCTGAACGCCGATTGCGGCCGGCACGAAAATCGCCACGCTGCGGATGCCATAGAGAATGGCCTCGATTGCGACGATGGAGGAAATCGAAAGCGGCTTTCCAATCAGGCGAACGGTGAACCATGCCCATAACGCCGTAGCCAGCCAACAGGTCAGATGAATTGCGAGCGAACCGGCGAGCCGCGACGGCGCATCGTATAACTCGGCAAAGCTGAGCTGAACCGCCTCGGCGCGGCCGGCGGCCTCCGGCAACACGCGCGCCATCCAGCGGACAATGGCGGAGAAGCTCCTTCGCTGGAGGACCACGAAAGCGGCTGCACCAAGCGAGGCAGCGAACAACCCCATGGCAAGGGCTCGCGCGAGTTGTCCGCTGGCCGCCGATGGGGGGACGCGGGTGACGAGGATCGCCAGCCCCCCGAGCACGAAAGCAATTTCGGCAACCATCTCCACTGTGATGTCGACGACTGTCGACGCGAAAGCGAGCGGCCCGCTCAACCCCCGCAATATCGCCGCGCGGGCGCCGATCACCATTCCTCCGACCTGCGAGAACGGCAGGATCTCGCCCGCGCAGTCGCGCACCGCACGTCCCCAGACGAACGTTACAAGATCGGGATTTTCCCGTGCCGGAATAAGTACAAACCATGCCGTGCCGAGCGGCGCGAACAGCGCGGCGCCATAAAGGCACAGCAGCGCGAAGCCCCCCCAGCCGACCGCCGCAATTGCTGCGAGGACCGGTCCGAAACCGACATAGAAAACCAGATAAGCTGCGAGCGCGAGCCCCGTGACTGCCGCGAGGACGACGCCAATGCGCATATATGGTCTCAGGCAGCGCCGAGGCGTTTGGACTTACGCATAAAGCGCCGCGCGAAGCGGACCAGTGCCGGGACGAATCGCGGCCGCAACAAACGGGAATCGTAGATGGACAGACGGCGATGGTTTTCCGCCAGACACATCTCCATCAGTTCGGAAATACTGATATCGAGTCCCACCTGACTCGCGCCCGTCACGGTGAAATTATTATCCTGCTCATTGCCGTTTACGTCGCGGGCGAGCGAGAGCCGTTCCCAAACAAGAAAGGCCCAGACCGCGAGCCTTCTCAGATCGAACCATGGCCGCTTCCAGAAGGGCAGATTGCGCCGGTGCCACGCCGCCCAATTGACGAAGAAGAGAATGTGGCGCCCCTCTTCCTGCATCACCGGTTCGAAGGTCTCGACGAGTTCGGCCGGGAAGAACCCGGAACGGCGCGCGATCTCGAATAGGCCAAAGGCGAAGAAACTGTCGATGCATTCGCTGTAGCCCGTCACCATGAACGCCCATTCCGCATTGCGCGGCCTTTTGTATTCGGGCTCGGGCGAAAGTGCGATGCCGTAGGCCTCTACGAGATTCGACAGCACATGTTTGTGGCGGCTCTCCTCAAAGGCGTTCAGCGCAATCGCCTTGGCGAGCAGCGGATCGGCGATCTGCTCGCCATAGGTTTTGACGTGCAGACCGGCCTTGCCTTCCGTTTGCACGGCGATATCCCAGATGGGAAGGCTGACAAGCCGTTCGCGCGCCGCCTCGTCCAGCTTCGGCCAGTCCAGGACCGCCGGCCGGTAGGGATCGAACGTGTCCAGAAGCGTGCGGCAAAACAGCGCCTTGTG
>DATJUM010000114.1:0-8329 GCA_035502355.1 Rhizomicrobium sp. | reverse complement strand
CCGACAAGGTGTACGCACCGGCATTTTCAGCAACAACAGGCTGGGATTTCGCGTCGGGCATTGGCACGGTCAATGTCGCGAATCTCGTGAACGCCTGGCCGCAATAAGCTCCGATTTTGTCGACCAATCCCGGGCGCCGCGATTGCGGCGCCCTTTTTTCCTCGACCTGGGGCGCACCACGCAATTGAGTTGCATGCGCACTTGCCGTGGGCGTAATCTGGGCTTTCCTTACTCAAACAGAGGTGGGTCAATGTCCCTTAAATCCTATCTGTATCTGGCGGTGGCCGTGACGGGCACGCTGGCCATGAATTGCGTCGCGCAAGCCGAACCAGCCGGCGTGGCTGCGCCACAAATCGTCAAATCCGTCGACGACAGCAGTCTGGTGACTCTGGCCGGGAATACGCGCTCCGAAGCCTCGTCACAGTATGACCGCGGCTTGGTTTCAGACCAGATGCCGCTCGAGCACCTGCAACTCGTGCTCAAGCGGCCGGCGGCGACGGAAATCGCGCTTGAGCAGCTGATCGATTCCCAAACCAATCGCAGCTCGCCAAATTATCACAAATGGCTGACGGCCGACGAATTCGGACAAAGGTTCGGTGTCGCCCAGCAGGATATCGCCACGATCACGGAGTGGCTCGCAGCACACGGGTTCAGCGTGGAAGCGGTACTGCCGAGCCGCATGGTCATCGAGTTTTCCGGAACGGCCGGCGATGTCCGCGAAGCCTTCCACACCGAGATCCACAATCTCGACGTGAATGGCGTCCATCACATCGCCAATATGAGCGATCCGAAAATTCCGGCTGCGCTTGCCCCGGCGGTTGAGGGCATCGCCTCGCTGAACGACTTCCGTCCGCACCCGCTTTACAAGCTGCACAAGAATTACACCTTCGGCACCGATAGCTGCTACCCGATCAACAGCGAGGGCAGCGGCGGTCCCTGCTACGCCGTCGTGCCGGCCGATCTCGCGAAAATTTACAACTTCACCGCCGCGTTCAAGGCGGGGATAACCGGCCTGAACCAGACCGTGGTCGTCATTGAAGATACCGATGTGTACAATACAGCGGACTGGACCACGTTTCGCACCACGTTCGGGCTTTCAAAGTACAGTTCGGGCACGTTCACCCAGATACATCCGCAAGGCAGCCTGACCTGCACCGATCCGGGCGTGAACGGCGACAGCGGCGAGGCCATTCTCGACGCCGAATATTCCAGCGCCGCGGCGCCGGACGCCGCAATTGACCTGGCAAGTTGCTCGGACACCGACACCAATTTCGGCGGCCTGATCGC
This sequence comes from Rhizomicrobium sp., assembly GCA_035502355.1. GTDB lineage: Bacteria > Pseudomonadota > Alphaproteobacteria > Micropepsales > Micropepsaceae > Rhizomicrobium. The sequence continues at coordinate 7,042 of DATJUM010000114.1, read as the reverse complement.
ACTGGCGAATCTTCTTGCCGGCACGCCGCTGCCACAGACCGTGAGCATCAGCTACGGCGAGTGCGAAGCCGAAAACGGGGCGGCGCAGAACAAATTGTTCAGCGACACCTATGAGCAGGCGGTCGGCGAGGGTGTTTCGGTCTTCGTATCGTCGGGTGACGAGGGCGCGGCGAGCTGCGATGCCGACAGAGCCAATGCCACGCACGGCATCGGAGTGAGCGGGCTTACCTCGAGTCCCTACGACGTATCGGTCGGCGGAACAGATTATGGCGATGCCTATGCCAACGAGATCAGCACGTACTGGAGCAGCAAGAACTCCAAGGATTACGGCTCGGCGCTGTCATACGTCCCGGAAATTCCGTGGAATGACTCCTGCGCCAGCCAGCTGATTGCGGACTACTATAGCGGTTCGACGATCACTTACGGATCGACCGGCTACTGCAACGCCGGAAACGACCATTCGAACTTCATCACCACGGCCTCCGGCAGCGGCGGCCCCAGCGGTTGCGCCACGGGAAAGGCCTCGGTATCCGGAGTCGTCAGCGGCACCTGCAAAGGCTGGCCGAAGCCCTCCTGGCAGGCCGGCTTTGTCGGTATCTCGAAGGACAAGGTGAGAGATATTCCCGATATCTCGCTGTTCGCGGCCAACGGTGTCTGGAGCCATTATTATATTTTCTGTGACAGTCAGGGCGGCGGCTGCTCGGGCGCGCCGAGCGGTTGGGATGGGGCGGGCGGGACCTCGTTCTCGTCGCCGATCATGGCCGGCGTGATGGCGCTTGTGGCTCAGAAGACCGGCCAGAGTCTGGGCGATATCCACTCCACGCTCTATTCGCTCGCGGCGGCGGAGTATGGCCAGAAGGGTGACGCGAAATGCGTGTCCACGCTGGGCAACAAGGTGTCGTCGTCCTGCGTCTTTTATGACGTGAGCGAGGGCGACATGGACGTCAACTGCACCGGAGCCAATAATTGCTATCTGCCGTCCGGCACATATGGCGTCCTGTCAAAGAAGGACAAGAAATACAAGATGGCCTATGGCTCGGCCACCGGATGGGATTTCGCCACCGGGATCGGCACGGTCAACGTCGCCAATCTGGTGAATGCGTGGCCTAACTGACCACGGAATATCACGTTACGATCATTGGGGGCGCCGCGATTGCGGCGCCCCTTCTTCTTATTCTGTTGTTCGGGGCTGCGAAAATGGCTTAAATGGGCGGCCATGAACCAGATGGAACGCGATTTCCGGCCCGATGGGGCTGCCGAGCTCGAATATCTCGACGGCGAATATCGCATCGTGAAGCCGGGCGCGTATGTGTGGTGCGCGGTGACCGGCGAGCCCATTCCGCTGGACGCATTGCGCTACTGGAGCGTCGATCTGCAGGAAGCTTATGCAAGTCCTGCCATCGCATTGCAGCGGTTTCGGGAACGGGGATTTACGCCGAAATCTGCCGCGCCAGGCGTGTGAGTCGCGTCGAGTGATTCCCCGCCGGGCATTTCTGGCCATTGCTGCCGCGGCTGCCGCCAGCCCGCGCGCCGTTCTCGCCCAGCCGTCGCGCCTCGGTTTCACGGGTTCGCTCGAGCAGGGAAGTCTTGTGGTGGGCAAAGCGGAACCCGGTGCGCATGTGACGCTTGATGGCGCATCGCTGCATGTGTCGGCTGCCGGCGATTTCGCATTCGGCTTCACTTTTGACCAGACGAAGCCGGTGCAGGTCGCGGCGCAATATGCCGATGGAACGAGCGAATCCCGAACGCTTCAGCCCGTCGCGCGGCAATACGAAATCCAGCGCATTTCGGGGTTGCCGGAAAAATACGTCACTCCGCCGCCGGAAGTGCTGGAGCGACGAAAAAAAGAAATTGCGATGATCGCCGCCGCGCGCGCGGCGGACACGGATGCAGACTGGTTCGCGGAGAAATTCGATTGGCCGGCGCCCGGCATCATTAGTGGATTATTCGGCAGCCAGCGCATTTTGAACGGCAAGCCGATGGAGCCGCATTTCGGCGTGGATATTGCGGCGCCCGCGGGCACGCCGATTGCGGCGCCGGCGCCCGCGCGCGTAGCGCTCGCCGGGCCCGATTTCTACCTCGAAGGCGGGCTCACCATTCTTGATCACGGCCATGGCGTGACAACGTGTTATCTTCATCAAAGCAAACAGATGGTGAAGGTCGGCGACACGGTCGCGCGCGGACAGGTGATCGGCGCGGTGGGCATGACCGGCCGCGCCACCGGCCCGCATCTGCACTGGGGCCTGAACTGGTTCCAGATGCGGCTCGACCCGTCCCGCTCTACCCGCACGCCGGCGCCACCAAAGGCCTAGATGGGAATCGCCTTCGGCTGGTTGGAATGACGTTCGTGCTTCGTATTTCGGCCTGTGTGAACTCGCTCACCGTTCGGACTCCTCAGCCAGTGCCAGCGCTTCCCGCCCGCGTCGGGAGCGGGGCCGGTCGCCAAGCTTGGGCCATCGGCGGTGAATCCACAGCCATTGCGAGGGCCGGTAGCGCACGCAGGCCTCGATCGCCTCATTGATGCGGGTGGTCAGAGCAAGCACATCGCGCGCATGGTCGCCGCTCGGCACGAAATGTATGGCGGGATGCGCGGTCATGCGGAACCAGGCGCCGCCGAGGCGCTCGTTGGATATCGGTATCAAGACGGCGCCGAGCTTCAGCGCGAGCGCGGCGGGCGCCGGCGTCGTCATCGCGTCGCGGCCGAAGAAGGACACGGCAAGCCCTTCATTCGTTTTCTGGTCGACCAGCATGAAGATCGCCTTGCAGGCGCGCAGCAATGTGAAGATGCGGCGCGTTCCCTGCGCGCCCTTCGCGATCTGCTCCTTTGGGCCATTGGCCTGACGCTGGCGCACGAGCCAGCGATCGACGAAAGGATTGTTGACGGGCCGATAGACTTCGCCGCCCTCTACCCCATATTGCGCGGCGGCGAAAGGCATGACTTCCCAATTGGCGAAATGCGCCGAGATGAAAATGATCCCCTTGCCGCTCGCCGCCGCGTTCTCATAGTTCTCGACGCCGGCGAGCGCGATGCGCGGATGATCGCCCTGAATCGTCATTTTGCCGAGATGCGAATATTCGGCGATGTTGCGTCCGAGATTGTCCCACATGTCGCGGATGATCTGTTCGCGTTCGACTGCGCTCTTTTCCGGATAGGCTGCAATGAGATTCTCTCTCGCGCGTCCGCTCAGCCAGCTGCGATAGAGAAGCCTGCGCCCGAACCAGCTGCCGATCGCGGAGGCCGCATCGACCGGAAAGAGACGGAAGAATCCGATGACCGCAAAGAACACGGCGGCTTCCAGCGCATAGCGGGCGAGGGCGAGGCCGCGTGAAATTCCGTCTGCAGCATTCACGCGCATGGATCGGGAATCGATCTTTCGAGCAAAGGTGCAAGCAGGCGGTCAAGCGCAGACGGATTCTCGAACACCGCCTGCACGGAAAGAACGTCAATATCGGCGCGTTGGCTCGCGTCCAGCCGCACGAAATCCTTCTCCGTCGTTATTAAACCGGCACCCATACCCATTGCGCGGCCACGCAGCATCGTGAGCTCCGCAGCCGAATAGATATGATGATCGGTGAAGGCGTGCGTTTCCACAAGCTTCGCGCCTTGCGCGCGCAAAGTTGCGAAGAACTTGTCCGGCCGTCCGATGCCGGCGAAGCCAACAAGCCGCTTTCCGTCGAAACGCCGGTCCGATGTCAGCCAGGCGCGCGCAACCGGTCCGGTGAAACCCGATAGCGACGGCGTGCCGTCGCCCATGACAAGAACGGCATCAGCGCGGGCGAGACCCTGTTGCACCGATTCGCGCAGCGGGCCGGCCGGAACCATCCTGTCATTGCCGAACGCGCTTTCGCCGTCCACCACGACCAGAGACAGATCCTTGGCGAGCGTGAAATTCTGGTGACCGTCATCCATTACGATCACCTGCGCGCCATTGCGTTCCGCGAGTCGTGCGCCCTCCGCTCTGTCGCCTGCCACGATGGTCGGCGCCACGCGTGCCAGCAGCATCGCCTCGTCGCCCACGGCCGCGGCGTCGTGTTTTCGCACATCGACGAGGATCGCATTCGACGAACGGCGCCGGTAGCCGCGTGCAAGAAAGGCAACCGGTATACCTTTCGCCTGAACAAGGCATGCGAGCGCAATCGCGACTGGAGTCTTGCCGCTGCCACCCACGGTCAGGTTGCCGACGCAGACAATCGCGGCACGCGAACGATAAGGCCGCTGGTGTCGGTGTTTCCAGGCGACAGATGCGCCATAGAGAAATCCCAGAGGCGAAAGTGCCGCCGCGATCATGCGCGCGGCCAAATCGTTCCGCGACCAGAATTCAGGTTGCCGCATGGGCGAGCAGGGTTTCGACGGCTTGTTGCGTCACCTCGAGTGCCCCGCCCAGCGCGGCGGCCGCACGCGCCGCGGCGAGCCCCGTCGCGCGCGCGTCTTCGCAACCGGACAGCCAGCGCCGCGCGAGTGCAACGATATCTGCGCAGGACTGCACGCGACCGGCACCCTGGGCCGCGAACAGCGACTCGTAGGCGCCGGCAAAATTCTCCGTATGCGGACCCGCCAGCACGGCACGCTCGAGACGCGCCGCTTCCAGCGGGTTCTGCCCGCCATGAGGAATCAGGCTGCCGCCGATAAATGCGAATCGGGCGAGCATGTAAAACAACGGAAGCTCGCCGATGGTATCGGCCACGTACACCGCTGTGTCCGGCGCGGGGAGCGCAGGTTGCGAGCGGCGAAGAACGGCACGCGTGCCGCAGAGCATTGCAATCTCCTCGCCGCGAGAAGGATGGCGCGGCACGATGATGGTGAGAAGATCGGGAAACTCGCGGCGCAGGGCATCGTGCGCGGGAAGTATTGTTTCGTCTTCTCCGGGATGCGTGCTGGCGGCGAGAAGAACCGGACGCTCACCGATGGCCCGCAAATGCTCGGCGAGATTCAGGGGGTCCGGGGGGGCGGGCTGTATATCCGCCTTGAGGTTACCGCTGATACGCACGTCGCCGGCCCCCAGAAGTTTCAGGCGGCCGGCGCTTGCTTCGTCCTGGGCAAGACACAGATCGAAGCACGACAGAACGCTTCGCGCACTCGCCATTGCCCGGCGCCAGCCGGCAAAAGAGCGCGCCGACATACGTCCATTGACGAGCGCGAGCCTTATGCCGCGCGCCGAAGCAGCGGAAAGGAGATTTGGCCAGAGCTCCGAATCTACAAACAAACCTGCATCGGGCCGCCAGTGATCGAGGAAACGCCTGACGGCTGAAGGTGTGTCGATCGGTACGAATTGATGAAAGGCGCGCTCGGGCAGGCGCTCGCGCATCAGCGCGGCCGACGTAACCGTGCCGCTCGTTACGAGTATATTGCGGTTGGGCTGCAACAACAGCCCATGAATAAGAGGTAGCACCGACAGACATTCACCGATGCTGGCACCGTGGATCCAGATGAGTTGTCCGGGGGGGCGCGGAAGATCTGTGCGGCCGAGGCGTTCGGAAAGTCGCGCTATTTCTTCCTTGCCGCGCCGGGCACGCGTGCGCAGCAGCAGCGACGCGGCCGGCGCGAGAGCCGTGGCGGCGAGGCGATAGGCGCGAAGCGCGATCGGCGCCGTGCTCATCCGCCGACCGGAGCCGACTGCCCCGTTACTTCGTCCACGTCCTCGACAAGATCGTGGCTATATAATCGCGCATAGAGTCCGCCGCGCGCCAGCAGCTCCGCATGCGTGCCGCATTCGGCGAGCCGGCCGCGGTCGAGCACATAAATCCGGTCCGCGTCGAGGACGGTCGAGAGGCGATGCGCGATGACGATGGTCGTGCGGCCTTTCATCAGCCGCGTGAGGGCATCTTGCACCTTCCTCTCGCTTTCCGTGTCGAGCGCCGAGGTCGCTTCGTCGAGCAGCAGGATCGGCGCATCTCGAACCATCGCGCGCGCGATGGCGATGCGTTGTCGCTGTCCGCCGGAAAGTTTGAGGCCGCCTTCGCCGATGCGGCTGTCATAACCGTCGGGCAGCGCGGAGATGAAATCATCCGCCGCGGCGGCGTGCGCAGCTTCGACAATCTGTTCGCGCGTCGCTTCACGGCGGCCATAGCCAATATTGTCGGCAATCGTTTCGTCGAACAGGAACGGCTCCTGCGTCACCAGCGCGATATTGGCGCGCAGCGAGTTGAGCGTGACCCCCGCGATATCCTGGCCGTCGATCAGAATGCGGCCCTGCTGCGAGTCGTAGAAACGGAGCAGAAGGTGAAAGATCGTGCTTTTGCCGGCGCCCGAAGGTCCGACCAGCGCGATCTTTTTTCCCGGCGGAAATTCGAGCGAGATGCGGTCCAGCGCCGCTGCGGCTTCCGCGTGGTAGCTGAAAGAAACATTGTCAAAACGGATGCCGCCGCCCTGCGGCGCCGGTTTGACGAGAAGTGGTTTCGCGCCCGGGCCGTCGACGATGCGGGGTTTTGTATCGATGAGCGCGAAGATGCGGTTGGCGGCGGACAGACCCTCCGTCGAAATCGTCCAGAGCTGGCTCAGATTGCGCACGGGCCCCTGGGCCATGAGCATAGCGCCGAGGAAGGCGTTGAATTGGTTGAGTGCCAGGTGATGATGGAGATGTTGATACCCGGCAAAAGCGATGGTTACGGCCGCCGCCACGCCCCCGATCAGATCGGTCGCGGGCACGGCGGCCGCTCGTGCCCTGACGGCGCGAAGAATGAATTTCAGCCGCTGTGCGATGCGCGTTTCCGCCGACCGCGTGGCGTGAGCCTCGAGAGCGTACGCCTTGACGATGCGCCGTCCTGCCAGAGCCTCGGAAAGCGCGCGCGATAAAGTACCGGTTTCCTCCATGCCGCGCGTTGAAGACTTGCGCAGCGAGCGGCTGAGGCGCTGGGTGACAAGCGCGACGGGCGGCAGGAGCAGGACGGAGATCACGGCCAGTTGCCAGTCTTCGTAGATCATCACGCCTGCCAGAACGAGCAGCGTGACGAATTCCTTGCCAAGCCCGGCCACCCCACGGGTGATGGACCCCCGAAGGAGAGTCGCGTCGTAAAGAAATTTGGAAACGAGCTCGCCCGAGTG
>DATJUM010000113.1:0-5589 GCA_035502355.1 Rhizomicrobium sp. | reverse complement strand
TATGCGGGACTTTACATCTCGCAATGCCGACGCCCACAGCTCCAGCGTCGTCTCAATCGAGGCGCTTGCCATCCATGATCTCCCGAATCATGGTGCCTCATGGATTCAGAAGTTCATCAAAGACGCAACTGTAATGCTAGGGCGGCCGATGCTGGGAATGTGCCTTTACGGAATAGTCGTCAACATGAATGACCTCCTGAGAGGAAAGAAGAGGGTCGCAATGCGTGGCGCTCGTTCTCTGGATCTAAGCCGACAGAGAAACCCGACACCTTCTGGGTCTATCACGGACTGTCCATGGCCGGGACCGCGATTGCTGGTGTCGGCGCCAGCACCGATCAGCAGAGTTCAGATGAACAAATCGCTTGCGGCGATCAAGGGTTTGTAATCGCAAAAACCGTTCCCCCGCACTCGCCGGTGCCCTCGCAGTTTGGGCCGCCGAGTTCCGTTGTGCCGTACAGCGCGCCATTCACGGCGATAAGATTGGCTAGTGGGAACTGTCCGTCCGCACAATTCGCCTGACTGCAGAAGGAGTAAAGCACAGTCTCCTTGCGGGTGCCCAGGTCGATCACAAACACCGTGCCGCAGCCGCCTTCACCGCCATAGCGGCAATTCGCGTTGCTGCCGCCCTGCTGGGTTGTGCCATACAATCTCCCCTTCACGTCGATCAGGCTGCCGTCTGGCTGCAGGCCGTCCGTGCAGATTGTTTGATTGCAAAAGGAATAGAGTACCGTCTCGGTGCCGGTCGTCGGGTCGAGCGAGAAAACCGTGCCGCAGCCTAAGAATGCCGTACTGTTAGGGCAGTACATACGAGGAATGCCGATACAAATACCATTCCGACTGGAATTCCCGTTTCCAGAGTCTGGGGCAACAAGCGCGGCCGTGACCATCGCGGAACCGCGAAAGCAATCAGCGCATCTCCGTGCCTCAACTTCCCCCCGCCATTTCATCCTCCCGCCACAACCATGCCGCGCCGCGGACGCCGCTCGAATCGCCGTGGAGATTTCTGACAATTCGCGTCGGTATTTCGGGCGTGAAAGCGTAGGCCTGAACGCGTTGGGGTAATTCCTCTGTGAGGCCCGCGATATTCGACAGCCCGCCGCCGAGCACGATCGCGTCGGGATCGAGAATGTTGACGAGGGAGCCGATGGCGCGCGCAAACCGGTCGTAGAAATCTTCCATTGCGGCGACCGCCGCTCTATCGCCTTCCGCCGCGGCGCGCGCGATCTCGGGGGCCTGCAAGTGCCTGCCGGTCCGCTCGGCGAACTGACGGGCAATGGCCGGACCGCTGATCCAGGTCTCGATGCAGCCGCGCCGGCCACAATAGCATTCCGCGCCGGTCATTTCGTCCGGCCGGGGCGCAGGTAGCGGATTGTGTCCCCATTCGCCGGCAATCAGATGGGCACCTTCGATGAGGCGGCCGCCGACACAGATGCCGCCGCCGATTCCGGTGCCGGCGATGATCCCGAATACGACGCGTGCGTCCTTGGCCGCGCCATCTGTCGCTTCCGAAAGCGCAAAACAGTTTGCGTCATTGGCCACGCGGACTTGGCGGCCAAGCCTTTGTGCCAGATCCCTGTCAATGGGATGACCGATCAGCGCAGTGGAATTTGCGTTCTTGACGAGCCCCGTCCGCGCGCTGAGCGCACCGGGAATCGCTACGCCCAAAGTGCCGCGCGTACCAAGTTTTGACTCCGCTGAAATTACCAGACCACAAATTGCATCGAGCACCGCATTATAACCGCGAGGCGTGGAAACGCGTTCTCGGAGACGAATGTGTCCGCCCGAATCGAGCGCAATGATTTCGATTTTTGTGCCCCCGAGGTCGACGCCGAGCCGCATAGCTCAGGCCATCCGGCTTCGGGAGAGACGATTCCGCGCAAGGTGGACGGTCTGCGCATCGACGGCCTCCGCAGCGCAAAATTGCCGCACCATCTCGTCATCACCCAGCAGGAAATCGAGCACGCCGCCGAGAAATTGCGGGTCCTCCGCCCGGGCGCGCAGATCGGCGGGGGTGGCCCCGGACTGCCCGAGAAATCGCGCCAAGGCGTCCGGCATTGCCGCCAGGAAGCCAAGTGCCTTCAAGGCCAGCAATTCGGGGTCGGGCAGAGTTCCCATCGTCAAGGGAGCGTTAAGACATCCCAACTAAATAAAAACGCGTCGTCGTCGTCATCATCGGGAAACGGCGCGGGCGCGGAACCTGCTGATAGGGGCGCAGCGGGCGGGGAGTGTCAAGCATGGATGCAAAGTCCAAGACCGTACTGATCGTGGAGGACAATGAGCTGAACATGAAGCTCTTCCACGACCTTCTCGACGCGCATGGCTACAATATCCTGCAGACCAAGGACGGCATGGAAGCGCTCGATATCGCCCGCGAGCACCATCCCGACCTGATCCTCATGGACATCCAGCTGCCGGAAGTTTCGGGCCTGGAAGTCACGAAATGGCTGAAAGAGGATGATTCGCTCAGGGCCATCCCCGTCGTGGCGGTCACCGCCTTTGCGATGAAGGGCGATGAGGAGGTGATCCGGCAGGGCGGCTGCGAGGCCTATATTTCGAAACCAATCTCGGTGACGAGCTTTCTCGATACCGTACGTCGTTTCATCGGCTAGATGCCATGACAGCACGGGTCCTTGTCGTCGACGATGTCGCTTCCAACGTCAAATTGCTCGAGGCGAAGCTCAGCGCCGAATATTTCGAGGTCGTGACCGCCTCCAATGGCATGGAAGCGCTCGCGAAAATCAAAAGCGATCAGCCGGACATCATCCTGCTCGACGTGATGATGCCGGGCATGGACGGGTTCGAGGTCTGCCGGCGGGTCAAGAGCGATCCTTCCAGCGCACATATTCCCGTTGTGATTACCACCGCGCTCGATCAGACCAGCGATCGGATTGAGGGTCTCAGCGCCGGCGCGGACGATTTTCTGACCAAGCCGATCGACGACGCGGCGCTGCTCGCACGGGTGCGCAGCCTCGTGCGCCTCAAGATGATGACCGACGAATTGCGGATGCGCGAAGCGACGGGAAGCAGCATGGGCCTTCTCGATCCCGCGGAAACCTTTAGCGAGGCGTTTCCCACGGGACGGATTTTGTTGGTCGAGGACCGGCCGGAAACCGTCCGATCGATCAGCGGTGCGCTCTGTCCGCAGAATCACCTCGTGGTGCTTGATGGATTCGAGGGTGCGCTGACCCAAGTGCGTAGCGGGGATTTCGATTTGATCCTGGTCAGTCTGGGGCTGCGGGACTATGACGGATTGCGGCTTTGTTCGCAGCTTCGTTCGCTGCCCGAGGGGCGCAACGTGCCCATTCTCGTGCTTGTCAGCGAGGGTGACCGGCGCAAACTGCATCAGTCGCTGGAGATGGGCGTGAATGATTACCTCAGTCGTCCCATCGATCGGAACGAGCTTGTCGCCCGCGTGCGGACGCAATTGCGCAAGAAGCGCTACGCCGATCGGCTGCGGGAGAATGTTCATCTCTCGGTCGAGATGGCCGTCACGGACCCGCTTACCGGGCTTCACAATCGCCGCTATCTCACCCGTCATCTGGAGACGCTGCTGAAGAGCAATGTGGCCAGCGGAAAGCGCCTGGCGGTTCTGATCATCGATGTCGATTATTTCAAGTCGATCAACGATACATTCGGTCACGACGTTGGCGATGAGGTGCTGCGCGAGTTTGCGCGCCGCATTTCCGAGAACATCCGGGGCATCGATCTCGCCTGCCGGTATGGCGGCGAGGAATTCGTGGTCGTGATGCCCGACACCGATCCGGCGCTCGCCTGGACCGTTGCCGAGCGCCTGCGCGGAAGCGTCGAAATCACGCCGTTCCGAATCACTGCCCCGCCGGGCGAAACCAGTGTCACCATCAGCATTGGCATCGCGGGCTCGGACGATCCTGCAACGACGGCGGATGCGCTTCTGCGCCAGGCCGATCAGGCTCTTTATGCCGCCAAGCGCGACGGCCGCAACCGCGTTGTCGCACACGCCGCCTGAAGCGTATTAAGAGCAGATAGAATTACCGCGCTCGCTCTCTTTGTTATTTCCTTCTCCCCTTGAGGGTGAAGGTCCGGCGAAGCCGGGGATGAGGGTCCGCGAGCGAAAGACGTCTTTGCGCGCCAGACGGCGCGCACCCCTCATCCGGCGCGTTCCGCGCCACCTTCTCCCACAAGGGGAGAAGGGTAGATGATCCGCATTGCTGCACCTGATGGAAGCAGGTAGTTTCGTATTGCTGGCGCGAAGGGTGAGCATTTCATGGATCAACCGAAGAAGCAGGAAGGCGTCACGCCCTTCGCCGTGTTTGCCAACCAGGGTACGCGGCCGCAAGGGCCGGTGAGGCCCGGGACAGGCCGCGGCCCGCAGATCATCAAGGCGGCGGACACGCTGGTCGGACAGGGACAGAACGCACTGGGGAGCGGCAATTTCGTCCTTGCGAAAATGCGCGCGAGGCAGGCGCTTCAGCAGATACCCGACTATATGCCGGCGCTTCTTCTCCTGCGGCAGGCGCTTCTGGAATCGGATCCCGGCGGCGCCGAACATGAAGAGGCGCTCCGCCGGATTCTCCAGCAGGATCCCAACGATCTCGTCGCCACGACAGAACTTTGCACACTGCTATTCAACCGCGGCGAAGCCGAGGAGTGCGAACAGCTTGCCCGCAGCTGCCTGCGGCTGATGCCGCTCAATCCCACGATCCAGAGCGTGATGGGACTGCTTCTGTCGCAGCGTGGGCGGCCCGCGGCCGGCGAATTTCATTTCCGCCGTGTGATCGAACTCGAAGGCGTGAGATCCAGCGTCGCCAACAATCTCGCTTTCTGTCTCAAGCTTCAGGGCAAGGTCGAAGAAAGCGAACAATGGTACCGCAAGGCAATCGAACTCGCGCCGGACGATCCGAATGTCTGGGTCGGATGGAGCAATCTCGAGGAAGCGCGTCGCAACATTCCGCGCGCGTGGGAATTGCTCCGCGAGGGAGAAAAGCGCGCGGGCGGAACGGAGATGGCGCTCGAGCGGGCCATTTTGCTTGGCCGCGAAGGGAAGGCCGCCGAGGCGGTCGCCGAACTGAGCAAGAGCCGCGAGGACGGCAGAAAGCTGCAGGCCAACGGACTTTTCGAACGCGGCCGCCTTTATGACAGGATGGAGCGGTTCGATGAAGCCTGGGCCGATTTCGTTGAAGCCAACCGTCTTGTGCGCGAAGTACAAAAGCGACGCTACGGCGAAGCAGCCGCAAAGGAGCTCGTATCGGAATGCCAGCGATTCTTCCGCCGCACCCGGATGAAGCTGATCCCGCGCGCCGATCTCGATCCCTCCATGCCGCAACCCATTTTCGTCGTGGGCTATCCGCGCTCGGGGACGACGATGATCGAACAGACCCTTTCAGCCCATCCATTGATCTCGGCGGGCGACGAACTGACCTTCATTGCCGATCTGACGCGCATCATTCCGCGCTGGCTCGCGAGCCCCAATCCGTTCCCCGGCTGCCTCACCGATCTGTGGATGGGCGACAACCGGCTCGCGCCCAATCAGTTCCGGGATTATTACCTGCGCCGCTCGCAGGAACTCGGGATTTTCGAGGACGGCGCGAAGTTTTTCACCGACAAGATGCC
>DATJUM010000112.1:0-17304 GCA_035502355.1 Rhizomicrobium sp. | reverse complement strand
TGGCTTATGCCAATCCCGTCGTCTATCTGATCAGCGGCTTCCGCTGGGCGTTTTACGGGCGTGTCGATGTGGGACTGGATGCGAGCCTCGGCGCGACGCTGGTCCTGTTTTTCGCCTGCCTCGGCGTCGTGAGCTGGATGTTCAAGACCGGTTACCGTCTCAAGAGTTAGCCCGGCGAAGATTTGTCGCCCCCGCGCTTTCGCGGGAATGACAAGGTAGGTAAGGTCTGCGTTGTGCTACGGAGGAAGCGGCCGTGACCACCTATGTCCATGCCGGGATGCTGCTGGCCATGCCGGGGCAGGATCCGCTCACAAGGCACACGGTTGCCATCGAGAACGGGCGCATCGTGGCGGTAATGGCCGGCTTCACGGCGCCGAGGGCCGGCGACACGGCCATCGATCTTTCCGATCATTTCGTGCTGCCGGGACTGATCGACTGCCATGTGCATCTCACCGGCGAGTTTGGACCGCGGCACAAGCTCGAACTTGTCGAAGAATCGCCGACGGCCATCGCGCTGCATGCAGCAAGGAATGCGCGCGTGACGCTGGAAGCGGGCTTCACCACCGTGCGCGATCTCGGCGAAATCGGCGGTGCCGGGGACGCGATCTTTTCGCTGCGCAACGCCGTGGCCAAGGGATACGTGCCGGGGCCGCGTATTTTCGCCGCCGGGTCGATCATTTCGCCGACAGGCGGCCACGGCATCACCTGCGGCTATCGCGACGACATCAACCTCCTGCTCGATGCCAGCGGGCGCGGCGATGGCGTGGATGGCTGCCGCAGCGCCGTCCGTCGCCAGGTGTCGCGCGGCGCGGATCTCATCAAATTCGTCGCCACCGGCGGCGTACTCACCGATACGGCCACGGGAACCGGACAGCAATTCTTCGAGGACGAGTACGAAGCGATTGTATCGACGGCGCACATGCTCGGCCGCAGGACGACCGCACATGCGCATGGCGCCGACGGCATGAAGGCCGCACTGAAGGCGGGCGTGGACGGCATCGAGCACGGCACGTTCATGGACGAAGAGGTGATGGAGACGATGAAGCGCCGCGGCGTCTTCTACGTGCCGACCACGCTTGCCGGCGTAACCGTCGCGGAGTACGCCACCAAACAGGATTTCATGTCGCCGGCCATTCGCGAGAAAGCGCTCGCGGTGGGGCCGCAGATCATCGGCACGTTGCGCCGGGGCCATGCCGCGGGGCTCAGGGTCGCGTTCGGCACCGATACCGCCGTTTCGCCGCATGGCCAGAATGCACGCGAATTCGCGCTGATGGTCGAGGCCGGCATGAAACCCATGGATTGTATCGTGGCGGCTACGCGCACCGCGGCCGAACATATTGGGCATGCGAACAATCTTGGGTCGATCGAGCCGGGCAAGGCCGCGGATATCATCGCGACTGCGGCGAGCCCGCTCGACGATATCGAACAGTTGCAGAAAGTACGCTTCGTGATGCGCGACGGAGCGGTGTTTAAACATCCGCGCACGGCATAGAAAAAAACTAAGGGAGGAGTGGTGGAATGCGCCAGATTATCTCGGTCATCGGTTCTGCGGCAGTTGGCCTGCTTGCATCCAGTCCTGCGGCGCCGGCATTCGCGCAAGGGTTCAACGTCATCCACAATTTTACCAATGGCAGCGACGGAGGCGTGCCAGGTTACAGCCTCGTGCTCGACAAGAAAGGCGACCTCGTCGGCGCGGCGAGTCAGGGCGGCGCCGATCAGGCCGGAATCATCTTTCGCATGGCGCAAAAGAAATCAGGATGGTCGCTGAAACCGGTCTACAATTTCGACGGTACGGCCGGCCAACCCGAGTGGGGTGTCACTTTGCACAAGGGCAGTATCTACACCAACGCCTCCTATGTCAGCGTGTTCGGAGGTGCGTGCGGGAGCGCCATGCAGATTGCTCACGGTCAGGCTACGCTGATGTGGACCTACACCAAGAAAGTGGACGGCTGCCCAACCGGCAATCTTGCGCTCGACAAATCCGGCAATGCGTATGGCGTAACGCAGAGCGGCGGGCCGAATGGATGGGGCGCGGTTTTTGAGCTATCGCCATCCGGCTCGAGTTGGACGGAAACCATTCTTCACGCATTCGCGGGCGAAGGCGACGGCGGCAATCCCTATTCGGGGCTCATCATCGACAAATCAGGGAACCTTTATGGCGCCGCGACGCGCGGCGGCAATTCCGGCTGCGGCGGTTATGGCTGCGGTACGCTCTTCGAACTGAGCCCGTCGCAATCGGGCTGGAATTACACCGCGCTCTACGCGTTCGGGGGTGGAGATGACGGCGGCTCGCCGGTGGCCGGGCTGATGATGGACAAATCCGGCAATCTATACGGTGCAACCGAATCCTACGGCGCGAATGGCGGCGGGACAGTGTTCGAATTGTCGCCCTCGCAGGGCAACTGGAATTTCAGCGTGCTCGCCAGCTTGACGGGCACGACCGGTCCTGTCGCCGCGCTGTCCATGGATTCCTTGGGCAACCTCTACGGCACCAATTACCGAGACGGCGCCGACAATTACGGTTCGGTGTTCGAGGTAAGTCCGTCAAACGGCGGGTGGACCTACACCGATCTTTACGACTTCACCGGCGGCAGCGATGGCGGCTATCCGGGCGGCGGCGTGACTCTCGACGCCGAAGGCAATCTCTACGGCACCACCGTGCTCGGCGGCGCCGACAATTACGGCGTGGTCTGGGAGATCGGAAAGTAGACGCTTCTCTGCATTTTTCTGCACCGTGCATCACGCTTACGAAAGTGCGTAATGCAGATGTGCGGTTTGATGGGTCAGCGTTTCACACCGTACAGCGCGTACAGATCGCCAATGCGATAATCTGCATCCAGAGCCGCGGCAATGTCGGCATTGCCGCCGGCTGTGTCTCCAAGACGAAGTTTCGAGAGGCCGCCCACATATAGCGCGTCGGAGAAGCGCGGATGCGATTTTTCGGCCGCATCGCAATCAGCAATCGCCGCCTGATAATCTCCCATTCTAAAGTAAACGAAGCAGCGACTCTGGAGAATATCCTTGTTGCCGGGATCCGCTTTCAACGCTTCGTTACAATCGGCAAGCGCCCGGTCAAGAGGATGTCCGCGCACTGCACGTGCCCAGCAGCGCAAATTGGCCCCTGTAGCATCGTCGCCGCCCATTTTTGTTGCCGCGTCATAGTCTGCGGCGGCCTTTTCGTGCTGGCCAAGATCTTCGAAAGCATCCGCGCGGGCTTCGTAGGCATCGGCGAAGTCATGCTGCCAGCCTATCGCGCTGGTGTAATCGCTGATGGCAAGCTGATATTTGCCCGTGAGCGCATAAAGCAGGCCACGGTCGTAATATCCCTCTGCGCGCATCTCGGGCCACTGGCCAACGCGACCGAAGCGGGTAGTCCCGTGTATGACCGACGTGCATTCACTGATACTCTCTTCGATGGAATGATGGAGTCGCGGCTCGGTCGGACACGCGCCTTCGGCCGTTGCAGGCGCATTGCCCGTCGAAAAAAAGGTGATCAGAGAAAACAGAATTGCGCTCGTCTCGCGTCTCATGGACCCCCCAGAAAATATAAGTTCGACTCGGCAATCTTAGCAAATTGTGCCTGCAAATGTCAGCTGGGAACGATCTTTTTTGCTGCGGCGCCATGGACTGGCGGTACCAAGGCAGGAGCCGGGAATGCGCTTTGGCTTTCTTGTTGTTGCCGCGGCTGCCGCAGGTGTGCTCGCGAGCGTTGCCATGCCTTCCGGTTTCCCGCAGACCGCATCGACGGCCGTGCAGT
Source organism: Rhizomicrobium sp. (assembly GCA_035502355.1). Classification (GTDB taxonomy): domain Bacteria; phylum Pseudomonadota; class Alphaproteobacteria; order Micropepsales; family Micropepsaceae; genus Rhizomicrobium. The sequence continues at coordinate 13,547 of DATJUM010000112.1, read as the reverse complement.
CCTTCATGGGTACCTGCAGGGTGACCGATCTTAGCCCGGTTCGCGCGGTCTACGACCACGAACAGGCGGAGATCACTGCCGGGCACACACCGGAATCCCTGGGTTTCAAACCCGCTCCGGTGTCGATTCCGAGCTTTCCGGCCCAGCAGCCTTATCCCGTACTGGCCAATAATTCGGCCCTCCGGGATGGGCAGAACTCGAACTGGCAGGCCCCGCCGGCTCGCACGCCATTTCCGACTCGTGGGTTACGACCAGCTATTCCGGCTCCGACAACGGCCTGACTGTCACCTACAAGGTCAACGGCAACGTGTTGACGATGACGAATCCGACCGGCCAGTCCTATACGGCGAAAACGGACGGCACCGAAGCGCCCCACAAGGGTGATCCGGGCTTGACGGCCGTCTCCGTAAAGCTGGTGGGCACCCGCACGATCGTTGAGACGGATTATCGGGATGGGAAGGTGGTCGGCATCTTCCGGGGCACGGTCAGCAAGAACGGCGATGTCATGATGGCGTCGTATCACGACTCCCGCAGCAACCACACGACCACCTGGACGTCGAAAAAGATATAGCTAATTACTCCGGCATGCGCCGGCCGGGGTCCGGGACCCCCCGGGCCCCCGGTATTATTTCAGCCAGCGGCCGGCAGGTTTTTGCCTTTGTTCCGGTGCGTCCGATCATGGCGCCTGCTCCGGTCATGGCCTCTGCGCTGATTTGGCCACTTGCCAGAGCGGTTTCCCCCTTAACCTATGTTGGCCGGGCCGCGCACGAGGGGAGTGCCGTGCCGTGGGGTCCAGCCAGGTCAAATCCAAAGGAGGAACAAAATGAGAATGATTGTTGTGGCAGCTCTCACGGGTGCCGCTTTGCTGCCGGCACAGGCGCTGGCAGCCAGTCCGTTCGACGGCACATGGAAGGAGGACATCGCCTCTGCGAAAATTTCACAGGAGCCCGACGTCTTCCTTCTCAAGGACGGCATGTTCACCTGCAAGACATGCGTTCCGTCCTACACGGTCAAAGCTGACGGCACCGATCAGCCCGTTTCCGGTAATCCCTATGTGGATACGATCGCCGTCAATGCCACGGACATGCACAACGTGGTGCTGACCGAAAAGAAGAGCGGAAAGACGACTGAAACACTTACGTTCAAGATCGCGCCGGACGGCAAGACTGTCGACGTCGATTTTTCCGGCACCAGCACAAACGGTGCGCCTTATTCCGGCTCGGGCGGTCTCAAGCGAGTTGCCCACGGGCCAGCGGGTTCGGAGCCCATCTCCGGCTCATGGTTGAGGACGGGTCTGACGAACGCTTCGTCAAGCATCGTGACCGTGACCTACAAGGTTGACGGCGACATGCTGTCGATGACGGATCCGACCGGCGACAGCTATACGGCAAAAATGGACGGTACCGAGGCGCCGTACAAAGGCAATCCCGGGATCACGACCGTCTCGGTGAAGAAAACGGGCCCGCGCAGCATGCTTGAAACCGATATGCGCGACGGAAAAACCATCGAGACGCTCAGGTCTACGGTCGCGAAAGACGGGAACTCGATGACCGTCGTGGATAGCGACAAGCTGCACCATCGCGTCACGACCTACAAGGCGGACAAACAATAACGGCATGATCTTCGGGAGTGAAACACGGGCCCGGGCGACCGGGCCCTTTCGTTTTGGTTGGTCCGCATGCGAAGCTCGGCGGTGGAGAAAATACCGGCAATGAAACATCGCACGATCGTCGTGAATGACAGGATGCAGCGGGGCTATCGCTATGTCCTGTCGGAACCGGCGGACAGAAACCTTGCGCCCGACTTCAAGCCCGATCTGACACCGAAGGAGATGCTCGCGCTCGGCGTGTTCGGAGGCAAATACATGACCGATTGCCGTCGGGAATTTCCCGCTTCGTGGTTTGCCAGGGCGAAGCTGTCGCCGAAGGGGGCCGACCCATCGCTCAATTTCTTTGGGGTTTCCGCGAGCCAGCCGCTCTCGGTATGGCGCGCCAAAGGCTGGATCTGGGAGAACGATCCGCGCGGCTGGTTCCAATGGTATTGCCGCTATTATATGGGTCGGAGGGTTCCGGGCGAGGACGAGCGGCAGATCGGCCGCTGGAGGGCCATCCGGCGCCATATCCGGCAGATCGAGACGAACTGCGAGCAGGGGGATCTCGCCTGCCGCCCGCGCCAGCGTCAGGCCCTCCTGCACTGGGCCTATGACAGCCGCAAGCTGTAAGGCGGGCCGTCGGTTTCTGGCCGCGCAGCTTTGCTATAGACTTGCCTCGTTATCGCGGGGTGGGACGTGGAAGGGGAATCCTCGGAACCGGCGGCAGCCGGCGCTGGTCAAGGTGTCGATCCGGCCGGTGTTGCAATTGCGCTGGATGCCGCGGCGCACAACGCGCGGTCGGGTGCGCTCACGTATCTGGACGAAGCTGGCGTCGCCGCGCACAGGAGGGAGGTTGCTACCAATGGGTTCGTGAGCGCCAATAATTATTTCCCGGATCTGATCCTGCCGCTCAGGGCGGAAGCCTTGGCGCGGCTCGGTCACTTCGCCGAGGCCGGGGCGAGCCTGAAGACCTTGGCCAGTGATTGTGATCGCTGCGCGCGTGTCCAGCGCGTTGCTGCGGCGCTGCGACATGACTGGCCGCGCGCGGATCGCTGGTTCGCGCTCGTTGCCGCGCGCTCACCTGATGTTCCCTACTCCGATTGGGGCATGATTCTGCTGTGGAATGGCGATTATGACGCGGCCATCGCGAAATTTGCAGCGGCTCACAGAATCAGCTCGCATTTCGCCGATCTGCTGGAGATGTGGGGCGAGGCGCTGATGCAGAAGGGCCGCTCCGATCTCGCGCTCGCGAAATTCGATGAAGCAAACAAATACACGCCCAACTGGGGTCGGCTGCATCTCGAATGGGGGAAAGCGCTAGGATATCTTGGACGCCACGGCGATGCGAAGAAGCAATTCGAACTCGCCTCGCAGCTTGATCTCTCCGCCGGTGATGCCGCTGCGCTTGCGCGCCAGAGGGCAGCACATGCCTGAACGAACTATTTGCACGCGGAGACGGCACGACGCGGAACAGGCGTACTGGAACTCCCTTTTGCACCACATTGCTCTGGCGCGATATTGCTGTGTCTCCACGTCTCCGCGTGCCCAGTTTTCGGCGGGGGAAGCATGATTGACGAAAGGGAAGGCACAGCCGTCGAACCCAAAGGCGCGCGCGGAGAGCATGTGCCGATGGCGATCGCGCTTGCAGGCGCGAGCCGGGAGGAAGCGGACGCGTTTCTGAGAAAACAGGGCATTCTCGCAGATCTCCAGATCGAAGAACTCAAACGCGAACTCCACCTCCGGCACTGGTCGCTGCGCTTCGGCAACATCAGCGCCGTCATGAAGGTCACGTTCGAGATCGCGCTGGCCTTCCTCTTCGTCGCCGTAGCCGCTGCAATCGCAGCTGCGGTCTGGAGTGCTGCGCATGATGACAGCCTCGTGATTGAAAGCTTTTCGGTGCCGCCCGATCTCGCATCGCGCGGACTGACGGGCGAGGTCGTTTCAGCCAGGCTGCAGGATGCGCTTACCGCGCTGCAAAACAACACCTTCTCGTCGCGGCCCGCGGCGTCCTACGCTAACTACTGGAGCGGCGGTGACATCAGGGTCCAGATTCCCGATACCGGCGTCTCGATCGGCGAGTTCTATCGTCTGCTGGCGTCCTGGCTCGGCCGCCAGACGCGCATCACCGGCGCGATCTGGCGCAAGTCCAACGGCACAATCGCGGTGACGTCGCGGGTGGACGGGGCGGCGGCGACGGTGAGCGGCAGCGAAACTGATTTCGACAAATTGCTCTGGCAGTCCGCCGAATCCATCTACAAGGCAGCCCAGCCTTACCGCTATGCCATCTATGAAGCGGAACACCGCAACCTGCCCGTGGCGCATGCGATTCTCCGCGAGCTTGCCAAGGCGGGAAATCCGCCGCGCGACCGCGCCTGGGCATTGGTCGGGCTTGCGGTTGCGAGCCGCGCCCGCGGGCCAGCCGAAGAAGTCCTTGCGGACGATGAAGAGGCGACAGCCATCGTGCCAAATTTCGCGGTCGCCTATGACGATCTCGACGGCGACGCCTTCGAATTCGGGCGGGAAGAAACGGCGCTGAAGGCCGCGCGGGCAGCGATCCGGCTGCTCGATAGCGGCGACGATATCGATATGAACGCCGCCGCGCGGAGCGCCGGTCTCCCGGGCGAGCACGCAGATGCCGCATTCTATTCGGGCGATTTCGCCGATGCGCTTCGTGCTTTCCGGAAGCTGGAAGCGGCCGGTAGCAACGACACCGATGTGGACGGCGCCCGCGAAATGATTGCCCTCAGCCTTGCGCATCTTCACGAGATCGAAGCCGCCCGCGCAAGCTTTCGGCGCCTGCCTCGGCCGCAGAATCCGGCCATCGCCTATGATCGCGTGGTCATGGCCACCGATCTCGCCTATGTCCTTGGAGACTGGCGCGCGCTGGCCTCACCACCCGATCTCGCAGCCGCTTTCGCGCCAGCATGGTTCATGGCCGGCGCGATCGAATCGGTGCCGGCGATTTACGGACCGCGTCGCGGGCGCGCCTTTCAGGCGTTCGCTCTGGCAAGGTTGGGCCGACTTGGAGAAGCGCGCGCGCTCATCGCCCGCACCCCGCTCGACTGCGATCCGTGCATGCGCATCCGCGGGAAGATCGAAGCCCTCGCCGGGAACTGGAGCACCGCCGCACACTGGTTCGCGGTCGTCGCGGCGCGCTCACCCGACATTCCTTTCGCCGATACGGACTGGGGCGAAATGCTGCTGCTCAAGGGTGATTACGATGGAGCAATCGCAAAATTCGCGATCGCGCACGCCAAAGGCCCGCACTTCGCCGATCCGCTGGAAATGTGGGGCGAGGCGCTGATGCAGAAGAACCGCTCCGACCTTGCGCTCGCGAAATTCGCGGAAGCAAACAAATACGCGCCAAACTGGGGCCGGCTGCATCTCGAATGGGGCAAGGCCTTGTTTTATTTGGGCCACCGCGCCGAAGCCCAGCAACAACTCGTCATCACCTCTCATCTTGGCCTCAACCCGAGCGATGCCGCCGCTCTCGCCCAGATGAGGGCAAACCATGCGTGAGATTCGCGATCAGATTCCCTCTCCGCCGATCCCCGGGGGAGAGGGAGGGAACTCCCATGGCTGACGATATCTTCGGCGACGACGAGATCGCGACCGCGCCCGGCACGGTTGCGGCGAGTCCCGCCGCGCTCGATGCGGCACTGAACGGGCCGGCCGCATCGACGGAGGAAGCACGTGCGTTCCTGCGCGAACAGGAGAAGCTGACGCGGCTCCAGACGAAGATCCTGCACGAGGAGCACGCGCTCGAACTTTCCCATCTGAAATGGCGCCGCTTCAACGACCAGACCAAAGGCGCAATCGAAATCGCGGTCGGCCTCGTCGTGCTTTTGCTCCTTTGCGGACTCGGCACCATGATCTGGAATGCTTCACGGGACCGGGATCTCGTTGTCGATGCGTTCAGCGTACCGCCGGACATGGCCGCGCAAGGGCTCACGGGCTCCGTCCTCGCCTCGCGCGTGCGCGACCGTTTTGTCGAATTGCAATCGGAAACGGTCTCGACTGTCGAGCGGTCGAGCAATTTAAGGACCGAGAAGGCCGATGTCGTGCGCGTCGATATTCCAGAAACCGGGATCTCGCTGGACGAGGTCAACCGCTATCTGCGGGGCTGGCTTGGACACGAAGTTCATGTCGGCGGCGATCTGGTGCGCATGGGTTCGAATTATGCCTTGACCCTCCGTTATGGCGACCGGCCGGGCGTGCGTGCGGAGGGACAAGTTGCAGACCTCGACGCGATGACCGACAGGGCAGCCGAGTCTCTGTTCGCGGCGGTTTCTCCTTATCGATACGTCGAATATCTCGGCCGGCAGGAGCGCTATGCCGAGGCTCGGGCCTTTGTCGCAAAGCTTGCGGCTACCGGTGATGCGCGCCAACGCGCGCTGGCCGACACGGAATGGGCAATGCTCGATCTCCGTCAGGCGCGCTCACCGGCGGCGACAGAAGTCGCTCTCGGCAGGATTCGGGAGGCGGTCCGACTCCATGGCGGAGGCCCGATCTATGCGTGGTGGGCCAATATCGCGAATGCGCTCGGTTACGACGAGGAGGCGTGGCGTGCCGCGGACGCCACCGCGACCATGCTGCATCGCGATCCGAATGCACTTCATGGAGACGAGGACGCGAATTGCGTGTGGCGAATCGTCTGGCCCGCTACGGCCGACGAACTCACCGGAGACTATCGCGCCGCGATCGATGAATGGCGCAATTTGTCCGGCTGCGCGAGGGACGGCTATTTCGATGCCTATGCAGGCGATCTTGCCGCCGATCATGACATCGGCGGAGCACGGCGCATCGCAATGTCTATTCCCCCGATGCCGTCGAACGGCGTTTATATACCCGTCGCGGAATGGGCCGAGTTTCAGGTTGCCGAAGCGGCCGGGCACTGGCGCTCGGCGATTTCACTCGGCCACGTCATAATGGACGACATGGCGCGCGGCCCGGAGGCTGCAAGATCCGGCTACTGGGACATGATCAAGCCGCACCTGGCTTACGTCATGGCGCGCCAGGGCGACGAGGCCGGCGCGACGGCGCTGATCGCGCAGACGGCCTACGACTGCGATATCTGCCTGCGCGTGCGCGCCGCCATCGCGGCGCTGAAGCGCGACCGGAGACAGGCCGGGCGCCTCTACGCCATTGTCTCTGCACGCTCGCCGCACATTCCATTCGCCGATACCGATTGGGGCCGCATGTTGCTGCTGGTCGGCGATTACGACGGCGCCATCGCGAAATTCGCGATCGCGCACGCCAAAGGCCCACACTTCGCCGATCCGCTGGAGATGTGGGGCGAGGCGCTGATGCAGGAGAACCGTTCCGATCTCGCGCTCGCCAAATTCGATGAAGCAAACAAATACGCGCCCAATTGGGGTCGCTTGCATCTCGAATGGGGCAAGGCGTTGTTTTATCTCGGCCGCCGTAACGAAGCCAAAGAACAATTCGCCATCGCTTCGCATCTCGATCTCAGCCCCACCGACGCCACCGCGCTGATGCATTGGGACGGGAAAATCGAGCCGCGATATGATTGAGGATGAATATGCGTCCGCCGATGCGCAACGGCTGGGCGATCCGCTGGCGACCGTATTGGCCACGCATGCCGAAACGTCTTCCGCTGACACGCGCGCCTATCTGCGCGAGCAGACGCGTCTTGCCCGGCTGCAGAGCGAAAATCTTATCGAGCAAAATGCGTTCGAGATTTCCCATCTCAAATGGCGGCGGTTTACGGATCGCATGCGGGGCGCCGGATTCTGCATCCTCATGCTGCTGGGCTTGCTGGTCGTTGTGGCCATCGCCGCTGCGATCTGGTCGGCCGCAAACGATCATCGACTCGTCGTTGAAAGTTTCTCGGTCCCTCCCGCCCTTGCGGATCAGGGCGAGACCGGCAGCGTCATCGCCCAGCACGTGCTCGACAGGATCGCGGCGATGCAGGCCGGCACGCAGTCGCTCAGGGCCGCGAAATCCTATCGCAACAACTGGGGCGACGATCTGAAGGTCCAGATTCCGGACACGGGCATATCGCTTGGCGAGGCCTATCGCATTCTCGTGAACTGGATAGGACGGCAGACGCGCATCACGGGCGAGGTGGTGCGTAGTGGGCAAGGCTATGCCGTGACCGCCCGCGCCGGCAGCGGGGCAGGGGCGACATTCCGCGGCAACAATCTCGACGCGCTCCTCGATCGGGCCGCCGAGCGGCTTTTTGCCGACACCCAACCCTATCGTTACGGCATCTATCTGTCGTCCCATGGCCAGGAAGGGGAATCGAAGGCAGTTCTGCTCGCGCTTGCCCAAAGCAGCGCGCCGGCAAGCGAACGCGCCTGGGCCTATGCCGGTTTGCTGTTCGTGGAAAGCGACACGCGCCGTGCGGAGCAATATGGATATGCGGCGCTCGCCGTGAATCCCGGATTGTTGCTTGCCCACAACAACCTTGCATCGGTTGCGTGGCGACTGGGTCATTCCGAATCGGCCTATCGCGAGGCCGCAACGGGCCTGAAACTGCTCAACGATAAAGCAGCGACCGAACTGGATCAGCGCGTTCTCGGAAACATGCACAGCATACTCGCGGAAGAAGCCGACGCGGCTCTCGGCGACTACAGGGACGGTGTCCGCGAGATGGAAGCCGATCTCAGCACCGATCATACAAGCGTCAGGGGAAGATCGCTCGCCTATCTCGCCCGCGACCTTGCGCTGATGCATGATCCCGTCGCGGCGCGCCGTATTGTGGTCGTTCCGGTATCGGCAAGGACAAGCGCCGCAAAGCGGCAGATGCTTCTCGTGATTTCGGTGCGCGCCGCCGTGGAAATGGCTTCGCGGGACTGGAACGCGGCGAAAATCGAATTGTCGAGAGGCATCGCCAGTCTGGGTCCAGGCTTTGCCGCGTATCAGCTTGAGGCGCAGCTTGCGCTCGTCGAGGCAAATCTTGGCGATATCGCGTCGGCCGGCGCGCTCGCCTCGAAGCTGCCTCCCGACTGTTATCCATGTGTTGTCGCGCGCGCCCAAATCGAAGCATTCGCCGGCGCGTGGAAATCTGCCGAGACACTGTTTGCTGAAGCTGTCCGGCTGGGTCCATCGCTGCCGCTCGCCAATACCGATTGGGGTGGTTTGCTTCTGCGGAAAGGTGATTTGAACGGCGCGATCGCGAAGTTCCGCGAAGCGAACCTGAAAGGCCCGCATTTCGCCGATCCGCTGGAGATGTGGGGCGAGGCGCTGATGCAGGAGAACCGCTCCGACCTCGCGCTCGCGAAATTCGAGGAAGCAAACAAATATGCGCCGAACTGGGGCCGCCTGCACCTCGAATGGGGCAAGGCGCTGAGGTACGCCGGGCGAAACGACGAAGCCCGGCAACAATTCGCCATAGCATCGCATCTGGATTTGAGCGCCGGCGATACGCAAGCATTGGCGCGCATGAGGGCGCAGGGTGTTTAAGTTGTGGTCTCAAACAAGAATTTGTCATTCCCGCGAAAGCCGGCACCCGGTAACGGGCGTCGGCGGGTGGAATGACTCCTTGCGCCCGCGGACGCGCGCCAACTGGGTCCGGCTCGCTTCGCGGCCGGGATGACAAAATGTGCCATGCCAACTTGCTCTTCCGGTAGCGGGGGAAGGGAGAAAAGGTCACACATGTCTGATCACCACAACAAGATCGGGCCGTTTCTTGCGACGATGATCGTGGCGAGCACGATGATCGGCTCGGGTGTTTATCTCCTGCCGGCGAGTCTTGCAGCCATCGGGTCGATCACCATTCTCGCCTGGCTTGCCGCGACGGCAGGCGCGGCGCTGATCGGCGGCGTGTTCGTCTGGCTTGCCATTCTCAACCCCGGAACCCCTGGACTGTTTTCCTATATCGACCACGCATTCGGACCGCTGGCGGGGTTCGTCACAGGTGCGCTTTATTGGGCTTCCTGTATCGTCGCAGCGGTCGCCGTTGCACTGGCGGTCACGGGCTATCTCGGCGCGCTTGTACCATTCTTTGTCACGCCCGCGGGCATGATGATCTCTACGGTCGCGGCGCTCTGGCTGTTTATCGGAGCAAATATTGTCGGTCCGCGCTTTGTCGCGCGACTGCAAAGCTGGTCGATGTTGCTCGGGCTGGTGCCGGTGGCGATTGCGGCGATTGGCGGCTGGTTTTGGTTTCGCGGATCGGTTTTCGAGGCATCGTGGAACGTGACCGGCCAACCGGCTCTCGCGGTTTTGCCGCGCGCGACGGTGATGGTGTTCTGGGCGTTTCTCGGCATCGAAACCGCGATCATTCTGTCGGTGCGCGTGCGCAATCCGGTGCGTGACGTGCCGATCGGCACGCTCGCCGGACTGCTCGTCGCGGCGGTGCTCTACATGGCCGCGAGTGGCGCGATCATGGGCCTCTTGCCGGCCGCAGCGTTGGCGAGATCCACGGCTCCCTTTGCCGATGCCATCGCGCCGATCCTCGGTGCCTCCGTCGCCGGTGCGATCGCACTCTGTGCCATGTTGAAGGCCTGCGGCACCCTCGGTGCAGGCCTTCTGTTGGCCGTCGAGTCGGCCGAGAGCGAGGCTGTGCTTGGGCCCATGCGGACGGTTGCTCGAACAAACATCGCTCCCAGGGTGTCGCTGGGCAATCTTGTCTTTACCGGCGTGCTCACCAGCCTTGTTGCGATCGCCTCGACGAGCCCGACACTTGCGCGTCAGTTCACGATCGTCACAAACGTCGCCGTCGTGCTGAGCCTGATGGTCTATGGCGCGGCGGGTCTCGCACTGCTTCGGCTCAGCCACGCATTGCCGTCCTTGCAACGCTTCTGGGCGCGGGCTACGGCCGGTGCCGGTGCAGTGTGCAGCTTCGCGCTGATCGCGGCCTCCGAGCCGGATCTGCTTGTGTGGAGCGGTGGCGCCGCGGTGCTGGCTGCCATTGTCTATGCAGCGGCGCGCGTCCGGCGCGCCGGGATTGCAAGACGCGTTGCCGAAACCTGATTGCCGGATCTGTCGCGGGCGAGGCCGCTGCCGGGATTGGCCCCGTCGCTTCCGCCGGAACGCATACAATTTGGTGTAGGTTCCGTCGGGAGCGAGCCGGAAGACGGTGCCCTGGCCGTCATTGCCGCCATCAAAGGTCGTTCCATAGAGGTTGCCGTCATGGTCGCGGATGAGACCGGACGGGATGCAGCAAGTGTCTCCGCCGCTGAAACTGTACGCCCGATATCGTGCCGAAGTGACGGAAACAGTCAAACATGTCTGCCCGCATTTGTCGGCGCACGAATGCTCAACAGGCGCGCGATCTCACCCGCGAGCTGCTCTTGCGTATAGGGCTTGGCAAGGCGGGGAAATTCGATCGGAGCCGCGCCTGGAATTTCGGCGTATCCCGTTGCCAGCAGAATGGGCAATTGGGGATTGTGCAGTCGCAGGGTGCGGGCGAGTTCGATGCCCGTCATGCCGGGCATCGCATGATCGGTGATGACAAGGTCGGGATTCAAGCCTTCCTTCAGGACGACAAGAGCTTGCTTACCCGAATGCGCTTCGACAACGCGATGACCGAGCTCTTCAAGCATGGAAACCGTACTCGCCGCGACCAAGAAATCGTCATCGACGAGCAATATTGTTGCCGGCCGACTGCTGGTTGGAACGGATGTAGCGCGAACGGGGGCCTCGGCCTCGCGATCGGCAACCGGCAGCCACAGCATGGCGGTCGTGCCAGAATCCTTTTGGCTCTCGAGCCGGAAGGCGCCCCCCGACTGGTGGGCCAACCCGTCCACCATGGAAAGCCCGAGGCCTGTGCCCTTACCGGTCCCCTTGGTCGAAAAGAAGGGTTCGACCGCCCGCGCCAGCGTCGCAGCATCCATACCTTCACCCGTGTCATGCACCAGGAGGCGCACGTAAGCGCCGGGGGCCAGGACCAGTTCGTTATCTGCTGAGACTTGATGGCGTTCAAGGCCGATCGTCAGCGTCCCGCCTCCGGGCATGGCGTCCCTCGCATTCACGGCAAGGTTCAAGAGAGCCATTTCCAATTGGTTGGGATCTATGTTCACCGCCGGTAGGGCCGGCGCAGAAACGATTTTCACCTGGATCATTGGTCCGACCGACTTGGTTATTAGCCCCCGCATGTCTTCGACGAGCGCGACGATGTCCGTCGGGCGGGGCTGTAACTCCTGCTTTCGAACGAACGCCAATAGACGCTGGGTCAGGGTGGCCCCCCGCCGCGCGCCTTCCATGGCGCCCGTCAACAGCCTGGTCTTGTTCGGGTCGTCCCCAATTCGTCTGCCGAGCAGGTCGAGGTTGCCGATGATCGCCATCAGCAGGTTGTTAAAGTCGTGAGCCACGCCTCCGACGAGCTGTCCCATGGTCTCGATTTTTTGGGCTTGCATCAGAGCTGTCTGCGCACGCTCGCGCTGTTCAATTTCATTCTCGAGGCGTTCATTTGCCTCTTTCAGCGAAGCGGTCCGCTGGACTACCAGACGTTCCAATTCCTGCGCGGCTTGCTGCTGCATCTCGAGATAGGCTCGTGCCTGATACTGACGCGAGCGGCCGCGTTCCGCAGAAAGCACGGCTGTCTGAAGAGAAATTGCCTGCACCGGCCGTTCAAGAAAGGCGACGTTGCGCAGCTTGCGGACGAGATCTCTCCTGAATTGTGCAAATCGCGCGCCTGCGTTCTGGTTGGTCAGGACGACAAAGGGAAGGTCAGACCACGGAGGCTGGGCTGCCACCCACGTTTCCAAATAATCCAGGCCGCTCCCATACAGCGCCTCTTCGGCGATCAGAACCACGTCTGCAGATAGGTCCAACTGCGCGACGAGATCAAAGACATTGCTGCAGACGCAGGCGACAAGGCCGGCTTGTTCGATCAGGATCGCACACGCGGCGGCGTCGCGCCCTACCGGAGCAAGAATGGGGACTTTGGCTGTCTGCGTGTCAGCCTTCATTGCGTTCCCGGTCACTGAGCAGGGGTTCTTTCTCGCCCGTGTAGACGGGGGTTCCCCCGAAGATTCCGCTAAAGCCTTTAAGCGGCGGTCCGAGCTTGACACCCTGCCCGGTCAGGCGAAATTCGCGAATCGTATGTTCGTGATTCCCGCTGCGCTTCTTCACGACGGAGAGGGCACGGCGAACCGTGCCGTCATACTCGAAATAGCGCAGCATAAGCACCGCGTCGCTGAGATAGCTGATATCCAGCGGTGTATCCATCGGGCCCACCAGGCCGTGTTGGGCCAGGACAAGGATCGTTAGTACGCCGAGCTGGCTCAGATAGCTCAGCAATTCGTGCATCTGCAGCACAAGGAAGCGCTCGTCAGGCATGGAGTTGAGATAGCCGTTGAGGCTGTCGATGATCACAATCCGCGCCTCGTCGAACTCGACGGCCTTGCGCACAAGATGGGTGAACTCCCCGGGCGACAGCTCCGCCGGATCGATCTGCTCGATGCGAATTTTGCCGCCATCAATGGCTGCCTCCAGCGGCAGTCCAAGTGTCTTGGCCCGGGCCTTCATCGTTCCTTTGCCTTCATCGAACGCAAAGACGATGGAGCGCTCGCCCCGCGCGGCGGCTGCAATTGCGTAGGTGATTGCGATCGATGACTTGCCGACGCCGGCTGCTCCTATGAGAAGCGCGTTCGTACCGCGCTCCAGTCCGCCTCCTAACAGCGCATCGAGCTCTTTATTGCCGCTCGGGACAAACTGCCCTTCGAAATCCTTGTGATGCTCGGCCGCAACGAGACGCGGATAAATCTCGAGGCCGCCGCGCTCGATGGTGAAGTCGTGGAATCCGCCCTTAAAGGGGATGCCGCGCATCTTGACCACGCGCATGCGACGGCGTTCGGCACCATAGTCGATTGCCAGTTGTTCGAGCAGCACGACGCCGTGGGCAATGGAATGGAGTTGCAGATCGTTCCGGTGGGCGGTGAGATCATCGAGCAAGACAACGGTGGATTGGCGTCCGGAAAAGAAATGTTTGAGCGCCAGAATTTGACGCCGGTAGCGCAAGGGGCTCTGCGCAAGAAGGCGCAAC
>DATJUM010000111.1:0-2414 GCA_035502355.1 Rhizomicrobium sp. | reverse complement strand
CCTTACGACTGTTCGGGTTCGATGGAACGGCGGACGAAGACCCATGCTTTGCGACGGGCTTACTTGCCCGAGACGCGATCGGCCTTCCGTCCACCACCGCACCAGCCATCATAGACGATACGGCATGTTTCGACTTACAAGACCGCGCGGTTCTTGTTGTCCTGCATCAGCGTCGTGAAGCCGGAGATCGTGTCGAGGCCGAGGCCGCGGGGGAAGCCGGTTTCCGTGTCGGCTTCGATTTTGGCGTAGGGCACGCCGGCGATCTTGTCCCATTTGCCGACCGGTTTCTTCACTTCGAGATTGACCACCGTGGCCTTCAGCACCAGCCGCACGATCGCCGGATGCGGCGGGGTGGGCTTCGTCAGGCTCAGATGGCCGTCGATCATCTGCCAGCCATTGGCCAGCGCCCATTTGGTCAGTTCGTCCTTGTCCATGCGGCGCGCCTTCCGGGGGATGCATAAGATAGATCGATTATACACGCCGGCGCGTCCCCTCCCTATGCCGCCGGGAGTCGGCAAGCCCGCTTTGCGCGTCATTTCGCCTTGACATGCAGATTGCATGTACCCATGCTGAATACATGGGCGTGATGGTTCAGATCCGAAACGTTCCGGAGGCGCTGCACCGGCGGCTCAAGTCGCGCGCGGCGCTGGCGGGACAATCGCTCTCCGAGTATTTGCTGGCCGAGATCAGGCGGGTGGCGGAGCGGCCGACGCTCGAAGAGCTCACAGCACGCCTCGAGAAGCTCCCCCCCATCGCGCCGTCGCTCTCGCCTTCCGAGGCTGTCCGCGCCGAACGCGACAACCGGTGAGCGTCGTCGTCGATGCATCGGCGATTGTCGAGTTGCTGCTCAGAACGCAAAAAGGGCAACGCCTGGAGCGAAGGCTGCTTGCGGCGGGCCGCATGCTGAACGCTCCGCATCTCATCGATGTCGAGGTGGCGCAGGTCATGCGCCGCTATGTCCGGCTGGGCGACATCGATCAGGCGCGCGCCCGTGTAAATCTCGATCTGCTCGCTGCGCTGCCGTTGCAGCGCCACGCCCATGGATTTCTGATGAACCGCGCCTGGGAATTGCGGGACAATTTCACGGCTTACGATGCGATGTATCTGGCGCTGGCGGAGGCACTCGGCCTGCCGCTCGTCACCTGCGATGCAAAGCTCGCCGGCGGAGGCCATACCGCGCAAATCGAACTTGCGTGAGCGGTCTATCTTTTTGCCTCGCATGGGAGACGCGTTGCGTAGCCGCGGTCTTTTTCATATGCCCACGCCCCGTAACGCGGGCAAATCTTCCCACGAATTGCAATGAGCTGCTAACCATCCCCGCGTCTTTTGCAGCTTCGTGCCCGAAGTAATTAGGGGCGGATTCACGTCGCCGTGTACCATGGAGGGGAGCAAGGCGTACGTGCCCTGATGGCGCGCATTGCCGTTCGACCCGGAAGTGGAGACGCAGATGTTCCCGGTTCTTCGCGCTGCATCGCTGTTGTTCGGCCTCGCGATCACGATCGCTGCAGAGCCGGCCCTCGCACAGGAGCCGCCTGCCGGTCTTCTGCCGGCGGATGACGATGCGTCGGCGAACTGGCGGATGGCGGGGATGCTTTCCGTGGGCGGCATTCCGAACCGGACGACCGTCTGTGCCACGGTCACGCCGCGCGGTTCGGGCAAGGACGACACCGCCGATATCCAGAACGCGATCGATTCCTGTCCGGCGGGCGAGGTGGTGTCGCTTTCGGCCGGCACCTTCATGATCGCCGAGGGCAATTCCGTGCTCATCGACCAGGGCATCTCGCTGCGCGGGGCGGGACCCGGCACGACCATCCTGACGCGCAGGGGCGGGGCGAAGCTCGGCAGCTACCAGCCGGGAAAAAATCCGTCGCCCATGATCATTCTCGGTCCCGAGCGCTGGAACAACACCACGACGGCGACGCGGCTCACCGCCGATGTCGCGCATGGCAAGAACAGCGTCCAGGTGGCGAGCGCCGCAGGATTTTCGGTCGGACAGATTGTCCTGCTCGACGAAGCTTCCGGCGCAGGCTGGCAGCCTGATGTCGAAGGGCTCGGCAAAATCTGGGCGGCGCCGGATTACCGCGTGGTGTGGCAGAAGCACGACCCGTGGCAACCCTACATCGACGATTTCACCAAGAAACAATATCCCTATCAGCAGGGCACGGCCGGTTGCTGGTTCTCCAATTGCGACCGCCCCACCGCCGAAATGCACCGCATCACGGCGATTTCCGGAAACACCATCACCTTCGACTCGCCGGTCACGATCTCCTACCGCACCGGCCACAAGGCCCAGCTCTACTACTTCCAGACCCCGCTCGCCGAACAGGCCGGCGTGGAACAGATGACGGTCGAGCATGGCGACGACGACAATATCGATTTTACCTGGTGCGCCTGGTGCTGGGCCGACAATGTCG
>DATJUM010000110.1:0-34191 GCA_035502355.1 Rhizomicrobium sp. | reverse complement strand
CGGGCGCGCGTCCACGCTGGCGATCATCTCGCGCATCACCTTTGGCTGCCGAGCGCAGCCGGAATGCATCGCGCTGGCTGTAAATCGTCTTTATTCCGGATTTACGCCTCCACGCGACAATGGGGGCATGTTGCATGTGCTTGGATGCATCACGGAACAGCACGATCTTGGGCTGGTTGTGCTTGCGGCTGTGCTTTGTCTTCTCGCATCCATCACGGCAATGACGATGATCGCGCGGGGCAGGGCTGCCGGCGGTTCGGTACGAACCGTTTGGCTGCTGGCCGCAGGGGTAACTGCGGGCTGCGGCATATGGGGCCTGCATTTCGTCGCTATGCTTGCGTACCGGCCCGGGTTGCCCGTGTCCTACGATGCGCCGCTGACGGCGCTTTCCATTCTGATTGCGGCCTCCCTCTGTGCGCTGGGCTTCTGTGTCTGTCTGACCCGTGCGGGCGGCGCTTTGGGCGGTGCGATTACCGGAGTGGCGATCAGCGCCATGCATTATACGGGCATGCTTGCGGTGCGGATGCCCGCGCAGAGCCATTGGAGCGCCTCCTATGTAATAGCTTCGATTGCCATAGGGGTGCTCGCGAGCGCGCTTGCGCTTCAGGTGGCGGTGTGGTGCAACAACCTCAAGGGTTATGCCATCGCAGCGGGTCTCTTTGCTTTCGCGATCGTGGGCATGCATTTCACCGCCATGTCTGCGGTCCTTTATGTCCCCGATCCTGCTGTTACCGTATCGGGCGTTGTCATCGCGCCGGGAGCCGTCGCGGCCGCCGTGGCCGCGATTGTGGTCCTCATCATGGGTCTCGGCGTGATCGGTGCGATCGTCGACTCCCACCTCGCAAGCCGCGCGGCGGACGAAGCCGCGCGGTTGCGCTCCCACATCGAGGAACTGGAAACCACCCGGCGGCGATTGGAAGACGCTACGTCCGGCCTGAGAAAGGCGCTGGCTGCCGCGGACGCCGCCAATGATGCGAAGTCGCGCTTTCTTGCCGCCATGAGCCACGAATTGCGGACACCGCTGAATGCGGTGATCGGTTTCGCCGAGCTGATCAGGTTGGAATCCTGCGGCCCGCTGGGCGACATGCGCTACCGCGAATATGCCGATGACATTCGTATCGCCGGCGTTCGTCTTCTCGAAATCATCAACGAGATACTCGACGTGGCGCGGATCAGCACCGGAGACATCTGTCTCGTGGAAGAAGAGGTCGACATCGTCGCTCTGGTCGACCGCATCATTCGCGTGATGCTTCCGGAAGCCACCAAGGCCGAGTTGCGCCTTGATTTCCGGATTGAGCCCGGTCTGCCGCGCCTTGTGGCGGACCGCCAGAGGGTCCAGCAGATCCTGATCAATCTGCTTTCCAATGCGATCAAGTTTACGCCCGCGGGAGGCGACGTTCTTGTAATGGCCGAGACGCGCGGGGGCGGAATGACGATTTCGGTGAAGGACACGGGCATCGGTATCGCGCCGCAGGATATCGCCCGGGTATTTGAACGCTTCTGGCAGGCGGACAATGGGCTTTCCCGCAAATATGAGGGAACGGGCCTTGGTCTGCCGGTCGCGCGCGACCTTGTGGAACTTCATGGCGGCAATCTTGCGCTGGACAGCATGCCCGGTGCGGGGACAACGGTGACGATCTCTTTTCCGGCCGACCGTCTTGCTCCAAATGCGCCCCACCGCGCGCCGTTGCGCACATTATCCGCCGACGCCATCGTTTCCGCACATGCGGCCTGACGCGATCCGGTTTAACGGCTTCGGAGGCTGTTACCCGTGCGCTTCGCTGAAGCGCCGCTCCCCTCCGTCGCCACAGGGGAAATGGCGACGAAGGGGTAACCAACCAACCATGAACAGACCGAACGTGGCATCCTCACATTAATTCCGCATTGGCGGGCTATTAGAAATTGTCCATCGAATCCCGCGTCATGCACGCTCACTGGACATGGCAGTCCGGCAAGGCCGCGCCGGCTCAGAGGGGTTCGCCGCCGCAAATTCCATGGGCCTGCGGAGTCCCATGGACAATTTCTAATAGCCCGCCAATGGGGGCTTAATGTGATCCTACTATGTTGGTGACGTTCGCGAGTGGTCGTTGCCCCTTCGTCGCTATTCTCCCCCTGTAGCGACGAGGGGGCACGACATTTGGGCAGGCAAAGCCTTCGCGACTCTTCCTACTCCTTCCGGTCTTCCGCGAATCCAAAGACGGGCACGCGATCTCCGTTGGCGGCCATTCGGGATCAGGGCGCGGTTCTGCGTTGACGGGGCGATCGAGAACACCGTGCCGGAGTTATAGGCGCCGCCATCAGCTGTTGTGCCATAGCGTGCCGCTGACGTTGATAACGGTATTGGGGTACCGGCCGTCCCTGGTCCCCGACCTCGTCTGTCCGCTACTCAGATCAGCGACCGGCAGCGGCCTTTGCCCCTCCGATCGCCTGCCGTTCGGCGTATTTCACGCTGCCGGCGCCAGGATCATCCGGCTCCACGGTCTGCCGGCGACGATGCTTTGACGCTTTCATATCGGATGGAACCGTGTATCGTGTGACCTTAACTCATGCTGGTTAACTGGTTCATCCAAGACGAACAAAGGGGTGTCGATAATGCGTCATATCATGTCAGGAGCGCTGCTTTCGGCGCTCGCAATTGTCGGTCTGGCGGCGGCCGCAAAGGCCCAGCCGCCGGTCGTGCACCGGTCAGGCAACACCTATTTCATCGGGGCGTGTCCGCCGGTCACAGGATTGAATGCCCGCTGCACCGCAGACATCGTCACCGACAAATTCGGAAAAGTGCTTAAGAGCCCGGCGGAGATCCAGGGCTATACGGCGGCAGACCTTCTTTCCGCTTACAACCTCCCGTCGCGCGCAGGAATTACGTCCACGATCATCGCGCTGGTCGACGCCTATGGCTATCCCACTGCCGAAACCGACCTCGCCGTCTATCGCGCCCAGATGGGATTGCCGCCCTGCAACTTCAACAATGGCTGCTTCCACCAGGTGAACCAGAAGGGCGGGAAGAAATTGCCGCCGCCGAACAGCGGCTGGGACGTGGAACAGGGGCTGGATATCGAGATGGCGAGCGCCGTTTGCCCCAGATGCACGATCTATCTGGTCGAGGCGAGAACGAGTTCATTCAAGGATCTGGGGACCGCGGTCGACGAAGCCGCCACGCTCGGTGCCTACGTCATCAGCAACAGCTATTGCGGCGTGGAGTCGAAAGGCGTCAGGAGGTTCGCCAACTATTACAATCATTCCGGCGTCGCGATCACCGCCGCCAATGGCGACGACGGCTACGCGGCCGGCGTGTGCGCTCCGGCCGATATGCCGACTGTGATCGCTGTCGGCGGCACAACTCTGACCACGGCCAACAACGCCCGCGGCTGGAGCGAAACCGTCTGGAGCGGCACCGGCAGCGGTTGCAGCGCATATTTCGCAAAGCCCTCTTGGCAAACCGACCCCAACTGTCCCACGCGCATGGTGGGAGACACGGCCGCCGTTGCGGATCCGGACACGGGCGTGGCGGAGTACGAGGACGGCAGCTGGTTCGTTGTGGGCGGTACCAGCGTGGCCACGCCTCTGATCGGCGCGGTATTCGCCGTCAACGACGGCGGAGTGAACGCGGCCGAAAGCATCTATGAAAATTCCTCGGATCTGTTCGACATCACCTCGGGCAGCAACGGCACGTGCCCCTTCGCATATTGGTGCAACGGCGAAGTCGGCTATGATGGTCCGACAGGCATGGGGACGCCCAACGGAATCAATGCTTTCTGAGTTCGAGCCAGCCCCGTTGTGCATGAAAACGGCGGCCCCCGTGCCGCCGTTTTCGTCTGGGCGCGCCACGAGTCCGTGTGGATCACCCCGGAAGCTACCGGATTTCCCGGTTATTTTCCGGCGCTGGGCAGCGTTCGGCGATGCTGGGATTTCAAAAAAACCGCCGCCACGGAATCGAGGGAGCAACCGGGCGGCGGGGTATTCCTGGGCTGGAAAGGGGGGAAATCCAGCCTTTGGGACGCATGAATGTCTCACAGTCCCGCTAATCGCCGGTAAAATGATAGCAGGAAATCAGGGTGCATCTGTCGTTTCGGCCTGAATTGGATTCCAGCGCGCTCCGTGCCAATGACGGGCTATCTGAACGGCCAAGTGCGTCAATGCGAAGGTCGAAACGTCCGCCAGCAAGTCGAGCTTCCGCGGAGCATTTAAGGCGCGCTGTCGCGCAATTGGCTGTGGGCGCCGCCTCTATCCGGACAGAGTGAAACTGAGCAAGAACCGCGCGCTTGTTCATGAGCTGCCCGGCGAGGCGGATCGCCTCTTCGCCAAGGACGGTTGGTCTCACGGTGTGATAAATTCGTAAGGCGCTTCAGGGGAAATCGAAGCGGCTCTTGCGAAACAAGATTGCCCGCTCTCCGACGCCACCCCAGCCGAAATGGAAGACCTCTGGCAGGCGGCGAAGGCGAAGGAGTGAGCTCGCGCGGCGAGCCCTATTTCTTCAGCATGAAGATGAGGCCGTCCTCGTTGTCGTAACCGCCATGCATGCACATGCCGTAGAGAAAGTTCTTCTTGTCGCCGGCGCCCCAGATCAGCGGGCCCGGATTCGCGCCGTCAGAGCCGCCTGTGAAGGTATGAAGGACCGTCTCGCCGCCGTGACGATCGATTCGGAAAACGACGCCATCGCCGGAAGCGCCATGTGTTCCCGTCGTTCCATAAAGGTTGCCCTGCTTGTCCAAAATGACGCCGTTTTCGGGTTGCCCGCCATCGTCGCCTTCTGCGAAGGTATAAAGCACCGTCTCCGTTCCGTTCGGCGCCAACTCAAAGACAACGCCACTACCATGACCGCCGGCATACGTGGTTCCGTACAGATTGCCTGCTGCATCCATGGTGACAGGCGCAACGGGGGCACGACCATCGGTCCCCCCAGTAAACGAATAGAGGACATACTCGCTGCCGTTTGCGGCCAATTCGAACACCTCGCCGTACCCATAGGCGCCGCCTTCCGAGGTCGTTCCGTAGAGATTGCCGGATTTGTCCATGATCAGGCCGGCCTCCGGGTTCTCGCCATTGGTTCCACTGAAATCGTAAAGGACGTTTTCCGTGCCGCCGGACGTCAGCTGGAAGACGAGTCCCATATTGCTGGGGTCCCCGATTTCGTCGGTGCCATAAAGATTACCCTCGCTATCGCGGACCAGAGTTGGAGTGGGTTCTTCGCCCGTGGTAGGTCCGAACTGGAAGAGGGTTTTTTCGGCGCCATTGTTCGGGACTTCAAATGCGACACCACCAGCATCGTCGCCACCCTCGCTGGTCGTACCGAAAAGATCACCGCTCCCGTCTTCAATCAGAGCGCCAAGCGGTTGTTGCCCGTCGTCGCAGTTCTCCTGGCTGCAGAACGAGTACAGCACGGACTCGCTGCCGTCGGCCGCCAGCTCGAAGACGGCGCCCTTGTTGTGGCTGCCGCCGCCTACCGTTGTTCCGAACAGGTTTCCCGACGTGTCGCGCAGCAGACCGCCCTTGGGCTGGTTCGCATCGCCGTTCTGCCCGAACGTGTATATGACCGTGTAGCCGTGGTCCTTTGCTAGCGCCGCGAAATGGTCGCAGGCAATAGCCATCACGACGGTTGTGAGCAGGAGAGCGG
This sequence comes from Rhizomicrobium sp., assembly GCA_035502355.1. GTDB lineage: Bacteria > Pseudomonadota > Alphaproteobacteria > Micropepsales > Micropepsaceae > Rhizomicrobium. The sequence continues at coordinate 28,577 of DATJUM010000110.1, read as the reverse complement.
AACGCCGCGATGGCCGCCCCGATTTGCTTTCATGCATTGTGCTTTCCCCCGGCCAGCGCGTTCCCCACCGGAATTGCCAGCTTTTGAGAGCTTGGCATCGCGCAGCGGTTGTGTCAACCGGGTCAGCCCTGTTTCGCAGGGCAATCGACAAGCATGCCCATGTAATTGATGTTCATTTGTGGTCCCTCTGATTCGAATCCCGCGAGCGAGTTAGTCCCGCTGGCCGGACTTTACCCGGCCGTCGTCGCTACCATATCGTCTGCGGCTGCCCGTCCTGCCGTCACCGACCGGATTGGCCTCGGGTTCCCGTTTTCATCCTCTCCGGCGCGCCAGCAATTTCAACGACTTAGCGCAAATCGCCATTTCGCCCGTTCGTCGCCCAGAGGTCCAATATCGCCGATGTTGTCCTCGGCCTCGCCTGCCATCGCCGTCATAGCTGTACCTCAACCCCGATGCTTCACAGCGCATCTTCGACCATCCGACGACGCAAGGCGAGGGGGATTTGATCGAGGGCGGTCCCTTGCGGGCGCCATTACGGCGTGATCGCGTAGACCGTGCCGCAACCGTCCGGATCGTTTTCCTTGCTGCAGGCTCCGCTGCCACCATACTGCGTCGTCCCATATAGAGAACCATTAACGTTGACTAAAGAATACTGGCAAGTTGCCCGCTACGAACATTGATATTTTCTTGGTTTTGTTCGATGCCGAACCTGATATCGTACCGGATAAGAGGAGGTTCATGGTAGCCATTGCTCCAAAAATTGAGGCTGTCTGCCAACCTGCGCGCGCTCGCAAGGATGAATATGGGTTCAGTCTGTTTCCCGGTGATGAGCATGCCCTTGTTAAGAGTGCGATGTTCGAGCAGGGAGACTTTCAGCGGGCAGGCTTCCCGGTCGACGGGATAATTGGTCACCGGATGAACCCCCAAATCATCATGCTTGCTGGATGCATTGACTACCGCTTTCCCGACTCTAACCGGCATCACCAGACACCGTTCGCTTTCACCTTGTTTACAAAAGACAAGGGCATGCTGTCCTTTCTCGGAATGCCGGGGGAGAGTTATCCAGCCAGTGATATCATTGTTGCAGAGGAAAGCTGGATAGAAACCGACGCGCGCGGCCTCGGTCCAATAAATTGACGCCCATTCCATCTGGATCAACGTGAGCATCAGCGCGGCCAATGCCGCACAGACCAGCATGGCCCGCTACTCCAGCGCCACGGCGCAAGATAGGCGAAAGTCGTGCCAGTTCCCACGAATCTGCGACGTTCGGGCGCGTCGCGACACGCCTCGTAAGGAATTGATTTTGCTGAATTTTCCCTGTGCGCCAAGATACCGTTAGGGTGCGGTATTATGGCGCAAACGCCCCAAGACTTTCGAGCCTAGTTCGCCCATTTTTCGGGCATGAGCGACGTACTGTCCCAAAAAATTCAAACAACGTTTGAACCTCCCGAGAACAGCTTCACGGTTAGCGGATTGAAGGAATTGCGAGCGGCCATCGCCGGGCGGCTTGTGGACCTTCGCCGCGAGCTGGACCGGCTTCAGGCCGAATTAGTTCATGTGGACGGCGTTCTAAGGCTCTATGGTTTGGAGCCTGCCGAGGTACCCACCAAGGGCCGCATGCCTGTCAGGAGCGCGTATTTCGGCAGGAATGAGCTATCCCGAAGGTGCCGCGATCTATTGCATGAGAAAGGCTCTATTCGAGCCGACGAAGTGGCGATGATTGCCATGCGGGACAAAGGACTTGACCCTGAGAACCGGAAGCTTCGCGCGGACTTCACGCGGCGGATTCTTGTCAGCTTGCACGATCTTGCCAAGGGCGGCCATGCGCAGAAAACCGGGCATGGACGGGGCATCAGATGGCAACTAATCGAAGCCGCTGCAACGGACGACTAGCCAACGCCCCGACGAACTTCAACGGCATTTTCATCTTCACGATCGAAAAGCGAGCGGGTCGGCGCAAGCCCAAGACGGATTCGCATTGCCTCTTCCGACACCCCAAGCTGTTCAGCCAATTGCACCGGAGAAGTGAACCCTTGTGCCTTCAGTTTCTCAATAAGGTGATTGGGCATGAGCAAATTTGCAGCGAACGAGTTTGCTTGTCTTTCGTGCGTGACGGTTATGTGAGGATTTGGAAGGGGGGTGCCTTCAGACCTAAAGGCTAACGTGTCGCCCACGCCTTTGCCTAATAATTCACGATGATAAATGTAATGCCCTAGTTCATGCGCCACGGTGAACCGCTGGCGTGTGGTTGAATGCCGGCTGTTCACATCAATCGCGAATTTACCGCCGTCTTTGCGCCGAATTTGGCCAGATACGTTTTGCGGGAGAGGAATAAAATTCAGTTCCAATCCAAGTTCGCGCGCGATCGCGTACACGTCCACCGGGGCCGTGTTCCAATACTTTTTCACAACCGCAAGGTTGTCTTGGACGCTCATGCGCTCGACCCGAGTGTGTCGGTAGTGGTTTCGGCCCCGCTTGAGACGGGAGCGGCACCAGTGGGGACAGGATGTAAGAGGTCAAGGTACTGGCTGACAAGCCCTGCGGCGTTCTGGTCAAGCCATTCTTTGGCTGCTGACTTCGCCTCTTTGCGAGCCTCGCGTTCGGCCCAGAACTTCACATAAATCCCCCATCCGACGCCTGCAATGAGGGTTAATAGTCCCAAGAGGACCGCCCCAAAGGCCAAATCGGCACTCAAGGCGGTCAGGCCGTTGGTGACACCTTCCCAATTCGGCTCATGAACCGTCAGGATATGAGGTGTTGCGCTAGCAGTCTGAGGAGTCGCGCAATGGGCAGTGGCAGCGGTCAGCAGTTTTTCGCAAACCGTTGCGTCAATGCGGGCTGCCAATTTCCCCTCCAGCCAGCGAATCAGGCGAAATCATACCTCATTCCCGGTCAAGCCGCCTTCAAGTGCCGCTGATAATACCCGCTGAAATCCACGCTAGGCTTCGATGTAAGCGCAAGCTGCGTAACGCGGCGGACTTGCGCGCCGTTGTCAACGCGCCGCTGGTCTTCGCGCCATGCGCTTTCTTGCGCGTAGCGCAGAAGGTACGTGCCGGAAATATGGTGATGATGGCCGATTTCGCCGCGACGGATGCGGCTGAAGTAGCTTTCCGCCCAATTCGTGCAGGCTTCGTCGGTCGCGTATGCTTCCTGATGATTGATCCGCGCCATTTCATATTTCGACGCTAGGTCGTTCCATGCGCCGCTTTCGTCGGCATTGACAACCGTTCCCTTGGCAACGCGGGACTTGATCCATGAAAGCGCCGCGCCTTCCGACTTGAAAACTTGCGGGATCGAATCGCCGTTGCGCTCGCGGATGATGACAAGCGATTGCCGCTTGCCGGACTGGTTCGCCAGCTTGCGGCGATCCTTGCGGTTTTCTGCGAGATTGCTTGGGCGGGTGTAACCACCAAAATACGCGCCGTCCACTTCCGCAACCTTTTTCTCTCCGCCGATCTTCCGGCCCTTGAACTCGGCCGCCATTGCCTCGCGGAGCTTGTGCAGCATAACCCAACAAGCCTTGTGCGACATGCCAAGGTCGCGAGACAGCGCCAGCGCGTTCTTGCCTTTGACTTCGTTCGTGTAGACCGCGATGGCCGCGAGATAGACGCGGATGGGGGCCTTGTGCGAGGCAAAGAGCGTTCCGCTGGTCAGGCTGTAATTCTTGCCGCAAGCCTTGCACCGCAAGCGCAGCAAGCCGGTCGGGCGGCGATATTCATAGGCATCCAACCCGCCACATTCGGGGCAAACCGGCTCCCCCTGGGTATCCGTCCAGCGGATTTTGCGGAAGGCGGTTTCGGCTTCCGCTTCCGTCATGCGGAACACTTCCGCGAGGCTGAGGGTCCGGGCCGCTTTGGATTGCAGGAAGTGGATTGCCATAACCGTTATCCGTGACCAACACATGTCAGATACGACACTGTTGGGGCACTTGCAACGGTTATTCGTGTCAGATATGCTTATGGCGGGTCATATCTGACATGTGAGGATTGCATGGCTTCCCTTGCGAAGACTGAAGACGAAATCGCCGACCGGGTGTCCCGCTTCCTCAAAGCGGAACTGAAGCGGGCGGACGTGACCTATGAGGAATTGGCGGACAGGCTCAAAAAGCACGGGCTAAAAAACGAGACGCGCGATTCCATCGCGGCCAAGCTGAAGCGGGGGACGTTCGCCGCTACGTTTCTGTTGGCGTGTCTGGCGGCTCTAGAGATGGAGGGAATCCGGCTGGAGGATTTGTAGTTTGGACCTTAGCAACTCGAACTCCCGTATATTCCACTTTTCCCCCTTTGACGGTCTGGTATGGCGCATCACCTAGCTCAAAATATAATGCCTGCCACTGGCCCGATGGTATTAGTTTCTCTACTGAGTTCGACTGCAAGGGGGACAAAAAATCCCTTAGCTATCAATTTCCCATCGCCCAAAAGCTCTCGTAGTTCACCAAGAATGTCGTTTTCAAGACTCTCAAAAACCTTATCGTATTCACTTTCATTTGTTAGAGCCTCAGCATGCTTGACGTTGGCACGAGCGCGATCATTTTCTATGCCTTGATATTGCGCCGCGAATACCAGTTTATTCGCGACCTCCTTTGTTTTGATTGTCTTTTCACGGAGCTCCGCCCGATGATTCCACGCTTTATCCCATTGGTCCCGGCTTTCGCAGAACACGTCAAGAGCGGCGCCTGGTGTCATCCAAACTAGGCTTTGATATGGCCGTAGTGATGGGTCGGTTGCTGCGGACGGGTTGCCAAACACTTGAATTTTTTCGTCCAAGGCTCTTATTTGCTTCAACGGTTCTTCGGATAGCCAATCCTTCAAGTGGTTTATGTCTCGGAAGCCAAGTGCTTTCAGAGATCCATCCGGGTCCGGTTCTAGTTCTATCGGTCGAGCAGCTCGGCCAGTGAGCCAAAATGTTGCCAGACCAATCAAGATAAGGAACCACCATGTTTCTTGATCGGTTGCGAACGTCGTTACGGCCGAGGCAAAAATCGGCAAATCGGCCTTTATCCATCGCCATGAAATTGCAAATATGAGGAGCAGCGCCCCGATTGCAGCCGCTACATAACGTCTCCAGCCGCGTTCCTTCACGGCGTCCCACACAAACGGAACGCCGAGAGAGAACGCGATGCCAAAAACGGCCAGATCGTCCCCGTGCATGTCCGACTCCTACCGCGATTCCACCGGCCGCCCAATGCGGTCGGATAGACCGTTAGAAGTCGCCATTTCGGGATGGGAGCCTGTGCTCCCTGTCGGGAGCCGCTGAACATCGCTTTTCAGCTATTCAGCGGCTTTGTGGCAGATGCGCCAACATACCGTAAGGGTGGCGACCCCGAGAGGATTCGAACCTCCGGCCTACAGATTAGGAATCTGCCGCTCTATCCTGCTGAGCTACGGGGTCGGCCTGCGGCGCGCCGGGCGGGCGCGGCTCCTCCTTACCCCATTCCGGGCCGTCCCGGAATCCCCCGGCCGGGAGGACCAGAGGGAATAAATCCGTTCAGAATCCGTCCTATAAGGTACGTTCGGGGCGCCTGCCGCCGGCCTGTGTGGGTTGGGGCCGCGGGAGCCACGGGCCCAGAGGGGTCACAGGTGGTTGGTAGCAGGCGCGAATGGTTTGGAAAGGCTCTAATTGCGCAATTGCCTGCGCTGCGCCGCTATGCGCGGGCGTTGACCGGAAACACGGCATTGGCCGACGATCTGGTACAGGACGCGATCGAACGGGCGCTCCGGCAATGCGAGGGCTTGCGCGATCTCCAGCGGGTCGCGAGCTGGCTGCGCTCCATCCTGCACAACCTCTATATCGACGAGCTGCGCCGCAGCCGCGCCCGCGGCCACGAAGAGGAGGTCGCGGAATTGGCCGATGACCTTGCCCTCAGCACCCCGGCCCAGGACGGCGCAACGGCGATCGATTTCGTCCGCGCCATGGCGAGTTTGAGCCTCGAGCACCGCCAGGTGCTGCTGCTGGTGGGGCTCGAGAACAAGAATTATCGCGAAGTCGCGGACGAACTCGGCATTCCGATCGGCACGGTGATGTCGCGGCTGGCGCGCGGCCGCGAGCGGCTGCGCAGCGCGCTGGAAGGCGAGAGGCCCGCCCAGGCGCGGCCGCTGGAAATCCGGGAAATGCGCCAATGAACACCAGACCGGAAATCCGCGAGGAAGATCTGCACGCTTTCATCGATGGCGAACTCGACGCCGTGGAACGCGCGCGCATCGAAAGCATCGTTGAAGCGAACGCATATTTGCGCGACCGCGCGGCGCGCTACCGCGCCGACAAGGCGCGGCTCGTTGCCATCTATGGCGGGGGCATGAGCGAACCGCTGCCGCAGGCCTGGATCGACCGGATCGAGACGGCCACGAAGCCGCGGCGCTGGCGCGCGCAGAGCGGTGGAATCGCCGCCCTGGCGGCCAGTCTCGTCCTGGTGTTTGCAGGCTTCCTGGCGTGGCGCGTTTTTGTTCATCCGGCGCGGGACGATATCGTTGCCGACGCGCTTGCCGCGCGGGCAGGCGCATTGGTGCCTGTCTCCGTCATTCCGGCCGAACCCAAAGTCGTCGCTGCCGAAGCGCATGTAATGACCATGGCGCTCGACGCGCGGGTAAAGGCCCCGGATCTGTCGCGCATGGGCTATCGCCTGGTCGGCATCAATGTTTATTCAAATCCCACCCATGCGTTCGAGCTGCGCTATGCGCGCAACGGAGAGATATTCACGCTCTATCTCCGTCGCTCGTCCGGGACGCCGCGTTTCGATCAGTTCCGGCAGGATGGGCTGCGCGTCTGCATCTGGCAGGACGACGTGGTCGGCATGGTGATGGCCGGCACGATGTCGGTGGACGAGATGCAGCGTCTCGCGAGCCTCGCCTATACGGGGCTTACTCTGTAATTTGCCGTAGCGACGCACGGGCGCTCACCGGCAAGCTGTCGCGCGCGGTCAGCGGCGGCGATGTATTCGGCAGGCCGTGCATTGCGCTGAGCGTCTTTCTGCCTGGCTGCTCGTTCCCGCCGGGAGGACGTTGCGCGCGGTCCCAAAATCCGTGATAGGTCTGCCGCTGGTAACGGAGGAACGTCGATGAGCTTGCGCGTGGTGGGCGCGGGGGTTGGACGGACGGGAACGGCATCGTTGAAGATGGCGCTGGAGCGCCTGCTGGACGCGCCCTGTTATCACATGATCGAAGTGTTTCAGCATCCCGAGCATGTGCCCGAGTGGCACAAGGCGATGCTGGGGCAGGACGTCGACTGGAACCGATTGTTTGCCGGTTTTGTCGCGGCGGTGGACTGGCCCGCCGGCGCCTGCTGGCCCGAACTGATGCGCGCCTATCCCGATGCGCCGGTGCTGCTCTCCATTCGCAATCCCGAAGCGTGGTGGACAAGCGCCAATGAAACGATCTTCACCCATCTCAACGACAATCCCATGGCGCCGCCGGGATGGCTGGACATGGTTCACGACATGATCCGCAACCGGTTCGGCACCGAGGTTATCGATCGCGAAACCTGCATTGCCGCGTTCAACGCCCACAATGCGCGGGTGCGCGCGGAAGTGCCGAAAGAGCGGCTGCTGGTCTGGGAGGCGGCCGACGGCTGGGCGCCGATCTGCGCGGCACTCCATGTCGCGATTCCGGACGAGCCGTTTCCGCGCACCAACACGACCGAGGAATGGCGCGCCCGCAGTGCGGCGAGGGCGGAGCAGGCCCGCGCCGAAACGAAGTAATCAGGAAGGAGAATTGCGATGGGACTTTTCGACGGCGTGCTGGGCGGGATCATGGGTGCGGAGATGGCGACGGTCGTCAACGGACTGATCGAGCGCCATGGCGGCGTGGAGGGTGTGGTCAATCAGTTGCGCAGCAATGGTTTCGGACCGACCGTCAATTCCTGGATCAACGAAGGCCCGAATGCGCCGATCGCGCCGCATCAGGTACACAGCGCATTCGGCGATCAGACGATGAACGAGCTTGCCGCCAAAGCCGGCATGTCCACCGACGAGCTGGCCCGGCGGCTCGCGCAGGTTCTTCCCCACGCGGTCGACGCCCTCACGCCGGAAGGAAGCGTGCCGCGAAGCTGATTGCGCCGCCGGCGAGGGACTAATTATCGCTTGAGCAGATGTTCGATGCGGCCAAGGAGCAAGGCGGGATCATAGGGCTTGCCGATGCGGGGAATTTCGCGATAACGCTCCGGCAACGTGCCTTCGGCATAGCCGCTGAGGAATATGAAAGGAATATCCCGCGCTATCAGTTCGTCGGCGACAGGCCACGCCATGCTGCCGCCCATGTTGATATCGAGCAGCACAAGGTCGACATGCTCACGCGCCAGCGCTTCGCGTGTGGCCTGGAGCGAGCCGAACGGACCAAGCACGTTATAACCTTTTGCCCGCAATTCGTCTTCGAGAACCAGATAGACGAGGAATTCGTCTTCTGCGACGAGGATGCGGGCACTGGCCGTGTTGGCATCGGTCGCCGTCATGCTCGCGTACTGTATTGCGGCGCGGGAATGCGGATCCGGCAGCGCACGCCTTGCGGGTCGAAATCGAGCCGCACTGCGCTTTTGAGATCGGAGACAAGGGCACGTTCAAGCAACAGGCGTCCGAAGCCGGAGCGCTGCGGTGCGGCTACCGGAGGTCCGCCGCTTTCGTTCCACGCAATGTCGAGCGAGCCATCACGGGGATCAATGCTCCAGTTCACATCGATCGTTCCGGCACTGGTTGCCAACGCGCCATATTTGGCTGCGTTCGTTGCGAGCTCATGGATGGCGAGGCCGAGCGTCAGTGCGCATTTGGGCGAGAGCTCCACCATGGGGCCGCTCAGATTCACATTGCCGCTTCCGGCCTGGCGGTAGGGTGCGAATTCGTCGGCGAACAGGGCTTCCAGCGGCGCGCTTTGCCAGCTGGAATCGGCCAGGCGGCCATGCGTCTGTGCAAGTCCCCGAATTCGCGCCTCGAAGACGGCGTGGGACGCGGCCACATCGGCGCCGGCAAAGGATTGGCGTGCGATGGAAATGACCGTAGCCAGCGTGTTTTTCACCCGGTGATTGAGCTCGGCCATCAACAGGTTCCGCTGCGCTTCGGCGTGCTTGCGCTCGGAAATGTCGCGGGCGATTTTCGAGGCCGCAACGATCTCGCCACGCCCGTCGCGCATGGGCGAAACGGTCAGCGAGATATCGATCAGCGTGCCATCCTTGCGGCGGCGCACCGTTTCGTAATGATCGATGCGTTCGCCGCTGCGGATGCGGCGCAGGATCTCCGGTTCCTCGTCGAGCCGGTAGTCGGGAATGAGCATGGTAACCGGCTTGCCGATTGCTTCCTTTGCCGCGTAGCCGAACAGGCGTTCAGCGCCTCTGTTCCAGCTGAGAATGATGCCGTTCAGATCCTTGCTGATGATGGCATCGTCGGAATATTCCACGATCGAAGCCAGATGCTCCTGTGCTTCGCTGTATTGCGTGCGATCCGTGACATTCAGAAAAATCGCGACCGCACCGAATATCTTTCCGTACTGATCGCGCAGCGGCGTTGCATTGACTGCGAGATGGCGTGAGGTGCCATCGGGAAGCCGGATCTCCAGATTCAGATCGCGCACGAACTCGCCCCGCGCGGCCCGGCGCAGGGGAAACTCTTCCGTCGGCAGTATCCGCCCACCACTTCGCAGTTCGAAAGTTGGCGCAGTGGCGGAATCCCTCGCAACGGCAAGATTGGAGCCCTCGGACTGCCGGAACAATCTGTAGGCTGCCGGATTGCCGATAATGTTCGCGCAGTCGGGATCGCGCGTCAGCCAGATTGCGGCAGGCACCGATTCCATGATGGCTTCGAGTTCCGCAATGCGCGCGTGCAACAGCTCGTGTTCGTCGCGCCCGGAATGCCGTTGTTCTTGGCTGCTGGCGAACTCGGAGTGGCGCGCAGGATAGGCGCCGGAGGCGGCGCCATGCTTTGTCATGTTTATCTTCTCAGCGCCGCTCATGGCGATCGGCCCCAGCCGGAATTGAAGGCAACCTGTGGCAACGCATTCGTGCCGCCGACTGTTCCGCAATTGCCAAGATATTTTTGATTCTCAGGTGCTTAACGGGTTCGAATGAGAATCAACCCGAAGCTCCTTTCGCTTACGGCTCTCCGAGCGCCGTTGACAAGGCGACAATCCGGGGCGCGGCAAGACCGCCATATTGTGCATCGATGTCGCTGAGCAACTCTCGCGCCTGGTTGCGCTTGCCTGCGGCGATTCGCGACTGCGCGTCGGCGAGTTTGGCGTTCAATTCCGATTCGATAGCCGCGCGGCAGTTCGCAAGCCGTGCCGCATCCTCGTGCGGTGGCCCTGCAAGCATGTCCAGGGCGCGCCCAAGCGCGGCTGCGCCGATTGCGTCGTGACCCGCGCCCATCATGGTGCGCTGATCCACATGAAACACGCACCAGTCGCGCATGGAATGCTGGCTTCTCATGTCCTCCGCAACGACACCGGTGTCCTGGTCGCCGGTGAGATAGACGAGATGCGTGGTTTCCTGGAAGCGCAGGAACAGATCGCGCGGTGGCAGCGGCGTCGTGACATTGCCGATCGGATCGCTGCCGGCATTGAGGATCGCGCCACGGAAAACATCCGGATAGCCCAGCGCAATGCGCAGTGCGACGCGCGAGCCGCCCGAGAACCCGGCGAGATAGATACGCGCAGCATCGAGATGATAACGCTGCGCGACATTGGCCTCGGCAAGCAGCGCCAGCGGCTCACGTCGCGCCAGTACGCTCTGGTCGTTGCCCGACCGCGATGCGCTCACGAAAATCACTCCATACTGGTCGAGTACCGGCCCCCAGCCGTCCGGCAGCCGCGCGGTATCCCATGGCGGCACGAATACGATGAGCCCGTAACCAGCCGCCGGCATCCGCGGCGGCACGTATAGGGCGAATCTCTCCTGCGAGAGGTCGATCGGCTGATCGCGGAGCTTCGCGCCGCCGGCCAGCATTTGCTGCAGCTGCAGGTTCTTCAGCGGACTGAGCAGCCGCCGGGCCAGTTCGGCGTTGGAGGATAGCGGGGAATAGGCGGTGAATGTGACCTCGCCCAGCGTGCCTGACGGCGGGGGCAATGTCAGCGCGGAGCCCGCGCAGCCCAATGCTGCAATGCTTGCGAGCGCAAGAACAAAACCAACCTGCTTCATCCGCCGAGCATAGCCGCGCGGTCGAGCAGTCATTGATCACGACTTGGTGCGCTGTTCAGAGGGATCGGGCTGCAGATCGAACGCGCTCCTGTCGTCGCCTTCTGCTCCTGGGCGGAAAGCACGGCGAGTGTGCCAGTGAAGGCGCCGACGATGTGATCATGGCTGCGAGTACCGCCTTCAACTGCTGAAGCTCCGCGTCTGGCCGCTTGAAATCGCGATAGATATTTCCGCTGCCGCGTACGAGGTTCGAATTCTTCTCATTGCTCAGCCCTCCTTGGCCGCGGTCTATTGGTAATGGCGTCCGGAAACCGACGTTAGTGAAGCGCCCGAAGGGACTTTCGCAGAATAGCGTATGGTCAAGCCGGTCGTCCCCTGTCGTGAAATCCTAGCTCGCAACTGGCTGCGGCTTGCGTAATGGCCAAGAGAACGGGCTTGACACAACCCGATATGTTCATGATATGTTCCAGTCCACAGCTTTCGGACCGCGGATCGCGATATCGCCTCCGTGGAACGTTTTCAACGCGGGCCGACTCGGGTGGATTAATCCGCCATCAAGACTGAAGAAGGGCGAGGGGATGAGGGTAAAGGTTCAGGAAGTCGGAGCAGGTCTTCATCCCAGCGAGATCGTCGTCCAGGTGAAAACCACGACGGGAGCCGAAAATCTCGTCGTCGACCGTCGGTCCCTCGAACGCGGCACGCTCGATGTGGGCGAACCCATCGCGCAAAACGGAGATCGATGGCTCATCGAGCTTCCCCGCGAGACGATGCGCGGCAGCTGGCGCGTCTGGGTCAGGCGCAATGCACTGACGTTCGAATCGGGAGAGGCCCGCGTCGCATGATCCTTACCGATCGCGAAATCAAGATTGCGATCAAACGCCCTCTCATCTGTGTTGATCGTCCCCCCGAATCAGAGCGAAAATCGTTCAGCGTACAGCTCGACCGCAGTCGATCCCGCAATCTATAACGATGCTTCTCCCGGACTCGACAACAAGATTTCATCCTGGAGCTCGCGGTTTCAATGTTGAAGCGGTATTTCATCGGCGAGGCTCAGCAAGAAGCGGTGAATCGGCAAATTCCTGCACGCGCTATCCGAGCGCGAATGGCATCATGAGGGCGAATAACCGGGATTTGCAATTGCCTCAATAGGCCCGCTTGTCGCCCGTGCGGCCGATATACACTTCCGTCTTCGTCGGTTCATTCCAATACACGTCCACGCCGCCTTCGTGGCGCAGGAATATCAGGCTCTTGTCCTCGACTCCGTCGGGACGAAGCCATATGTACAAGACAGCGATTTTTCGAAGGTCCATCCTTCGGGCCTGAGAATTTGCTGGAGCGTGCTTCCTCTCAAGCGGCATGACGCTACGCGCTGGCGCGGATTATTATTCAGATCGACGTGTCCCCATTCGATCCAGTCGCAGGCAACGACCGGGCCTCGCAACTGATCGACGACAACAATATCTTCGCCTCCCCCGTCCCGAAGATATCGCAGCCCGTGCGATTCCAGAAGCTTTGCGTAGCCCTCCGACGGAGTCATGAAGACCACGCGAACGAGTTCTCCATCCGCGCACAGTGTCTGGTTCGGCACCGTCCGCCTGAATGCGTCCCAGTCGTCGCCAAACGCCGCAAGCAGGCGGTCGGCACGGATGACAACGGAAATCGCCTCGATCGGGACAGCCATTTCACTTCGGTCTCCAATCGGTCGTGAATTCGAGCGCCGCCAGAAGTTCGAACATGTTGCGGCATTTCACCCCGAGACTGGCGCACACGTCCGGAATGTGGCGGTTCTGCCGCTTCCCTGAAGGTTTCGAAGCTTCGATTGTTACTACGCACCGGCCGCCGGATTCGCAAGCGCATGGGCGATCAGGAACGGATCGTTTCCAGGCACTTCGAGTTCGTCGGCGGTCAGATCGGGCGCATAGCCCCGGTCGATCACGCGCGCGACAGTTGTCGCGTCGGCTTCTTCGCGAGGCAGAATCGCCGCCTTTGTCTCGGCGTCGCTTTTTGCGGGCGAGCGGGCCGTCCCTCGTATCTGTGCTTGCCGCCGGTTCCGGGAAAAGAGTTCGCGGCCGTCCGTATCGCAGGGGAGACGAAACTCGGCTTCTCAAAAATCGGCTTTGGACTATTTGGGCGCGGCGGGATGCCGGCGAAGATAGGATATCCGGCAGATGAGACCCTGCGGCGGATAATCGATCTCGACGCGCCCGTCGAGTTGCCCCGAAACGGTGGAGCGTATGAGACGATGACCGAAACCATCTTTCGGCGGCGGCACCGGCACCGGACCGCCATTTTCGGTCCACACAAACTCGACGTGTTCGCCGCCGTCCTTCGCCGTCACCGTCCAGCGCAATTCGACCGTGCCGCCCGGCTCGGAAAGCGCGCCATATTTCAGCGCGTTGCTTGCAAGCTCGTGCATCGCCAGGGCAAGCGAACTGCCGAGCTGTTCGGAAAGCCTCAAATCCGGCCCGTCATAGGTGAGGCGAGGCGGCGAGGCCGAAAGAAACGGTTCGAGCACCGCGCGCACAACGGCATTGGCTTCGAGCACGTCAAAGCCGTGTTTCAGGACGAGATCGCTCGCGGCGCCGAGCGCCCGCAACCGTCCGATCAAACGCATCACATACTCATCGACCGCGGGATGCTGGCCGGGACGCGGACCGGAGAATTTGGCGAGCGCCTCGATGATCGCCATCAGGTTCTTGAGCCGGTGGCGTGCCTCGCCCAGGACCATCTCACGGGCTTCCGCCTCGCGCGCACGTCGTTCGGCAAGAATGAGCAAATCGCGTTCGCTGCGCCACGCATTGCGCAGCAATTCCCGCACGAAGCCCGCGATCAGCAGCTGAAGAATACCGGCCATGGCAAAAACGACCAGCGATACGCCGGCAAGCTGGGAATGCATCACCCGCCACACCAGCGCGGCGCTCGCAAGCATGACTACGAGCCCGAATTCCCAGCCGGCAAGCAGTGTCACGAGCAGCGTCGCAGGGAAATACAGGGACGCAGTGCCCAGAACGCCATAGCTGCGCGCTGTCCACCAGATAATTGTCGTGGCTGTGAAAACAAGAAGCGTGAGGCCCACGCGCGCGGAAAGGCTCAGTCCCTCTTCCGATTCGGACGCATCGCCATTGCGGCTGCCGATAATGGCGTTCAGCACCGTTGCGCGCGCAGTCTGGAATGCCGAACCGATGCTCACCACGCCCCCGTGCCGAGGATCACCCGGCAATGATGGATGCACATGCTGCACCCGCGTGCAACATGCGATTGCAGATGGCTCCTGCGAACGATTTGCAGCGCCGCCCGATCGGGCACGAATGTGCTTGACCATAAACTGGTTTCATTTGAAACTAATTGGCGCGAAAGGGCGCCGTAGGAGAACCAGGATCATGCAGGCGTTGTGGGACAATCCGATGGGCACGGACGGGTTCGAATTCGTCGAATATACCGCGCCCGATACCGGCCAATTGCACGCCTTGTTCGAACGCATGGGCTTCCGTGCGGTGGCGCGGCACCGCGCCAAGGCGGTCACGCTTTACCGGCAGGGTGGAATCAATTTTATCGTCAATGCCGAGCCCGACGGCCATGGCAGTCGTTTCGCAAAGGCGCACGGACCGTCGGCGTGTGCGATGGCGTTCCGTGTAAAGGATGCAGGCAAGGCCTATGCGCGTGCGCTCGAACTTGGCGCCGCACCGTTCCGCAACCAGGTCGGACCGATGGAACTCAACATTCCGGCGATCGAAGGGATCGGCGGCAGCGTTATCTATCTGGTGGACCGTTACGGCGAACATTCGATCTACGATGTCGATTTCGTGCCGACCGATCCGGCGCAGGGCTGGGAGCATGAAGGCGCCGGCCTCGCGCAGATCGACCATGTGACCCATAATGTATTTCGCGGCAATCTCGACAAATGGGCCCAGTTCTACGAGAAGCTCTTCAATTTCCGCGAGATCCGCTATTTCGACATCGAGGGCAAGCTCACCGGCCTCAAGTCGCGTGCCATGACGAGCCCCTGCGGCATGATCCGCATTCCGATCAATGAATCTTCCGACGACAAATCGCAGATCGAGGAATATCTGCATCATTACCGCGGCGAGGGCATCCAGCACATTGCGCTGTCGACGGAGGAAATCTTCAGTTCGGTCGAGACGCTCAGGGCGCGGGGCGTCGACTTCCAGGATACGCCCGATACCTATTATGAGCGCGTCGACAATCGCGTGAAGGGCCACGGCGAGGATGTCGAGCGGCTGAAGCGCGACCGCATCCTGCTCGATGGCGCGCCGACCGAAGATCAGGGTCTGCTGCTGCAGATATTCACCCAGAACGCCATCGGCCCGATTTTCTTCGAAATCATCCAGCGCAAGGGCAATGAAGGCTTCGGCGAGGGCAATTTCCAGGCCCTGTTCGAGTCCATCGAGGCCGACCAGATCCGCAGGGGCGTGCTGAGGGCGTGACACCCAATTTGTCATTTCCGCGAAAGCGGGAACCCGGTAGCGAGCGTTGGCGAGCGGAGTGGCTCTGTGCGCGAGCGGACGCGCGCAAACCGGGCCCCGGCTCGCTTCGCGGCCGGGATGATACGGTAAGCAAGATCGGAGTAATAACATGAGCGCGAAGAACTGGATCGAATTTCCCCGCACCGAAGGCGAAACCTCGCATCAGGCGCATGCCGACCTGCCGGGTGGCACCTATGAGCGCGAGATGGGCCGCGACGGGTTCTTCGGGCCGGCCGTGCATTTCTACCACCGGCATCCGCCGACAGGCTGGACGGTGATCAAGGGCGACCTGCGCCCGCGCGCCTTCGACGCGGCGGCGGCGGCGGTAAATGCCATCGGCCCGTTCCGTTCGTCGCTGCTGCTCGCCAGCGACAGCTGTTTCGTGATGATCTGCACCTGCCCGGTGCCGACCAACATCCTGCGCAATTCCGACGGCGATCTCCTGCTGTTCATTCACGAGGGCGCAGGCGATCTTTTCTGTGATTTCGGCCACATGACCTATCGCGACGGCGATTACATCCTTCTGCCGCGGGGCACGATGTGGCGGCTCGAGCCGAGCCTGCAGAGCGTGGTGCTGATGATCGAGGCGCGCGGAGGCGCGTTCAAGCTGCCCGAACGCGGCATTCTTGGGCCGCACGCCATTTTCGATCCCGCCATTCTCGAGACCCCAAAAATCGACGAGGCGTTCAAGTCGCAGGCCGAGGGCGAATACGGCGTCTATGTAAAGCGCCGCAATGCCGTGACGACGATCATCTATCCTTTCAATCCGCTGGATGCGGTGGGCTGGAAGGGCAATCTCGCGCCGGTGAAGCTCAACTGGCGCGACATCCGCCCGGTCATGAGTCACCGCTATCACATTCCGCCGTCGGTGCATTCAACCTTCGTCGCCGACCGCTTCGTGGTGTGCACCTTCGTGCCGCGGCCGATCGAAACCGATCCCGGCGCACTGAAAGTGCCATTTTATCACTCGAACGAGGAATATGACGAGGCGATCTTCTATCACCGCGGCGAATTCTTCAGCCGCGACAATATCCACCCCGGAATGATGACCATGCATCCGTCGGGCATTACGCATGGCCCCCATCCCAAGGCGTTCGCCGCAGGTGCAAAAGCAGCCCGGAAGGAAACGGACGAAGTCGCCGTCATGATCGATTCCCGCGATCCGTTCGAGATTGGTCCGGCCGCCGAAGCGCATGAGGATCACGGCTATGCCGAGAGCTGGACCGAGCGGCGCGAAAACCCGGAACTCGCGGCCGGCGCGGGGGAAGGATGAAGCTCGCGTCGCTGCGTGATGGCCGCGACGGCGCGCTCGTCGTGGTGAGTTCCGATCTCGCGCGATGCGTGGCCGCGCCGCACATCGCACACACGCTGCAGCGCGCGCTGGATAACTGGCACGAGACCGCGCCGCGGCTCATGCGGGTCTATGAGCTGCTGAATGAAGGCGAAGCCGAAGGCGCCAGACCGTTTTTGCCTGCGGCCTGCGCGGCGCCGCTGCCGCGCGCCTATCAATGGGCCGACGGTTCCGCCTATGTCACGCATGTGGAACTCGTGCGCCGCGCGCGGGGCGCGGAAATGCCGCCCTCGTTCTGGACCGATCCGCTCATGTACCAGGGCGGTTCCGACAGTTTCATCGGACCATGCGATGAAATTCTCGCGGCCGATGAAGGCTGGGGCATCGATTTCGAGGCGGAGATCGCTGTAATAACAGACGATGTCCCAATGGGCGTGAGCGCCGATGCCGCGGATAATCACATCAAATTGCTCATGCTCGTGAACGATGTCAGCCTGCGCAATTTGATACCGGCCGAACTCGCCAAGGGATTCGGCTTCTTGCAATCGAAGCCGGCGACCGCCTTCTCGCCGGTGGCCGTCACGCCGGATGAGCTCGGCGAAGCCTGGCGCGATGCGAAAGTCCATCTGCCGCTGTCGGTGCATTTGAACGGCGATCTGTTCGGCGCGCCCAATGCCGGCGAAGACATGACATTCAGCTTCGCGCAACTGATCGCCCATGCGGCGAAGACCCGCTTTCTCGGCACCGGGTCGATCATCGGTTCGGGCACGGTATCGAATCGCGATGCGTCGCGCGGATCCTGCTGTATCGCGGAGCGGCGCACGCGCGAGCAGATCGAGGCGGGGAAGCCGGAAACGCCGTTCCTCAAATTCGGCGATCGCGTGCGCATCGAAATGCGCGATATCCACGGCCATTCGATTTTCGGAGCCATCGACCATGCCGTCGCCTGCTACCAGCCCTGAGCTCGTCCTGTACGGCTATTTCCGCTCATCGGCGGCTTTCCGCGCGCGGATTGCGCTCAACCTGAAGGGCATCGTGGCGAAACAGAAGCCGGTCCATTTGCTGCGCGGCGGGGGCGAGCAGCACGAAGCTGATTACAAATCTGTCAATCCGCAGGAACTCGTTCCCACATTGGTGCATGATGGCGACGCCATCGGCCAGTCGCTTGCGATCATCGAATATCTCGATGAGATATATCCAGAACCGCCGCTCCTGCCGCGCGATCCGCGCGGACGTGCCCGGGTACGCCAACTTGCCTATATCATTGCCTGCGACATCCACCCGCTAAATAATCTGCGCATGCTGCTCTACCTGCGCGATCGCTTCAGCATCGGCGAGGATGCCCGCGCGGAATGGCAGCGCCACTGGATCGGCCTCGGCTTCTCCACGCTCGAGACGCTGCTCGCGCAATCGCCGCTGACCGGTCGTTTCTGCCATGGCGACGCGCCGACGCTCGCCGATATCTGCCTCATTCCGCAGATGGCAAATGCGCGCCGTGTGGCTCTCGATCTTGCGCCCTATCCGACGCTGGTGCGCATCGAGAGCCATGCGCTCACCCATCCCGCCTTCGAGGCGGCGCTGCCGAAGAACCAGCCCGATGCCGAGTAACGGAAGGCATCCCGCCTTCGCTAAAGCTTCGGCGCGTCAGGACAGACGCCTTGCCCGCCGAAGCCTTGGCGAAGGCGGACTGGATTTGGATCGTTTCGTCCCGTACCGGCTCTCGGTGCTCACCAACCGCATCAGCAACGCGATCGCGCGGCATTACTCCGAGCGCTTCGGCCTCAGCATTGCAGAATGGCGCGTCATGGCTGTGCTCGGCCAGTCGCCGGAATTGTCATCCAGCGAAGTTGCGCTGCGCACCGAGATGGACAAGGTGCAGGTCAGCCGCGCCGTGGCCAGCCTCGTGCGGCGGCGCCGTGTTCGAAAGACCCTGGACGGCGCCGATGGCCGCATCACCAGGCTGGTGCTGACGCCGCGCGGTCGCGCGATCTATGACGAGATCGTGCCCCAGGCCCTGGAACTGGAGGAACGTATTCTTTCGGGATTCGATTCAAAGGAACGCGCGGCTCTTGACCGTCTGCTTTCAAAGCTCTCCGACGAATCACGCGGGCTTGACATTCGTTCTTCGTGCGAAGGTGACAGAAAAGAGTCAGACGTCGCCGCTGCCGAATGACGGCACAATCAAGATTACCAGTTCTTTCGGACCGTGAGCGCCGAGTTCGAGTGTCTGCTCGATGTCACCTGTCCGGGAGGGGCCGGTAACGAGATTGACGGTGGAGGGCAGGGCGCCGCGTTCCGCAAGGCGCGTGCATATATCCTCAAACCTGGAGTGTATGTTGTCTGCGCCAAGCAGCGCGATCTCGACGCCCGGGCGGAAATGCCAGGAAGGCGGACGGGCCGGTGATGCCAGATAGACAAGCGTGCCGGTTTCCGCGATCGCCAATGGCACAAAACTGATTGCAACGTCGTCGGGGCCCGGCAGATCGGTTCGGATCGAGAGCCCGCGAACCTCGTTCCATGGAATTTGTTCAAGCAGCGGATCGGGCGGCAAATGCACGATTGCGGGCAGGTTGCGCGATCTGAGTATGTCGGCGATGGCCCCGGGAATCCGTTCGGCACTCGCAAGAACGTGGACTTGCGCCGCCGCCGCTCTTGCGCGCTGCACGAAATGCGCAGCCAAATCCTCCGCAGGCGGCGCGATGCGAAGCTGCGGCGGCCGTTCTGCATCGCGGACCTGCCGGGCACGGATTGCCGCGAGTATTTCTTCCCGCGCAGTCATTTTGGCGCGCGCCAGAGGTCATGAAACGTGCGCCCTTCCGGTGACGGCAAGTCGCGCACCGCAAACCAGCCGCGCATCAAGGGCAGGGCGCGGACGCTGCCGCTGCCTCCGGCGCGCCATCGCAGCAGCCGCGCCGCCAGACGCGCCGCGATCCGGTACGCCCAGGGCCGTTTGGCCACGAAAGCCCAGAGCAACAATCCGTACACCGACGATTTCGGCGCGATCCCGGAGTTGAATTCCTGCGCGCGCCAGTGGCGCATGATCTTGGGCAGGGGAATCTTGACCGGACAGACTTCGGCACATCGGCCGCAGAACGTGCTGGCATCGGCGTGATGGTGCGCGGCGGCGATTCCGAGCAGCCCGGGATTGAGCGCGGCACCGATCGGTCCGGGGTAGGTGGCGCCATAGGCATGGCCGCCGACCGCACCGAATATGGGACAGTGATTGAGACACGCCCCGCAGCGGATGCAGCGCAGCACGTCGTGAGCCTCGGTCCCGATCAGCCGCGTGCGGCCATTGTCGAGCAGTACGACATGAAAATTCTCTGGGCCATCGGTTTCGTCTGCTGCGCGCGGGCCGCTCATGATGGTGACGTAGCTCGAAATATCCTGGCCCGTGGCCGAACGGGTGAGCAGCCGCAGAAGGATCGCAACGTCGGTGAGATCGGCGACGATTTTTTCGATGCCGGTGAGCACGATATGTGTGCGCGGCAGCAGGCGCGTCATGTCGCCATTGCCTTCATTGGTCACAAGCACCGCCGCGCCCTCGGCCGCGGAAAGAAAATTTGCCCCCGTTATCCCCGCGTCCGCAGATTCGAATTCGCTCCGCAGCACGCGCCGGGCCTCGGTCACAAGTGTGGAACGTTCGACAAGCGGACGCGCCGGATCGAGTTGCGAATGCGAGGTTCGAAACGTGTCGGCGACCTGTTCCTTGCTGAGGTGAAAAGCGGGCGCGATGATGTGGCTCGGCGGCTCCCGGCGGAGCTGCACGATGTACTCGCCGAGATCGGTTTCGATCGGCCTGATGCCATTTGCTTCAAGATGAGGATTGAGCGTAATTTCTTCGCTCACCATCGACTTGCCCTTGAGCACGGTGCGTGCCCCGCGTTCGCGCAGAATCCCGAGAATGATCGTTCTCGCCTCCGCCGCGTCGCATGCCCAATGCACATGGCCGCCCCGTGCCGTGACGTTGTCTTCGAATTGTTCAAGCAGCGTGTCGAGATTGGCGAGCGCGTGGTCGCGGATGGCACGGCCCTGTTCGCGCAGCGCTTCGAAATCGCCGAAGCGCGCGGCTGCAAGCTGCCGCCCATGGGCGAAATGCGTTTTGAGGCGTGCGAGCGCCGGGCGTAACTGTTGATCCTGCAACGCCTGGCGAGACGCTTCCGGAAAACGGCGCGGGTCGTAATTCATTCCCCGCCCATCGCCGGCATGTCGGTTTCGCCGGTCAGAATCTCGGTAATGTGACGGACGCGCAGCGGCAGGCCGCGGCGTGCGACACGGCCAGCGAGATGCAGGAGGCAGCCGAGATCGGCGCTGGTGATCAGGTCTGCGCCGGTCGCTTGCGCATCCGCGATCTTGTCGTCGGCCATGCGCTCGGAAATTTCGGGGTACTTCACCGAGAACAATCCGCCAAAGCCGCAGCAGACTTCGGGTTCCTTCAGTTCGCGGAGTTCAACCGCCTCGATACTTGCGAGCAGCCGTCGCGGTTCCTGTTTGATCCGAAGCTCGCGCAGGGCCGAACAGGAATCGTGATAACAGACACGGCCGGAGGAACTGGCGGTGACACGCGTCATGCCGCGAATGTTCACCAGAAACTGGACGAGCTCATAGGTCTTCGCGGCAAGCGCCCGGGCGCGCGGTTCGTAGGCGGCATCGCCGGCCAGCGCTTCCGGATAATGCACGCGGATCATTCCGGCGCAGGAGCCGGAGGGCGCGACGACATGGTCAAAACCGTCGAACGCGTCGATCACCTGCCGTGCAATAGCCGCGGTATCGCGATCGGCGCCCGAATTCCTGGCAGGTTGCCCGCAGCAGGTCTGGGTTGCCGGGACTTCGACGTCGCAGCCGGCCTGTTCGAGCAGTTTCAACGCCGCAAATCCCACGCCGGGCCGCATGAGATCGACGAGACAGGTGACGAACAATCCGACCCTGGGACGCGCGCTCATCGGGACGCTTTGCCGTGAGAAGCCGCGCGCGCCTGTTTCGGCGCCCTCTTCGGCCGCTTCACGCGCGACTTCGACGGCGGCGGAACGCCTTCGCCGAGTTGATAGGTCATCTCGCGCAGCTGGCGCATGAAAGCCTGGCGGTCGCCCGTTTCAGGCAATCTGTCGAATGGCAACGCCTCGCCGATACGCACATGCAGTTCGCTTCCGATACGGTCATGCACCTCCTTGAACAGGAGCGAAAGGCGCAGCGTCAGGCTGATATGGCTCGCGAGCTGAAACATGCGGCTGTTCTGTCCGGCAAAGAACACCGGTGCGACCGGCGCCTTCGCCTGCGCGATCAACCGGCCCGTATAGGTCTTCCATTCCGCATCGACGGCGCGCTTGTGCCAGGGCGTTGGCGTGGTGGAGACACCGCCGGCCGGAAAGACGATCAGGCATCCTCCGGCGAGCAGATGGGCCTTTGCAGCCGCGCGCGATTGCAGATTTGTTTTCACCGCCTGCTCGGTTTCGGCAAAATCGATCGGCAGCAGAAAGTCGCGCACCGCCTCGGCGCGCATGAGCACCGCATTGGTGAGCACGCGAAAATCCTCGCGGACCCGCGAAACGAGATGGCAGATCACAACTCCGTCGAGCACGCCGAAGGGATGATTCGAGACGACAATCAGTGGGCTGCTGCGCGGCCACTGTTTCAGGGCCTCCTCATTGCAGATGATCCTGAGTTCCAGGCGGCGAACGGCAGCGTCCCAGAAGCTTTCGCCCGGCCGGGGATTGGCGAGGTGATCCTCGTAAAGCCATTTGAGATAGGGCTGGCCCGACATGCGCTCGATAAGCCGGATGAAGAAGCGCTTGAGGCGCGGATCATCCGGCTCGGCATAGGAAAAATTGTCTGATATCGCTGGCCGCGTCATGGGCGCAGCATGGCAAAAACGCAGGCTGCCGTCATGCCCGCTTCACGGCTCTCCCGCAGTTTGCCGGTCGCCCGCCTGGTCGGACCCTGGATTCGCCCCGGCCAGCGCCACGCCGACATCGGCGGTGAACAAGCCTTCGATCACGAAGCTGTCGGGCAGATTGGCCGTACGGCCGAGCCGGAGATCGTCATTGGCAACGCTGACCGTCAATCCGGCGGTGTTTTTCGGGTCGGCAAGCGCTTTTTCCAATGCCGTCCGGCCTTGCTGCAGCAGACCGGAAAAATCATAGGAATAACTGTTGCCAAGCCTATGGCCGAGATTGCGCACGACAGCGTCCGATATGTCGTGCCACAGCGGCGCGTCGGTTTTTTTCGTCATCGCCACGCCGTCGAGCCGGATCGCGTGCCCGTCATGATCGATCCTGGGCGTGGCGGTGTACCAGACAGTTCCCGCCGCGCCGCGGCGCGGTCCGGCGGTGTCGTCGCGTATGGTGATGCCGAGCGCGAGCTGGTCGTGATCGGGAATGATCTCGACCTCGAGCGGCGTCACGCCCGACCTGCCGGATTTGACCGGTTTGCCTGTGACGCCGCCGGACCCGGCGGCGGCGAGAAGCGGGTAGGGGACCGGCAAAGGCAGAGCCAGTGAGAAGCGGCTTTCCTGTCCAGGGGCCGGATTGTTCTCCGGCAGCGGCAGCGATTGCGTCGGCTGGGGCGTGGATGACACGCCAGTCACCGCATCGAGCCGCGCCGACATTTTCAACCCGTGATCCGTCGGCGTGATGCCCGAAACCGAAAGGTCCTTCGGCTGGATCGTGACGTAGACGGGCGGATTCAACATCGGCACCGGTATCGACCAGTTTTTCCAAACCTGCTGCAACGGACCACGAATGGCATTGCACGGAATTTTTTCGTTGATCGCACTGATCTGTTTTGCGAGCGCCCGATTTATCTGGTCGGCCATCACGGTCGCGGCCGGAAATTTCCACGGGCCGACGCAGGCGTTGAGGCCGTGGCCAACTTCGACGCAGGATTTGCCGATAATGTCGATATCGGGCGCCGTGCCCCAGGCGAAATGCGCCGTAGGATTCTGAACTTTCGGGCAGAAGTCCTTGTCCAGCGTGACCTGTCCCGAGACGGAGACGACAAATGTGCCGGCGAAATTCTGGCTCGGCGTCTTGATGGCTCTGGAAAGCTGTCCCGTGAAATTGCCGGTCCCGGTGAATTTGACCGGTACGTCGAATGCGATCCCGTCGCCGGAACGCTTTACCTCTATGTTGCCGTTGCGCGCGAGGTCCGCGGTCCAGTCGTAATCCGCGCAACCCTTGAACAAAGTCACCCTGACGGGCAGCGACCCGCCGAAGCTCACATTCTGGCACCCGATGCGGGTGTGATCCGACCGCGGCCCGGCAAAACTGTCCGCGGCCGCGTTCGCAGCCTCTTCGACGATGCTGTAGGGCACCTCGACCGTGGGGGCGATGGTGCTTGTTTGCGCTTCAAACTGCATCGCGGCAGCCGCCCGGGGCGGCTTCTCGGACAGCAACACCGCGGTGTCGGCGCCGAATGCCTGCAAAGGCGCAGCAAACACGCCGCATCCCGCAATTGTGCAGAGCCACATTGTGTTTCGCACGCCGGCCGAAATATTGGTCATGAATTCTCCCCGCGGAAGGTCTTCTTCCATAACGCGCGGGTGGGCCATTGCGGGTCAACGCGCGATGGATTCCCGCATTGACCCGCAACCTGTCGCCATCGTGTTCTGGCTAGAGGCTCGGTCCGGGCACCTGACCTTGCGGCGGGTAGGCCGGCAGCGGCGGAGGCGGCTTGGGCAGGCCCACGGGGTGCTTCTTGAGCTGCGCCATCAGGTAGTTCACCGCGGCTTCGAGCTGGGCGTCGTGGTCGGCCATCAGCTGCCCCGGATCGGTATCGACATGCATGTCGGGATCGACGCCGTGATTCTCGATCACCCATTCCGAATGCAGACCGTAGAGACTGTCTTCCGGAACGGTGATGTAGCCGCCGTCGAGCAGCGTCCAGTCGCCCCGGATGCCGCGCACGCCGCCCCAGGTCCGCGTGCCGATCAGGGGCCCGAGACCGTATTTGTGGAAATAATATGGGAAGATGTCGCCGTCCGAAGCGGAGTAGCTGTTGATGAGACAGACCTTCGGACCGAGAATCAGTTGCTGCGGTATGGATTGGGCCGCTACCTCGCGGTTGGTAGAAAGACCGATGAGTATCCGCCGCAGCCGTTCGAGCACGATCTGGTCGATATTGCCGCCGCCGTTCCAGCGGTCGTCCATGATCAGCGCCTGCTTGTCCATCTGCGGATAAAAGTCGCGGACGAACTGTTCCATGCCGAGCGTTTCCATATCGGACATGTAGATATAGGCAATCTTGCCGCCCGAAAGCCGGTCGACAATGGCGCGGTTGTGATCGATCCAATCCTTCTCGCGCACCGACAATTCGTTCTTGATCGGTTTGACCGTTACGTCGTGCGGATTGCCGCCGCCGCTGCCGGCGACAGTCAGCGTCACCGGCTGCTCGTCGAGGCCGACAAATGCGCTGTAGGGATCGGCAGGCGCCTTCACATCATGTCCGTTCACCGCCAGGAGTATGTCGCCCTGGTGCACGTCGACGCCCGGCTCGGTCAGCGGGCTGCGATAGGCATCGCGCGTGTTGTCGCCGGGATAGATTTTCGCAAAACTGTATCGTCCGGACGGCGTGAGCGCGAAATCGACGCCAAGCAGCGCAGTTGCAACCGTGTCGGCCTGGTTGTCGTCGTCGCCGCCACCGACATAGGTATGAGAATTGGCGAGCTCGCCCTGAACCTCGCCGATGAGATAGTTCAGGTCTTCGCGCGATCCGACAAGCGGCAGCAATTTTGCGTATGCGTCGTGGACAGCCTGCCAGTTGACTCCGTTCATCTTCGAATTGATGAAGAGATCGCGCTCCAGCCGCCAGGCATTGTTGAACATCTCCGCCCATTCCTGCGTGGGCTCAACGCGCGTGCGCATATGCGTGAGATCGAGGGCCTTGGGATCGGGCTTCTTGTCGTCTTCCGGCATCTTGGCGTCGATGATGTTGTAATCGCCGCCGCTGTCGTCGTCTGCGTCCGCTCCCATGCTTTTCCTGTAGAGAATTTTCGAACCGTCATAGGATAGGCTGTAGCTGTCCAGATTCTCTGCCAGAACCGCATCCTTGCGCTTGCCGAGATTGTAGATATGCAGCGACGATTTCATCCGCGGCAAGGGTCCCTCAAGCATCTGAGGCGGTTGTATGCGGTAGAAGATGTTGTCGTCGCGCGCGTCGAGCTGCGTAATGTCGGAGCCCGGAATGGGCACCGGCACCGCGCGGGACATGAGCCCGTCGAAATCGATGTTCACCGGCGCCGAGGCGCCAGGCTTCCACTTCTTGGACTTGGAATCGTCGTCGTCCGAATCCTGATCCTTCGAACCCACAGCACCTTCGTCCGAGCGCGGCGCAAAGGGCGAGGGTAGGTTCTTTCTCAGCGTCGCCACGTAAATGCCGTTCATTTCGAGCGTCGCGACGTTGAATTCCGTCTCGCTCAGCGTCGGATTTTCGTGACGGGTGGAAACGAAATAGAGATACTTGCCATCGGGCGAGAACACCGGGCTCGAATCATTGGCGAAGGGTTGCGATACGCGCACCGCCTTGCCCGCGCCGATATTGTCGATCCAGATCAGGCGCTGCTGGTTCGGCGCCGTGACGCTATAAGCGAGCCAGCGCCCGTCCGGCGCGAAGCTCTCGTCGTGGATCTCGTTGTAGATATCCTGAGCCACCTGGGTAACCGCGCCGCTCCCGACATCGACCAGAAGAAGGCGATGATTGCCATCCGAGACGGCGAACCGTTTGCTGTCCGGCGACCAGATGGGCTGGTAGTAAAAGCCGTTCTTGAAGTGCGTGATGATTTTTTCCGGGCCGCCTTCCGCCGGCCGGACGGCGATCTGCTGCTCGCCGTTTACGTCCGTCGTATAGGCAACCGTCTTGCCGTCGGGAGACCAGGTCGGATGGTCTTCGTCGGCATTGCTGGTATTGGTGATGTCACGCGTGGCGCCATGCTCCGCCGGCACCGTGAACAAATCGCCGCGGGCCGAGAACAGCGCACGTTGGCCGTTGGGCGAGAGTGCATAATCGTTGTCGTCCGCCGTATCGACATCCCGGATGCTTTTGCTCGCATCGACATAACGCGGCCCGGTACGCGTTCCATCGTCCGGCACGCTGACATTCAGCCGGTGGAGTTTCTCGGAGGGAAGGTCGATGACCCAGAGCGCTCCGGCCTGCGCGAAGACGATACCGTCGCCGCCGCGCCCGCCGACACCGAGACTCGGGAAATCGATGTCGTAATTGGTGAAATGCGTGATTTCCCGGTACTGTTTGGTAGGAATGTCATAAACCCAGATGTTTTCGCGGCGCTTGCTGTCGCGGTCCGAAAGGAAATAGATGTGCTGCCCATACCACATGGGCGCGGTATTTGTTCCTATCCAATTCGTGATTTGCGTAAGTTTCTTTGCCTGGAAGTCGTAAGTGTAGACCTGCTGCGCCAGACCGCCCTGATAGCGTTTCCAGGTGCGGAAGTTCCGGAAGATGCGATTATAGGCGATGGTGTGGCCGTCCGGCCCGTAGGTCATAAGTCCGCCGCGATCGAGCGGCAGGGGTTGTGCCAGGCCGCCCTGTGCCGGAACGGAGAAATAGCGGCCGAACCAGCTGTTCCAGGCCATCCGGCGGGAGAGGAAAACGATGTTCTTCGAATCCGGCGTCCACGTAAGGACCATGTTGTCCGGCCCCCAGCGCGTCGGCGCGCTTTCGACAACGTCGGAGTGGAAGGTCAGCCGCCGCGCGGCGCCGCCGCCCGCGGGCATGACATAGACGTCCTGGTTTCCCTGGTAGAAGCCGGTGAAGGCGATCTGGCTGCCATCGGGCGAAAAGCGCGGCATCAGGTCGTAGCCCGGATCTGCCGTCAGCCGGTTCGCATTCCCGCCCCAGCGGCTCACCTGCCACAGATTGCCATGGGCCTCGAACACGACCGTGCTGCCGTGCAAGGTGGGAAACCGCATGAACGTCCAGTCATGAGCTGTTGCGGAAGAACCCTGCGAAATTCCAAGGGCCGTGGCCACAAGCGCCAGCCGGGACCAGACGTGAGCTTTCATTGGAAATCCTCGTGTCGATCGGCCGCCGCGAATCGCCAGCCAAAGGAAAGGGCGCCAGCAAATCCTGTCCGGCGCGCCTTCGCAAGCCGCTTTTCTGGCATATCCTGCGCAGCGGCTCCGATGGCAACGCATGGGAGGAAACCTGTGCCAGGTCGTGTGTCCAACCCTTCTCGGCCGGGCGCGACCGGCGAACCATTTTCCTTCCGGGGCGCAAACGCCACCAGGGCCGGACGGTGGGGAATTAAGGCTGCGGCGTCAAAAAGGCGATCACAATATCGCCGGATCATACCCGCTCCGCAAGGAAAGTTGGTAGCGGGTGGATAACCGCCATGTCGCCAACCGCGGGCAGGCCCGCGCCGTCTCCGCGCCCGCCATCCGGCGCGCCCCGTCAGTGAATTTTGGCTTGTATTGGCAGCGGCGTATTCAACCTACATGGTAATTAGCAGTAATCCGCGGTCCTGACCGCCCAGATACATTGTGAATATGACTTGAGTATCCAGTCCCGGTCTGCTTTTTTTCGTGCCGAATTTTCCTCCCGGGTAAGGCAGGGGAATCGCTTTTGGCTTTTGTAGGCCTGTTGCGCTGGCTCGCGAACAGGATTCTGAAGATGGCTCCCGATTCGAAAGGGGAGCCAGATGGGCAAATTCAAGAGCTATTTCAGCAAGGTACGCGATCCGCGGGCGC
>DATJUM010000109.1:0-11084 GCA_035502355.1 Rhizomicrobium sp. | reverse complement strand
CTCCGTGACGACGGCGACCGCGAAATTGCGCTCCTCCAGAGCGGACACGAAGGCGCGGGCAGTGTCGGCGCGCGTCCAGGCGGCATGGATTTCGGCGATGGGGCCGCGCACCTGGCTGGGTGCGGTCTTTTGTTTTGTGCTTTCGCGCGCGGCGTCCTCGAAATGATACCGGGGCGAAGTCCTGACGGCCTCCTGCGCCGGCGGGCTGATGGGCCAGACTTTCTCTTTTTTCCTACTGCCCGCCCTCCTCTGCCGCTGTTCCGTCTCCACGAATTTCTGCTCGATCTTTTCCTTGTCGATCGCGGCATTGACGACGGCGTCCTGCCATTGGCGATCGGCGCGGTCCCGGTCCCAGGCCGGTTCCGGCTTTTCCCGCCGCGCCTGTTTCTTTTCTTCCTGCAGCCCTTTTTCAAGGACGAGAATGCGCGCCTGCTCGACGCTTGGCAGATTGTCGCGTGACAGATCCGAGAGCCGCGCGCGTATCTTTGTCACGCTATCGTCGAGGATGCGCTTGCCGAGCGCATGCATGCCCCCTTCCCTGTCGATCACGACGAAGTCGCGCCTGTCGCCTTTGGCGAGGATCATGCCTTCGTGTTCGAGCGCCGCCTGTAAGCTCGCACCGCAATCCGAACGCTCGTAGCAGGAGCGAATGGTGTTGCGAAGCTGGTGAGGATCGAGACCAAGACGCCGCGCCTGTTCATCCTCGGCGCGTGTCGGCGCGTATTTGATCTTGTCGGGGCGACGGTTCGTGACAGCTTCGAGGCCGAATTCGAACTCAAGCTCGCGGCTGATTTTCTTCAACCGCTCCTTAAAAAATGGCAATGGCCTGGCCTTCAGCGTCTCCTGATCGATGCGGCTCCAGGCGATATGCATGTGTTCATGCCCGGTCTTCTCGTCGACGTGAAACACAATGGCTCGCGGCTGATCTGTCAGCCCGAGCATGCGCTCGATGCGGTCGGCGGCATATTCCCACTGATGGCGGTTGAGTGTCTCGCCTTCGCGGTTCCGCACCTGGACATGGAAGAATGGCTGCTCGCATTTGGTAGCTCCCGCCATGATCTGAACGTCGCGAAAGGCGTCCACGATGTTCGTCGCCTCGAAGCCGCGCAACTGCCAGAGCTCGGCGCGCTCGCCGTCCTTGCCGGTGTTCATATAGTTGGCAAGTTTGACGCCGTTCTTGTGGGTGTTGCCCTTCGAGATCATGGATGATCCCTCTCCGTCACGATCGCGCGGATCGCGGCGGCGGCGGCGCGAGCTTCCGCAAGCGCCGCGTGGCACTCCTGCAGCACAAGCGAGAAGCCCCCGGCGTTCAGGCCGTGAGCGATCTGATTCAGATTGCTCCCGACCTTGTTGAGCGCCGCGGTGGCGCGGCCCAGGGCCTCGGCATTAACGGGCGGCATCCGCCGCGCGCGCGGGCCGGGCGTGCCGAGGCCGGAGGCCCGGAGAAAACTCGGGCGGCTGAGGCCCACCTCGCGGGCGCGGCCGTCGATCGCGCAGAATTCATCGTCGTCGCAGCAGACGAGGATATTGCGCTTCCGCGCGCGGTTCTGGCTGCCGCTGCGCCGGGATGGCGCCTGCGGCGGCTGCGGGCTGGCGCCGGCCGTCATGGGCGCAAGCTCCATGACTCAAGGGCGACGGCCCGGTGAAAGCCGGATGGTGCGGAAACGGGCACGGTTTCCGCAGGGCCGCGCAGCGCAAGGGAGGGGATGCAACGGGGACGGGCGAAGCCCTCCCCTTGCCAAGTTGAGCGAAGGCGCGCGGCTGAAAGCCGCACGCCCTGAGCGTGGCGCGTATATAACGCGCACAACTTGCTGTCGCCGTTAATCGCACTTCGCATCGGGCGAATGGAATCGAAACTTTGATTCGCCGCAAATAAAAATGCGACAACTGCATACAACATTCCGCATCCGAATCGCAGCGCGGGCAGCAGGAAAGAAACGAGATTACGCGAACCGGCAACAATCGAATCCGGCGGCAATTTTTGCCGGGCGGTAGCCGTGCGAACACGAAAGAGGGGCACAACAATGCGAAGAGACCAACCTTTCGGGTCCTCGAAGAAAAGCCGCGAGCGTGAATTCGGTTCTCGCATAGGAGTAAGGGGACAGGACGCGCGAGCGCCCTACCCCGAAGTGATGCTGTGGTTAACCCGCTTCTGTGTGCAGGTCAGATAACCGCGTTCGGTGCAAATGATCTTGCGGCTGAAAACTTTCCCCGTTTTCATGACGACGCGATTCATACGATGGAAAAGAGCCGGAGCGCCAGTTGTGGCGCCCCGGCCCCGGCTTACTTGCCGCGCTCCTTCCTCTTGGATTGTTTCTTCCGCCGCTTGGTGCAAACGATGCGGCTGTGGACCGTCACGCCCTCGTGGAGGACGATGTCAAATCCACTGCCCTCTTTATGCGGCCAGACGGCTCCGACTTCCCGCCAGATGCGCTGCTCCGGGTCGTCCTTGCCCGGAATGATGATGAAGGCGATATGCGATGGTCTTTGTCTCATGGCACTTCCTTTCGGGTTGATGGGCTGCAGAATCGCAGCCGATGCAAACTCGAAAGCGCGTCCCATCGGGCGGAAATGTCCAAAGCGCGCGTGCGCGGTCGCGCAGGAATTTTGTTGCGTTATGGGCGGGGACCCGGAACGCAACAAAATTCCGAGTAACCACCTTTGGATCATTTACGCCGGGATGCGCTAGGTTTGCATCGGCAAAGCATGCGACTCTGCGGCCCCAAAAACGGAAGGGCATAAGCCAAAGCTTCGCGACACGGGGAGCATTCAATCTGGAAAATGTAATCGGGCGGTTGATGATAATGACATAGCCGAAAAGAAAAGGCGTCGTGAACGAAGCGAACAGGCCAGCCCCGTCTAGTCCGAGAACCTTGCGGCGACCACCGGCCCGAGGACCTTCACGACAGCATTGGCGATCATATCCGTCGTCTCGACGCCGAGTTGGTCCGCGACGTCCTGAAATGCCTTGAACGAGGTCTTGTCGAAGACCAGGGCGACGTGATCGCGGTCGAGCACTCGCCATTCGAGACCGATTTTTTGCATGATTTCGTATCCATAGCTGCGAGGAACGGAAAGAAAGGGGCAAGGCACCCGTGAGAGCGCCCTGCCCCGAAATGCGGCGACGATTAAGCTGCTTCTTCCTCGGGCTGCCGGTCGGCGGCGCGAAGTTCACGTATCTTCGTGTCGCAGAGGTCGGCGAGCTTGGAAAGCGTGAGCAGATCGCTCGCGTTGAAGGTGGAAGAGGTCTGATACTTCCCGGCCTCGTCCTTGTAGCTGCGCTCGAAGGTGACGCTGTAGAAAACGCCCTTCGGGTTCTGGTTGCGCCAGATCGCGGCTGACACCGGATACAGGCTGAGTTTCGCGGCGGGTTTCTTTGTGTCGGACATGATGTTCTCCTTTCGGGTTGAACGGCTGCTGGATCGCAACCGATGCAAAGACCAAAGCGCATCCCCCGAGGCGGGAATGTCCAGAGCGCGGAGCGGGATCGCAGTAATTTTGTCTGCGTTATGGGCAGGGACCCGGAACGCAACAAAATTGCGAGAACCCACCTCTGGACAGGCGCGCCGGATGCGCCAGGATTTGCATCGTGGTTGGTTGCGACTATGCAGGCCGGAAAAACGGAAGGCAAGAATGTCTCGGCATACAAGGGTACCGCGCGATGCAGAATGTAGACGCGGGCTGGATAGAGCGTTGGCATTGGAAAAACGTCACCTGGTCAACTCCGAGCATGTCAGGCATGTGGACGGACCGGTGAATTGTGCAGCCACGAATGAACATCCGTGCCAAGTATCTTCGTGAGATTTTGTTCCACTCGTTGCGTTCCTTCGCCTAGAGCCGATCGATTTGAAAGCCGGGAGAGCACGGGCTCGACGACCTCGAAAGGTTGATGGCCGGACAAAACTTTTTCGATGTCACGGCGCAATCCACGCGGGTCCGCTGTGCGAATGCACTTTATGGCATTGTCTAGGACGAACCCGTAAGGATTTAATACGGCACCGGCCACAGCATAGCGGCGGACGACTCCATCGTCGGCCCCCGACTGCATCGCAACACGGCTAAGAACACACAACGCAGGGGCGAGCGCGCGGGAATCGGCGTATGACGCCAAGCCGTTGATAGCTTCCATTAGACAGCCCCTTGATTGGGCGTAATGTTCGGTCTGCCAATGAAAAATGCCGCGATCTCGGGCAAGATAAGCCGCACCGAGACTCCCAAGGGGAAACTGTTCCGCGCACTCGGAAAGCAACCTATCGGCCCGGCTCACGTCGGGTTCCATGCTCGAAACGGCCAGGACAGCTTGCCATCTGATGTCGTGACCTAGAGCCGCAGGAATTTGCAGATGCCTGACGAGCGTGACCGCTTGCTCGATGGCTTCCGCTGCCCTCTCTCGGAGGTGTTCCCCGCCGCAATACACGACGCTTTCGATATAGACCTTCGCGCGAATGTGCAGAAGTCTGTCCAGAACGTGGGCGGCTTCGAGGTTGAGCGGACAAAGCGAAGATCGCGAACCGGGCCGGATCGAATCCATGATTTGAGCAAAGCTCGCTCCGGTGTAAATCGTGATAAGCCTGATGCCGTCGCTTGCCCATTGCTGCGATTGGCGATAAAGACCCTGTTCGTAGTATGTCCATGCCAATCGCGCGGCGGCGTCCGCTTGCAGACCGTAGTCACCGGAATCGGCTGCGCTGCGGTAGACCGCTTCGAATTCCCGTTTCGCCTCCGGATAGTTTGCGCAAATCAGGAAATGTTGTCCGCGTTCCAGGGGTGGATGTGGCGACGTAGGAGGATCGAGGAGCAGAAGTGGCGCTTTCGCCACGAGGCGGTGCTTCTCGTCGAGAAATCGTTCCTCGGCATCGGGTCCCATACCGAGTGCCTTAATGAGTTTGAGGCGGTCATCGTAGCCAAAGCCGTTTCGCTTGCCACTGAAAAACTCTGATAGCGTCCCGCGATTAACTCCTGAAATATTTGCGAGCGCGGCAATGCTATAGCCGAAAAACTCTCGCCTGTTGCACACCATCGAGTTGAACTCCTCCGCGTGTATTGCCGGTTTCCTGCCACGTTTCATCGCGTAGCCTCCGACTTGTCCGCATTCTAGGGCGACAATCGCGCAGCGAAGCAAAAAGGGGTTGCAAAAAGAGGAGTTGCAAAATTCGTTGCAGAATTCCAAGCCGCGACGAACGACGATGGCGCGGGCTGATGATCGAATTGCCGAGTTCTTCCCCAAGCTCGGAATCGCATGAACGTTATGTTGGACAGCTACAGTTTCGGCGAAGTTAGCTGCAGCCGTCTCGAGGGGAGAGGGATACCTAATTCTAACTCGCCTTCAAATGCGAGCGCTTCATGGACGAATTTCTCGTGGTCGCGTCGTTGGAGTTCTTCTCGCACGCGATGAACCTGCAACAAGGAGATAGCGAGATGGCCATCCTTGACAGAAACATCGAGAGGCATGCCGAAGCTGGTCACACCATTCTTCATCCAGCGGCGGATCGTGGATTCGTGAACGGAAGTGATGCTGTACGTCGCCGCTTCTCTAGCGGTGACGAGAGTATCTCCCCACAGTTTTTTCCGGCGCGGCATCTCGAAACAGAACGACACCGCAGGCCGGAAGGCAAGCAGGACGAACAAGCCCCTCAAACCATTGAGGAATTCTGGAACGAACAAGACGACGGATGGTGGTGAACCATGCGCGATTTCATGAGCACCGTGCGTGAAGCAGCCGAACCCATGTGGCGGCAGGAGGAAGAGGATATCGCGATATTCTCCGCCGATCCGCAAGACGAAACCTTCCACGTCCAGGCCGACGGCTTCTACGGGCCTGAGAAGGGATACCACGATGCCGAAGAACTCAGGAAACAGCAACGAGCGCATTGACGCCCTTCTCCGGCGCGAAGCCGCGATCAAAGCGGCCATCGCCGCCGAGAAGGTCCGGGAGCAGAAACGGAAAGAGAAGATGGACGCCCGCGTCTTCGCCATCGTCGGCGAAGCGCTGACGCGCCAGGCCGAGCGGTCGCCGGATTTCCGGCTGATGCTCCGGCAGGTTTTGCAATCGGCGGAACTGCGCGACACGGACCGCGCATTTCTTGCGGGGAACGGCTGGCTCTAGTCCGTGATGGAGGGCGGTATGGCTGTACTGCTCCTGATGATGTTGGCGCTCCCGTTACTGTCGCTTGTTCTGCGCGCGCGTATAAGGGCGCGGCAGAAGAAATCCATCAAAGCTGCTTACGATTTCTCGCCCGCGAACGTGCATGGCGGCGCGCGCTTTGCCAATAACGACGATTTACGGAAGGCGGGATTGTTCGGCGGCAAAGGCGTGCCCATCGGTTATTCGCCGGACGGTCAACACGCGCTGCATTATCCGGGCGTCGGGCACCTGCTCACCGTCGCCGCGGCCAGAACTGGCAAGGGAGTGACGCTGCTTATCAACGCCCTGCTCTCCTGGCGTGGCTCCTGCATCTGCGTCGATCCGAAGGCCGAGAACTGTGCGGTTTCTGCGCACTGGAGAATGCGTTTCGGCAAGGTTTTCATCCTCAACCCGTTCAAAATGCTGATGGACGCGCTGAGAGGTCTTTGCATCGCGCGCTTCAACCCGATGGACATTCTGGAGGTTGCGTCGTCCGCGTTCCACGCGCAATGCGACAAGCTCGCCGCCGCGCTGGTTTGGGAGGAACAGGGCCGCGACGGTCTTCACTTCACGAGCGCAGCCCGGATGCTTGTCTCCGGTGTCATCGCGGCGCTCAAGCGTCATGGCAAGTCCGCCGAGCAGAACCTGCCCACGGTCGCTCGGGTGATCAATGGCGACGTTATCGGCTTCTGCCGCCTGACCGTGCAGCAGACCACGGACCCGTTCATCGTCGATAAGCTGCACCGTTTTGCGAACGCCGATCTGACGAGCCATGAGGTGCAGGATGTGCTTTCGACCGCGCGGACGCAGCTTGGATTCATCGGCAATGCGGCAATCGCCGAAAGCCTCAGCGGTTCCGATTTCCGCTTCAGCGATCTCAAGCGGAAGCCCGGAACGACGGTCTATATCTGCCTGCCGCTCAACCTGCTCGACGTGTCGGACAAGTATTTCCGGCTGATCCTTGAGACGGCAATGACGGACCTTCTGAACGAAGGGCAGAAGGGAAAGGGAAAGCGCGTCCTCGCCATCGTCGACGAGATGGCGCAGCTCGGCGCGCACATGAAGAGCCTTGAAAACGCGATGGGCATGGCGGCGGGCGCGGCGGGCCTGCGACTGTGGTGCGTGCTGCAGGACCTTTCGCAGCTGAAGGGGATGTTCCCGCAGACCTGGGAAACCTTCATCCAGAATTGCGGCGTCACCACATGGTTCGGCGCGCGAGATCAGACCACGCGCGATTACGTGTCGCGGCTCTCCGGGACCTGCGAGGTTCTGACCCGCTCGCGCGGCGTTTCGTTCGACACCTATGGCTGGCCGCATGTCAGCGACAACGCGAGCCAGCATTCAAGGCCCCTGCTCCTGCCCCATGAAGTCGGGCAGCTCGCCGACGACGAAATGATCGCATTCGTCGAGGGCGTGCGCTGCGGCCCTGTGAAGGCGAAGCGGAAGCCCTATTGGAAGGTGTTTCCGTCCGGGGCGTATCGCCGGAATCCCTATGCGGGAAAGAAGAGCGGCGGCTTTCTGGAGTGGCTGTTCGGGTGATCTATGCCGAATGCGCAAACCAATCCGAAGATCAACGCCAGGCGCTTTGCGGCGCTGCTGGCGGGCTTTGACCTCGGCAACGGCTCCGAGGAGGAAGCCCTTGCAAAAGCGCGCGTCCTGCGGCGCATGGCCGCGGACGCCGGTATGCGTCTTGTCGATGTGATGGAACTGCCGGAGGTCAAGCGGGCCATCGACGATCAGCTGCATCCCGCGCGCGAAGAGAGCCCCGAATTGCGGGACGCCTTGCGGGAAGCTGCCGCGCTGCGGGAGGAACTGACGGAACGCACGCGTGACGTGCGAGAGCTGGCCGATCTGTTGCGCCGACGGGAAGAAGAAGCGCGGACGGAGCGCAAACCGCCGCCGGCCGCGAGACCAGCGCCGAAACCCGTACCGAAGACGGCGGCGAAAGCGGGAGGCGGAAAGAGCGTTTCAAAGCGTAAGAGCGGGGACTCCTTCTGGGATGACCCTGTGATCGGTTCAATTTTCTACGTCGTGGGATGGATCGTCGGGATATTGATCGCGCAGCATCTGTGCCAGCGGTGGGGGTTCTGAGGCCGCGACAGGAGGCTCTATGGATTGGGAAGCCGTCAAGGATCGCATGCGGAGCGGGTTTCGCTGGTTGGGACAGTTCCTCCTGTTCCAGAACCTCATGATGTACCTGTTCGCCTGCGCAACATCGCACCGTCTCGTGGGGCTGGGGTCCTACATCGCGTTTCTCTATCACTGCTCGCAATGGAAAGGCCGGTGACGCGATGGACAACCGGATCGATTTCTCGCAATTCACGGGCGTGGACGCCGCCGAAGGATTACGCCGCGTCGATCCGCGCCGCGAGCAGATTTCGCAGGCGGTGCGCGAGCGGGTTCCGGATTACACGCAAAGGCAGCAGGAACGAGAGGGCCGCAGCGAGTGGAGCGGCGGCAGCATGGGCGGCGGGACGTGGGCCGGAAGGTCGAGATGAGAACAGATCGAGGTGACGATATGAATGCGAACAACGCGTTGCAGAAACGCCGTGAAAGCCAACTGGCGCTCGATGCCGAGCGGCGCCTCATGAACGAAGCCGTGACCCGGCTTAACAAGGCCCACGAGGCGCGAAGCCTCGCGCGGCGGGCCGCGAAGCTGGTCTTCGGCCTCGATCTGACGGGAAGCCGCGATGCCGGAATCAAACAGGCGCGCATCGCCACGGCGGCGATGTTCGATGCCATCGCCCGGTTCGGGCGCATCGAGATGAAGCTGATTTATTACCGGGGGACCGATGAATGCCGCGCCAGCCAATGGTGCGCCGAGGCGGATGTCCTGTGCCGCTCGATGCTGAACCTCTCCTGCGAGACCGGCACTACGCAGATCGGCAAGCTGCTGCGCGCGGCGCTCGGCGAGCGGGACCGGATCGAAGGCGTTGTGTTCGTGGGCGACCATTGCGAGGAGCCGGTGCAGGAGATGCACGCGGTGGCGGCGCTGCTGCGCGACCGGAAGATCCCGCTCTATGTTTTTCACGAGTGCGCCGATTGGGATGAACGGTCGCTGAAGGCAAAGCCGCTCTTTAAGAGCATGGCCGAGATCAGCGGCGGCGTCTATGTCGAATTCAAGCCCGACAGCGGCGAAGTGCTGCGCGAATTGCTGCCGACCGTCGCAGCCGCCTCGGCGGCGGGCGTCGAGGGCATCGCGCGCCTTGCGCCCCCGCGGACGCCGGAGGCCCGGCAGCTGCAGGGAAGCCTGCGCCTCCTGCTCGGCAGCGGCAAACCGAGATAGCGAGGAAAGGAGCGAAACCATGCAAATCAATCCGATAGTCTTCGACGATGTGGACGACGAAATACAGCCGAGCGATGCCGCGCCGTCCGATGAAGCGTCCGATCAAGGGTCCCATGAGTGGTTCGACCGCCTCATGCGGCGTCCGGGCCTGATGCTGGCGCTGGTCGGCCTGTGCACGGCGGCCGAGTGGATCACCCTCACGCCGTTCGGGCAATCCTGGTGCCCGGGCTATGCCGCGAAGGTTGCCGAATGGCTGCACGCGCCCGCGATGTGGCTGTTCCTGTGCTGGAGCATCGCGGTCGATCGGCGTTACGGCGGGGACCGGCTGCTCTGGCTGTGGGTGGTCTGGATCGGCGGCTGGGGCCTGTTCGTGGGCTGGGTCGCGTGGTGCGATCCCGCGCTTATCCGCAGCGGCCTCACCTTCAACCAGATGCTGGTGCCGTCGAACTGGTGGGCGACGATGGGCGCGCCTTACGCCCCCGGCGAATGTTATGTGGCGCTCGGCATTCTTGCCTTGGTCCTCGACATCTGCGCGGGGCTTCCGGTCATGAAATTCGTGCTGATCGTGATCCTCGCAAATGTCATGCGCGTGGCCGACGCATTTGACTAAACGGGAACCGGCGCTAGGCTCCCGAAAACGTGGGGGCAGCAGGAAGAGAAGAAGGCGATGGACGCGGAACTCGACAGCTTCAAGACCAATATCGATCTCCGGGCCTATGCGGCCTCGCAGGGCTATCAGCTCGACCGCAAGGCCAGCTGGCGGGGAACCTCGGTCCTGCGTCATCCCGCGAGCAACGACAAGATCATCGTCAAGCGCGGCATGGACGGCCATTATGTGTATTTCTCGGTGCGCGATGACCGCGACAATGGCTCGATCATCGATTTCGTACAGTTCCGGCAGGGCCTTTCGTTGGGCGCGGTGCGGAAAGAATTGCGGCCCTGGATCGGCCAGCCTCCGGTGCCGGTGCCGTCGTTCCCCGTCCTGCACAAAACCGAAAAGGACCGCATGAAGGTGGAAGCCGCCTACGAAAAGATGCGCGATGCGACAGACGGCCATCCCTATCTCGAACGCCGGCGCGCCCTGCCCGCCTCTCTCATTGCGGACGAGCGTTTCGCGGGCCGCATTCGCATCGACGGCAAGGGCAACGCGGTGTTTCCGCATTTCGACGCCGAAGGCCTGAGCGGCTATGAACTCAAGAATGTCGAATTCACGAGCTTCGCCTCCGGCGGCAACAAGGCGCTGTGGCTCTCGCAGGAATTTCCCGACGATCAACGGCTGGTGATCACGGAAAGCGCCATCGACGCGTTGAGCCATGCCGTCCTCTTTCCCGATCGACACGCGCGCTATGCGTCGATCGGCGGCAAGCCAAACCCGCAGCAGCCGGAATTGATCCGCGCCGCTGCCGCGCGCATGCCGCAAGGCGCTGAAATCGTCGCCGCGATGGACGCCGACGCGGACGGACGCAAGCTGGCGGAGATCGTCAGGAAGGCCGTCGAGATGACGGGCCGCTCCGATCTGCGCTTTCGGACGCAGGAGCCCGAGGGCTTCAAGGACTGGAACGACCAGCTGCGCGCCAAACCTCAACCCCAGCTTCCTTATCGCCCGGAGGTGCCTTCCGTCGCCTGATTTCGATGAGCGGGGAATGGAAGGCGTGAGACGCCGTGAAGGACCTT
>DATJUM010000108.1:0-25201 GCA_035502355.1 Rhizomicrobium sp. | reverse complement strand
CCTCACCCCGATAACGCGGGGCAAGGTTGCCGTCCGGGGTATAAATTCCCTCACGGATAAGAGCTTCTCTTGCTTTTTGACGCGTCTCGTTTGCGGCGGCAGTGTATTCTGCGATCTGCCGTCGAACTGCTTCGGTGCGCTCTTCTTTAGTCATCGCCGCTCACCTTTCTCAGGCCCCGCACCAGAATCATGTGCGCGCGCCGACATTGATCGTCAATGGTGGCCACGCTAAGTCATTGTAATCGTGGACTCTTTCTAAGGTATTGACAAAACTTGCTGAATTAGCTACGCGAACGCTTCGCAAGCTAGCGAGCGAGAGCGCCCGCTCCGCTGAGCGGCCAGAAAATCTTTTGCCACACCCATCTGATAACGTCGGCAGCGTCTGGCTGGGCGCAATACGGACCGCTCTCCGCGAGGGGATCGGCGGCGATTCAGGCTGAATTTTCAAACTGAGACACTTACCCTCCAAGGGGTGAAACCGAAAATGGTTACCGTAAGGTTGATTTGGCTGGCCTGATTCCTGCTCAGCCCGGGACGATGCTTCCGGGCAGTGCCAGAAATGAGACGGTTCAACTTTGTTCTCAGCCCTGAATTCTCGCGGCGGTGCCAGGCGCAGCCTGCGAGCGCGGACCCCCGGACCATGCCCCTGACCTTTTTCCTCGCGATTGTGCTGGCGAGCGCCACGGCCTGGCTCGCCTGGTTCTTCGGATAAGGGCGCATCGGCCCCGGGCAGGTCAGCCGAACGCGGTCGCTACGATCCGGCCAATCCGGGCGTGAGCGGCGGTTTGCCCGGCTGGCGGCGCGGAAGACCCGGACACAAAAGCGGCGATGACGATGGCAGGGCGTTTCGGCGGCCAGGCGATCGCGAGGTCGTTCAGGGCGCTCGTCGGGCCGGAGCCGTTTCCGGTGCCGGTCTTGTCGCCGACGGTCCAGGCGGACGGCAGGCCGGCGCGCAGGCGATCAAGGCCCGTGCGGGCATTGCGCATCCAGCCGATCAACAGATTGCGGGAAGGTGGCGCCAACACGTTGCCCAGAAGCACGCGGCGCATGGTGGCGATCATCGCGTTGGGCGTCGTCGTATCGCGTGGGTCGCCGGGAAGATTCTCATTCAGGGCAAGCTCGAAACGGTCAAGCCGGGTCATGGAATCGCCGATGCCGCGCAGCCAGGCGGTCAGCGCCGGCGGGCCGCCGGTCGTGCGCAGCAAAGTATTGGCGGCGAGATTGTCGCTCACTTCGACCGCCGCCTCGCACAACGCCGCGACACGCATTCCGCCTTCGCGCAAATGGGCCGTCGTGACGGGGGAATGCGGAAGGCGGAGATCGTCCGCAGCGAAGGAGAGGCGGCGATCCAGCGCGAGAATGCCCTGTTCGCAGTGCGAAAGAACCGCCGCCGCAAGCAGCCATTTGAAGGTGGAGCACATCGCAAAGCGCTCCTCGCCGCGCCAGGAAATCTTCGCGCCCGAACCCGTATCGAGGGCCGCGACGCCGATCCGCCCGCGCAAGCTTCTTTCGAGCGCCATGAGTTGCAGCTCGGCGTTGCGTGCCGCCCGTGCTGCGAGCGGCGCAGCAAGCAGAGCCGCACCACAGGCAAGGAAGCCGCGGCGGTGCCAGCTCATTCGTTCGATTGCGGAGGCGTGGACTGGCCCGGCGGCGGATTCGTAGCGGGCGCGGCGGGTGTTCCCGGCGCCGGTGTCGCAGCATCGCGTGGCGCGGGAATGGCGCTGATCCTGATGATCTTTACCGGATCGGCAGGAAACGCGCCGGGCATCGGGCCGCCCGAGCCGAGTGGAACCGACGCGATCTTGTCCACCACCTCCATTCCGGCCACCACATGGCCGAATACGGCATAACCGGTGGTGCCATCGGCGTCGTCAGGCATCCGGTCGAGACGCGGATTGTCGGCAAGATTGATGAAGAACTCGGCCGTCGCGCTGCCGGGATCGTTTTCGCGCGCCATGGCGATGGTGCCGCGCATATTGGTGAGGCCGTTGCCCGCCTCAAGCGGAATGGGATCATGCGTTGGACGCATATTCCCGGTCGCCGCATCATAGCTTCCTGCCTGGATCACGAATCCCGGTACCACGCGATAGACGAGCGTGCCGTCGTAATGGCCTTCGCTTGCATAGCGCAGGAAATTGTCGACCGTCCGGGGCGCATGGGCGTGGTCGAGTTCGACAGTAATATCGCCGAGCGAAGTCTGAATGAGAACATCGGACGAGTCGGTGGTCTGGGCCGCGGCAATGACCGCGAAACCAAAGAGAATAGCGCCGGCGAGAAGGGCGGAAACGGCATTTCGCATGATAACAGCTCCCAAATGCTACTGACACAGTGCAAACAAATGTGTCATTTCCGCGAAGGCCGATGACCCCTTACCTGCACTGGCGCAGCGCGTCCTTCGACAGGCTCGGCATGAGGACGTTCATATTTGCACCGGCCTTCGTGGAAGTTAGATCCTCCTCATGCCGAGCCCGCCGAAGCGCGCGAAGCGGTTGTCCAGGTCATTTGCAGATGACAATCAGGATGCTGTTGTTTCATTGACGGATTTTGCCGCCGGGGCGCCCGAAAGAACGTCCTTCACCTTCGCGGCGAGCTGTTTGAGGCCGAAGGGTTTGGCGAGAAAATGCAGTTCGGAGGCGTTCTCGTCGTTGCGGCGGAACGCTTCTTCCGCATAGCCCGACATGAAGATCACTGCCATGTCGGGCCGGAGCCGCCGGACTGCGCGCACGAGCGTGGGTCCGTCCATGTTCGGCATCACCACATCGGTGATGAGCAGATGGATTGCACCCGCATGACGGCGCACGATCTCAAGCGCTTCTTCCCCGCCCGAAGCCTCGAGCACCTGATAGCCGCGCAATTTGAGCGCCCGCGCGGCGAAGCTGCGCACGGCTTCCTCGTCCTCCACGAGCAGGATCGTATCCTGCCCGGTGATATCGCGCGGCGGAGGACGTTCTGCGGGCGCCGGAGCGGGTTCGCCGTGATAGCGCGGCAGATGTATGCGAAACACCGTGCCGCGGCCGACTTCGCTGTCGACGCTGATGAACCCGCCCGTCTGGCGGATGATGCCGTAGACCGTAGCGAGCCCAAGGCCCGTTCCCTGGCCCATGGGCTTGGTGGTGAAGAACGGATCGAAGATTTTTTCCACATTCTCTTTTGGAATGCCGATGCCGGTGTCGCGCACTTCGATGCGGACATATTCGCCCGGCGGCATGATGCCGGAGGCAAGCGGCGTGGCGCGCTCCACCACTTCATTATGTGTCGCGATGGTCACGGCACCGCCTTTCGGCATGGCATCGCGGGCGTTGACCACGAGATTGATAAGCGCGTTCGAAATCTGTGTTTCATCGGCATGGACAGGCCACAGATCCGCGCCGTGATCGAGCTTCAGTTCGATGCCTTCGCGCAGCAGACGGCGCAGGAGCTGTGCGAGTTCGCCGATCGCTTCGCGCAACATGAGCACGCGCGGCTGCAGGGTCTGTTTGCGGGAGAAGGCAAGCAATTGTCCCACCAGCGTCGCGGCCCGCAGCGCGTTCTGGTGCACTTCGTTGATTTCGCGGAAGGAAGGATCGCCCGCCGCGTGCCGCATCAGCAGGAATTCGCAATTGCCGATGATGACAGTGAGAAGATTGTTGAAATCATGCGCCACGCCGCCTGCAAGCTGGCCGACCGCCTGCATCTTCTGCGACTGGGCGAATTTGGTTTCGAGCGCCTTCTGCTCGGAAACATCGATCATATAAAGGGCGAGACCGCCGTTTCGGGTCAGCGGGCGAAGATGAATTTCGGCAAGCCGCTCGCCGGACATGCGCAGAGTGAGCACTGCGCCGTTTTCCGTCTCGGCACGCGCAAGCGCCTTGTCGATTGCAGCCGCTTCCGAAGCCGGAGCGAGATCGCGCAGCGGCCGGTCTTTGATCTCGCCCGCGGCCGCGAAAAATTCCCGGAGCGGCCGGTTCGCCTCGCGAATCGTGCCATCGCGCTCGGCGATGGCAATGCCGATCGGTGCCTCCTGAAACAGCGCGGTGTGGCTCGCGAGCGTGACCGGTATTTTGTCGCGGGGGGCTTCGGCGGGCGAAGCGGTTTTCGGCGAAGCAATGCGGGGTGTGAACCACCAGCCGGTGCGGCTTTCCGACAGAGGCCTGACGGCGCCCAGGATTTCGAACCCTTCCGCGAGTTCGATTGTCTCCTCATGCGCCTGGCGGGAGCTCGCCTTGCGGTTCAACCGGTAGAGCATGGCTGCGGCGCTCTCCGCACCGAAGGCAATTTGCGGCGGCGGCGGTGCCTCCCGCTCGCGCGCCCCGGCGATCTGCCTGTAGGCCTCGTTGCAATGGATCACCGCACCATCGGAATTCGTCACCGCCCAGGCGACATTGGCGCGCGTGGCAGCTTCGGCAATGTGCCGCGCTTTGACGGCGCCGACGCTCGCGCGCGGCCAGACTGCGTAAAAGACCAGCGCCGCCATCGCGCCCAGTCCGGCCATCAACCCCACACCGAGCCATCCGGCTTGTGCCGGCATTGCAATCACCAACCCGGCAACCGCCACCGAAACCAGGAAAAGGCCGAGCGCCACCCAGCGCCACGCCCCGCCCGGAAGCCCGTAGCTGTCACTGTACGAAACCAGGCGGACGGCGGTCATGGGCAGCTGCCGGTCTCCATCGATTCCAGCCTCCGGGCCGCACCGACTCTTGTCGCTGCCCGGCAACCTTTTTCATGTTTGCCCGATTCGGGCCTCGCGGCCAGACGGACGTCTCGTGCCGGTGGAATCTTGTCCGGCCGAAAGGGTTACCGGGGTGCTAATGCCGACGA
The DNA here is from genome assembly GCA_035502355.1 of Rhizomicrobium sp. Taxonomy (GTDB): domain Bacteria; phylum Pseudomonadota; class Alphaproteobacteria; order Micropepsales; family Micropepsaceae; genus Rhizomicrobium. The sequence goes on along the minus strand of DATJUM010000108.1, from coordinate 20,404 downwards.
AGAATTTGCACAAAATATATTTACCGTCCGCGGTGCTGGCCCTGGGGCGTATCCTGAAAAGAGCGGGAGTTCGCCTGTTTCATCCCTGGACCGCTCTGTGGGCTGATTAAACCTGCACACTGGCTACTGGCTGTCGCCAGCGAACCGGCATCCGACCCGGCCGGTGTGGACCTGCTTTTCGCGACGGGCGTTTCGGGCGGCACTCCGGCAGCCCTTTTTGTTGCGACTCCGGCTTGCCGCGCTATGTATGCGTGCTATCTAGCCGCCGCCCCCCGCGGCGCTTCCTTGTAAAGGCACATTCATGAAAGAGCTCACGCACTTCATCGGCGGTCGGCACGTCAAAGGCGAATCCGGCCGCTTCGGCAATGTCTTCAATCCGGCGACGGGGGAGATACAGGCGAAAGCGCCGTTCGCGAGCCGTAGCGAGATGCGAAAGGCCGTCGAGGCGGCCATGGCGGCCTTTCCCGAATGGTCCCGCGTCAATCCGCAGCGCCGCGCCCGCGTGATGTTCAACTTCAAGGCACTCGTCGAAAAGAACATGGAGGAGCTCGCCCATCTGCTGTCGAGCGAGCATGGCAAGGTCATCGCCGATTCCAGAGGCGATGTTCAGCGCGGGCTCGAAGTGATCGAATTCGCCTGCGGAATTCCCCACCTGCTCAAGGGCGAATACACCGAAGGCGCCGGACCCGGCATCGACATCTATTCGATGCGGCAGCCGCTGGGCGTGGTCGCCGGGATCACGCCATTCAATTTCCCCGCCATGATTCCGATGTGGATGTTCGGCGTCGCCATCGCCTGCGGCAACACTTTCATCTGCAAGCCGAGCGAGAAGGATCCGAGCGTTCCCCTGCGCCTCGCCGAATTGTTCATGGAAGCCGGCGCGCCGGCAGGCGTGCTCAACGTGGTGATTGGCGACAAGGAAGCTGTCGACGCAATCCTCGAAGATCCCGATATCCAGGCGGTGAGCTTCGTCGGTTCGTCGGCCGTCGCCGAATATGTCTATTCGCATGGCACCGCGCGCGGAAAGCGCATCCAGGCGATGGGCGGCGCCAAGAACCACGCCATCATCATGCCGGATGCCGATCTCGACCAGGTCACCAATGAATTGATCGGCGCGGGTTACGGCTCGGCCGGCGAGCGCTGCATGGCGATCTCCGTCGCCGTACCGGTCACCGACAAGCTTGCCGACGCCCTGGTGGAGCGGCTGAAGCCGCGGGTGGAAAGCCTGAAGGTCGCGCCGCCCACCGATCCCGACGCCGCCTATGGTCCGCTGGTGACGGCTGAGCACCGGCGGAAAGTCATTTCCTACATCGAGATGGGCGTAAAGGAAGGCGCGGATCTCGTCGTCGACGGCCGCGGCTTCAAAATGCAGGGCTACGAGAACGGCTATTTCCTTGGCGGCTCGCTGTTCGACCGCGTGACGCCGGAGATGAAAACCTATCAGGACGAGATATTCGGCCCCGTGCTGCAGATTGCGCGCGCACCCGATTTCGACGCAGCGATCGCACTGCCGTCCAACCACCAATACGGCAACGGCGTCGCCATCTTCACGCGCGACGGCGACGCGGCGCGGGAATTCGCCAGCCGCGTGCGCGTCGGCATGGTGGGTATCAACATTCCGATCCCCGTGCCGCTCGCCTATCACACATTCGGCGGCTGGAAACGCTCGGCTTTCGGCGACATCAACCAGCATGGACCTGAAGGCGTGCGCTTCTTCACCCGGATCAAGACGGTGACCCAGCGCTGGCCCAAGGGCGGCGTGCGCGAGCATCCCGATTTCGTCATTCCCACGATGAAATGACGGATGCGCCCATGACCTCCGCCGATACGGCCGATACGCAGCGGGCACTGGCGCGCGAATGGCTGGCGATGCGCGTCGTTATCATTGGCGGATTTCTGATCGCGCTGGCGGCGGGGCTGTGGTTCGGCCTGATCTATCCGGACTATGTCCTGCCGCGCGAAGAGCACGCCAATTTTGTGAACCGGCTGCAGCGGCTGCTTGCGGAAGAGGCGCAGATCTGCACGCTCTCGCTCGATAACGCGAAGAATTTCGGGATCGTGCCTCAATATGGCGAACTCGCCTCGTTGAAGCTCGCGCTCACGAAAGTACAGGGCCGCTACATCTGCGTCGCGCATACGAAGGTCGCGAAATATCTCCTGGTCGTCGATCTTCAGTGTCGCAACCTGAGGTCCCCGCGCTGCGTCTCGCTGTACAGTGTGGTGGAGGCGAACGGCACGGTGCTTTATCAGCGGCAGCGGTAAGCCGGTCATTTCGACGGCTTGACGCCGCCCAGCTTGCAGATGTGCTTCCATTCTGCGTCGCGGACGGGCTGAACGGACAGGCGGGAAAATTTCACCAGCGCCATGTCGGCGAGATGGGGATCCTGCTTGGCCTCCTGAAGCGTGACAGGTTTCGGCAGGTCAGCAACGGCCTTCACGTCCACCAGGCCGAAGCGGCCTGTCTCGTCAGTAGGATCAGCCCGGTATTCGCCGATCACTTCGACGATGCCGACGATGCGGCGCTCCTCGCCCGAGTGATAGAAAAAGCCGCGATCGCCCTTCTTCATCGCCTTCATGTTGTTGGCCGCCTGGTGATTGCGTACGCCGCTCCATGGTTCGCCCGCGGCACCTTTCGCCTTCTGCTGCTCCCACGACCAGGATTCGGGCTCGGTTTTGAACAGCCAATGCGCCATGTCATAGCTCCGCCTTGCAGTGGTTGGCCGTCGCTTTCCAGGCCTGCAGATCGGTCTTGTCGAACAGTCCTGCCTTCGCATAGGGATCATTGGCCTGCCATGCACGCGCCGCCGCAATATCCGGCGCTTCGATGATGATCAGGCTGCCGATCATCTCACCCTTTTCGTCGAGGAATGGCCCGCCAAGCCTCACCGCGCCGGTCGCCCTGACATAGTCGAAATGGGCGGGCCGCGTGGCCATGCGGAGCCCAAGCGAGTCGGGCTTGTCCAGTGCAGTGATTACAAACAGCATTTCTCACTCCATCCTGAAAGGCCGCGCCATGAGCCGCGGCACCGCTTCGGCCGGCGCTATGTCGCCGGCAAGAATATCCATCACCGCATGCGCGACCGGCAGGTCTATGCCGAGGCGGATTCCGCGCGCGACCAGGGCTGGCGCGGTCTCAACACCTTCGGCGAGTGGCGCGTCTGGCATCCGCAATTCCTGGAGCGGCCGGTCGCGGCCGAGCGCAAGCCCGAAGGAGAAATTGCGAGAGATCGAGCTTGTTGCGGTCAGCACCAGATCGCCCAATCCCGATAATCCCAGCAGCGTGTCATTGCGGGCGCCGGCAGCCCGGGCGAGCCGGCACAGTTCGGCGAAGCTCCTCGCAAGCAGCGCCGCGCGTGCGCTCTCGCCGAGGCCAAGCCCGATGACGATGCCGCAGGCAATAGCATAGACGTTCTTCGCCGCCCCGCCCAACGCCACCCCCAGCAAATCTTCGCTCGCATAGGGCCGGAACGCGGCGTGACCGAGACTGTCCTGCAGGCGCCGCGCGATGGGCGCGTGCGCGGCAATGGTCACCGCGGTCGGCAATCCTGCTATCACATCCCGCGCGAAGGACGGGCCCGACAATATCGCCGGTTCGACGCCCGGCACTGTTTCCGCGAGAACCTCGGTCATCAGCTTGCCGGTCGCATGCTCGATGCCCTTGGCACAAATTACGAGCGGAGTGCCGGTTGCCGGCCTGAAGCCGGCCAGCACCTCGCGCACCCGCTGCGCTGGTACGACGACGAGCACGGCATCCGCCGCGGCAATCTTTTCAAGATCGCGGGTCATAACGACACTGGCCGGCGGCATGAGGCTGGCCTCAACCGCAAGTGGCTGGCGTGACCACAGGCTGACAGAACGCCCCGCCCGGATGGCGACATGAGCCAGCGCAACGCCCCAGGCGCCGGCGCCGAGAATCCCGATATGGGCGTAGGCTTTTGGCATGGATTCCGTGTGCGGCATCTCGCGAGCGTCTGTGTGGTTGCGAGGAGCTGAATGCTTCGTTGATTATTCAGGGATGTCCATCATATTAAGAAGGAAAATAACAGCCTTCGACGCCAGCATGACCGAGAAGGACGATATTCGCTGCCGGATCATCAAGGCAGCCAGGAAGCGTTTTTCGCATTTCGGCGATGCGAAGACGACAATGGCCGAAGTAAGGAAACAACGGCGGAGATGATCCGGTCGGCGACACTGAAATTTCGTTATCCGCAACTCTGGTCGCGGCTCACGCTACCGAAACCCGAGTGGGAACTGGACGGCGTTCTGAAGTCATTGTCGACGGTGTATCGCGCCGGCGCGGTGCAGAACCGGCGAAGAGAACGGTGGCGTGAACGCGAAATGAGACCCGTGCGCCGCATTCTTGCCGTCTTCGCTGCGCTTGTTTCTGCCGTGCTGTTGCCAGCTGCTGTTCCAGGGCCTTCGCGGGGCGATTTCGGCCCGGCAGCCAGATACGAACTCGAGCGGGTCAGCGAAGCGATGAATGCAATTCACACGCTCGAAGGCCGGTTCGTACAGATCGGTCCGGAAGGGCAGCTCGACCAGGGGCGATTCTACATCGACAAGCCGGGCAGGATGCGGTTCGAATATGCGCCGCCCAATCCCACGCTTATCGTCAGCGACGGCCGCTGGGTCGCTGTCGAGAACAGGAACCTCCACACCACGGACCGCTATGCGCTATGGACGACGCCGCTCGACCTCATTCTCGGCGATGATATCGACTTGCGCGACGATTCGGACATTGTCGGCGTCGAACAGCAGAACAGTGAACTGATTATCCAGGCGCGCGCGCATAGTGGCCGGGCGAACGGCAACATCACGCTTGTCTTTTCCGAACCCGATCTCGCGCTCAGGCAGTGGACCGTGCGCGACGCGCAGGGCCTGCTCACCACCGTTTCCGTCAGCGATGTGAAAAAGGACGTGGCCCTCGATCCCGGTTTGTTCGTGATTGCCAGTCAGGCTAATTCCACCGCAAGCGGCCAATAGGACCCCGCCTTGCCCGGATTGCAGCGGGCATGCTAGGGCAAGCCGGCGAAAGTCATCCCCCCATGTCTCCCCGCCCGCCCATCGTCGGAATCCCGTGCGACCATCGCATGGTGGGCCAGCATCCTTTTCACATGACCGGGGAGAAATACATCACGGCCGTGCGCGATGCGGCCGGCGCCATGCCGTTGCTCATTCCAGTGCTCAAGGACCCGGTTCCGCCTGCCGACCTGCTGGCGGCGTTCGACGGTTTCCTGTTCCCCGGTTCGCCCACCAATGTTTCGCCCGGCCGCTATGAAGGCTCGCCGCCGCGGGACGGTGTGCTGTTGGACGAAAATCGCGATGCGACCAGCCTTCCCCTGCTGATGGCGGCGATCGCAGCGGGCGCGCCGGTGCTCTGCATTTGCCGCGGCTTTCAGGAGCTGAATGTCGCGCTCGGCGGAACGCTATTCCAGCATGTCCACGAAATGCCCGGCCGCCAAGACCACCGTGAAAACAAGGATGCAGAACTCGAAACGCAATACGGACCGGCGCATGAGGTTCGCGTGGCCGAAGACGGGCTTTTGGCGCAGCTCACCGGCCGCCGCAGCTTCGCCGTCAATTCCCTTCACGGGCAGGGGATCGACAGACTCGCCTCCGCTCTTCATGCGGACGCGGCCGCACCGGATGGCATGATCGAAGCAGTGTCGATGCCTGAAGCAAAAGGCTTCGTGCTCGGTGTGCAATGGCATCCCGAATGGCGGTGGCAGGATAATGACGTCTCGCGCGCCATTCTGGGTGCCTTCGGCGAGGCGGTGCATGAAAAGGCGCGGCGATGAACCGGCATGCCGAAGAACAATTCGCCGAGTGGCTGAAATCACGTCGGGTGGGCGAGGTGGAATGCCTCGTACCCGACATGGCCGGAATCGCGCGGGGCAAGATCCTGCCCACCAGCAAATTCCTGAGCGGGTTGCGCAACGACACGCTGAGATTGCCCGTATCGATATTCGGCCAGATGGTGACCGGTGCGGATTCCGACACCGACATTCTCACCTACCAGTCGCCCGATATGAATCTCATTCCGGACGTCGAAACCCTTCGCATCGTGCCCTGGTACAAGGATCCGACCGCCCAGGTCATCTGCGATTGTCAGTACCAGAACAGCGAGACGGTGGAATTCACGCCGCGCAGCATCTTGAAGCGCGTGATGCGTCTTTACGAAGAGCGCGAATGGCGGCCGGTCGTGGCGCCCGAACTGGAATTTTTTCTGGCCGCGAAGAACATCGATCCCGACTATCCGCTTTTGCCGCCGGCCGGCAAGACGGGGCGTCCGCAGACCGGACGGCAGGCTTACGGCATCGACGCGGTGAACGAGTTCGATCCGCTGTTCGAAGACGTCTATGATTATTGCGAAGCGCAGGAGATCGGCATCGACAGCCTGATTCACGAAGAGGGCGTGGCCCAGGTTGAAATCAATTTCAATCACGGCGATCCGGTGGCGCTCGCGGATCAGACATTCCTGTTCAAGCGAACGGTGCGCCAGGCGGCTCTGCGCCACGACATCTATGCAACTTTCATGGCCAAACCCTACGAACAGGAACCGGGTTCGGCCATGCACATCCATCAGAGCGTTGTCGATGCCAAGCGCGGACGCAGCCTCTTCGCCACGAAGAACGGCAAGGATACGCGCCTGTTTCTCGCGCATATTGCCGGATTGCAGAAATATCTCCCCGCAGCCATGCCGCTCATTGCGCCGTTCGTGAATTCCTATCGCCGCCTGGTGCGGTTTCTCTCCGCGCCGATCAACACGCATTGGGGCCACGAAAACCGGACCGTGGGACTGCGCGTGCCGGTTTCGGACGTGCAGAACCGGCGCATTGAAAACCGCGTGCCGGGGGCCGATGCCAATCCATATCTCGCCATTGCCGCGTCGCTTGTCTGCGGCTATCTCGGCATGGTCGAGAATCTCGCGCCCACCAAGTCGATGGAAGGCAACGCGTATGAGTCGACGCGCTATCAGCTGCCGCGGCACATTCTCGATGCCGTCGCCAAGTTTCGCGCCTCGGGCGACCTCAAAGACGCGCTCGGCGAGACATTCGTCCTGCTCTACAGCGACGTCAAAGCTTCCGAGCACGATGCCTATCAGCAGGTGATCAGCCCCTGGGAACGACAGCATCTGCTCCTGAATGTCTGAAGGCGGATTACTGTAGCAGCGCGCTTCTCCTCGCCGCGCGGGGAGTCGGTGGATCCCGTACGGAGCAGCCATGAGATACGCCTGCCTTGCGGCGATTGTTTGTTTCCTCCCGCTCGCCGCCTGCGGGTTCGAGGCGCCGGCGCCCGCGCGCACACCGCCGCCAGCGGCGCCCAAGCCTCCCCTTTCCACGATCTCCGCGACGCTCACCCTGCCGCTTGCAGACCTCCTGCGAATTATCAATGTACACACGGAAGGCCGCATTGCAGATATTCGGAACCAGCGCGTCGCCTGCATGATTGCGACGTGTTCGCTCGATCTTCTGGCCGTTCGCACAGACGCGATTACCGGGACCGCCGAAGGCGAATCGCTGTCTTTTACGGTTCCGCTCGCCGTGAACGCACATATGGCGGTGAATGGCGGCTTCTTTCGGACGAGCGCGCAAGGACAGGTGCAAGGGGTCGCACATGCCACCACGAATCTCCGGCTTGCGCCCGATTGGCGCCTCGAACCCCAGACACGCGGTTCCATCAGACTGAGCGAGGGGCAACTGAAGCTTGGTCCCGTGAAGATGAACATTGCGGAGCTGTGGAATCACAATGCGGCACATCTGTCCGACATGCTGTTTCGGACGCTCGACCACGAAATTGCCGGCCATGTGAGAATCCGGGCGAGTCTGGATCGGCTATGGGCGCAGCTCGCAAAACCCATCCGCATTGGCAAACTACCCGAAGCGTGGTTGCTGCTTGCGCCCCGGCGGATATTCCTCGCGCAGCCCGTAACGCGAGATAATGCGCTGGTTCTGTCGCTCGGGCTGGCCGTGCGGGCGCAGGCGGTTATCGGCAATCTTCCGCCGCGAACCGCAACCGTCGGGCCCTTGCCAGCGCCCTCTCCACTTTCCGCGCCCGCCAACCGCTTCACGCTGTCATTGCCGGTTTTGCTGCCTTACGCCGCCGCGGCACAATTTGTAATGCAGCGACTTGCGAGCCATCCGCTTCATGTCGCCGGCATGCCGGTGAAGATAACAAATCTCACAATCCTGCCCTCGGGTCGTGATGTGGTTGTCGCGGCGCATTTCTGCGTCAGGCAGACATGGGATATTCTTGGCTGGTTCGATTCCTGCGGCACGGGCTATCTGCGCGGCGCGCCACAATACGACAATCAGGCACAGACGATCCGCATCGCGAATCTTCGCTATGACATGACAACGGCAAACGTTCTTCTCGCCGCGGCGAAATCGCTGGCGGGCGACGCATTGGGCAAGGCCCTGCAATCCCGACTTGTCTTTCCGGTTGGGAAGGACATCGCAAAGCTCAACGAGGATGTGACGCAGGCGCTTGCAGAACCACACGGCGGCGATCTCCGCATTTCAGGCAGGGTCGAGTCGTTCGGCCAGCCTTCGCTCACATGGACCTCGGAAGGGTTTCTGGCGCTCTTCACCGCGCAGGGGCAGGTTGTCGCGCAGCTTCGCGTCGGAAGCTCTTGACCGGCACAGGCGGCGGTGGACGACGTAAGCACAACAGGTTTCCTGATCCGGGAGTCCGTGGTATTGCCGCGTCTCCGGAACAGGTTTATCGCGCGCTCACGGCGCCGTCCCGCTGGTGGAATTCGGATCACACTTTTTCGCGCGATACGTGAAATCTCTCGCTCGACGCCCGGGCCGGCGGGTGCTGGTGCGAGACTTTGCCCGAAGGCGGTTCGGTGCAGCACATGATCGTCGTCAACGCAATGCCCGGAAAGATGCTCCGTCTGCGCGGCGCGCTCGGCCCGCTGCAGGCCATGGCCGTGGATAGGACGATGATGCTTCCCAACGGCAGGACGACGCGGCTCGACGTGAGCTACGCCATTGGCGGATATTCGAAAGCGGGATTTTCGGACCTTGCCAGAGCCGTCGACCGGGTTCTCGGAGAACAGATAACGCGGCTCAAATCGTTCACCGAAACGGGATCCGTTCCGGCTCGGCCCCAGCAAACGAAGGAATGATCATCCTTTCCTGATCCGCATCTTTTCCGGGACGCCGGCTCCTGATAGGCTGGAGCCGATGACGGCCAAGCTTGCCTTGCTGATCCTTTGCGCGCGCATCGGATTTAATCCCTAGACGCCCGCGCGCTTCGCGCGTGATTGCGCGCACCCCATTTCAATTCCCAATCGCAGAGCACAGCCATGGCGCAGCAGAGCGCGACCCACAATCTCACCAAACACTGGCAAGCACTGGATGCGGCGCATCACATCCACCCGTTCTCGGATGCGGCGGCCCTCATTCGCGACGGCACGCGCGTCATCACGCGGGCAGACGGCGTCTATCTGTGGGACTCCGATGGCAATCGGATGATCGACGGCATGGCGGGGCTGTGGTGCGTGCAGGTGGGCTATGGCAACCGCGAGCTGGCCGAGGCCGGATACGAAGCGCTGAAGACGCTTCCCTATTACAACCATTTCTTCAAGACCACGAACCCGTGGACGGCGGAGCTGGCCACCAGGCTCGCACGGATACTGCCCGAGGGCCATGAACATGTGCTCTTTGCCAACTCCGGCTCGGAAGCGAACGATTCTGCGCTCAAGCTCATCCGCTATTACTGGAATCTGAAAGGCCGACCGGAAAAGAAGATTCACCTGTCACGGGACTACGCCTATCACGGCGTTACCATGGCGGCAGCGTCGCTTTCGGGCCTCACGCCCATGCATCCGCAATGGGATTTGCCGCTGCCGGGCTTCGCCAAAGTGCCGGCACCATACTGGTTCAGTGCGCAGGCCGCCGGTTACGGCGATGTCGGACCCGAGGAGTTCGGAGTCCTCATTGCCCAGCAGCTTGAGGACAAAATCCGCGAGCTTGGGCCTGATCGCGTTGCCTCGTTTTCCGCCGAGCCCGTCCAGGGCGCGGGAGGGCTGATCTTTCCGCCAGCGACCTATTGGCCCGAAGTGCAACGCATCTGCCGTCAATATGACGTGCTGCTGCATCTCGACGAAGTGATCACCGGTTTCGGCCGCACCGGGGAATGGTTTGGCGCCGACACCTACGCGATCGCACCCGACGTCGTGACCATGGCGAAAGGCCTTTCCTCGGGATACCAGCCCATCTCCGCCATATCCCTTGGCACGAAAATGGCCGAGGCCATTCTTTCGGCAAATGAGGAACTGGTACACGGCTTCACCTATTCGGGCCATCCCGTCGCGTCAGCCGTCGCATTGAAGAACCTCGAAGTGATGGAAAAGCGCGGCCTCGTCCCCCGCGTGAAACAGTCGATCGGACCTTATCTGCAGAGGCGGCTGCATGAAACATTCGCGCCTCATCCACTCGTCGGCGAAGTGCGGGGCATCGGCATGCTGGCGGCGATTGAGCTCGTACCCAACAAGCCAACGCGGAGCTTCTTTCCGCGCGAGATGGATGTGGGCACGCGCTGCCGGAACTACTGCTTTGCGGGCGGGCTGATAATGCGGGCGATTCGCGATACCATGGTGCTCGCGCCACCGCTCACCGCGAGCGAAGCCGAGATCGACGAAATCATCGCCAAAGCCAGAGAGGCAATCGACGCCACGGCGCGGGATCTCGGCAAGATGCAGCCTTGAGATCGCCCATTGGGGCGGAACAATACTGGCGAACAGCATATGTTTCGACATGCAAATGTGTGCTAATTATGGCACCTGCACTGCTAAAAGATCATCCAGAATTATCACGAAAAAAATAGTTGAAAGCTGTGGCATCAGTGCATAGCTTCGACCTTGGAAGGGCGATTCACCGTCCGGCAGGCACTGCCCCCCCGCTCGCACGCCGGATGGCGTCCTTCCAGAGGTGCCGGTCATCCCCTCCCGGCACCAGCGCGTAACGGCGCATGACGCCCGATCAGCCCCCTGGTCGGGCGTCTTTTCGTATGGCCGTGACACGCCGCAGAGTGAGATTGAGGCGCCCTCCGCCGGGAATGACCGTAGACGTGTTGGGGATAACCCTTTCGATTCCGTGAAACGCGAGCCGCGCCGCGCCGCCGAACACCAGCACGTCTCCCGATTTCAGGAGGAGGCGGCGCGTGGGTGCGCGGCGTGTCGTGCCGCCGATCCGGAATACGGCATCATTGCCCAGCGAAACAGACAGAACAGGGGCATCGAGAGCTGCCTCATCGCGATCCTGATGCAGGCCCATGCGCGCGTCGTCACGATAGAGATTGACCAGGCAGCATTCCGGTTCCGCCGGGCAAAAGGTGAGCGCGCGCCAGAGACGCGCCAGACTTTCGGGGATCGGCGGCCATGGCCGGTGCGTTCCGGGATGGAGAGGCTCGTAGCGATAGCCTGAAACATCCGAATACCAGCCGAGCGAACCGAAATTGGTTTCCACGACGGAGAATACTTGTCCCGAGCGCGGCATGCGCGGACGGTAGAATGGTGCTTCGCTCGCGTGCGAGAATACCTCTGCCGTGAGATGAGTCTGCGCCGAACGATCAAGACAATTCGACCACAGCGTCACACCTTCCATGATTTTGAGCCCCGACTCAGCGTTTGGGCGCATTGCCGGGAACACCATAGAGTCCGTGAAAACTGGCGCCTTCGCCGCGCTGCTCAAGCCAGATCCGAAATGCCTCGGCCGAATAAGCCCCGCCGATCCAGTTTCGCAGCGGTCCTGCCCCCGCCTGTTCGGCGGCGAAAACCGGAAACAGCCTGAGCCAGCGTTGCTGGCGATTTGGAAAATGCAGATATGGCCAGCGCGCGAACTGTCGGGCGGCGTGCGGCATGGCCTGCCAGCCATGGACATGCAGCAGATAGATGGCTGCCGCGAAGCTTGTGCGATCCTGTCCGCCCGAACATTTGATGAGCAGGGGACGAGGCGCCATATCGAACGTATTGAGCAGGTCAAGGAGCATTGCTCCTGCAGGTAACTGACGTGAATTGAACCTGGCGTCGCAATGGAGGACGCCGGCGCGCGCGCAGGCCCGCGTTTCGTAGCGCCACCACAGATGCCGGGGATTGCTCCCGCGCAGATTGATCAGCGTACGGATGCCGTGTGCCTGCAGGAAAGGGCCGAGAAATCCCGCATAGGCTTGCGCCGAGCGCGCCGCTTCGTCCGGCACAACCCAATGAAAATTGTATGGAAGATCGAGAATCAACGATGACAACCGCTCCGACCGGCCCGCGAATGTCTCATGCGCCGTTTGCGCGGGCCAGATGCAGCGGCAGTCAGACCGCAAATTCGCTGGCAATGGCCGCGAAATGGAGGATCACGGCGACCAGCACGAAGCCGTGCCAGATCGCCTTGTGATAGGGGAGGCGCTCCATCAGATAAAATACGACACCTGCAGAGTACACGATTCCACCCGCTATGAGCAGCCGAAAATCGGCCACGGCCATCGCCGCGGACAAGGGCTTGATCACCGTCACCACGAGCCAACCGAGGCAAAGATAGAGCGCTACGCTCGCCATCTCGAAACGCCGGGGGAAAATCATCTTGAGAATTACGCCAATGGTGGCCCCGGACCAGATGAGCCCGAGAATCGTGCTGCTCGCCGGCGCCTGCAGCCGGTTGACGGCAAAGGGCGTGTAGGTGGCCGCGATCATGATGAAGATCGCGGCGTGATCAAACCGGCGCAGCCATTCCCGCGTGTTTCCTTGCGGCCAGAGATTATATAGGGCGGAGGCGGTAAGCATCGCGAACAGCCCGGCGCAATAGACCGAAACGCTCACAACGACGCTCAAGCCCGCAACATGAAAGAGCAGCCAGAGCCCTCCATTGATGGCGAAAAGAACGCCGAGAACGTGAATCGTGGCGTCCACTGCGTGTTCCGCCCGGCTGTACAGGCGTCCGACCTTACCAGCGTCCATTCCGGGTCATCTGCTTACCTTAGCCAATGCGCGGAGAGCCATCGTGCTTTCAACCGCGATCGCTGAGGAACATCCGAATTGCAAGACTGCATGACGGCCCGCATTTGCCGGGCCGCCGGGAACTCAGTTGTCGAGGAACGACCTGAGTTTCCGCGAACGGCTCGGGTGCTTCAGCTTGCGAAGTGCCTTGGCCTCGATCTGGCGGATGCGTTCGCGCGTGACCGAGAATTGCTGGCCCACTTCCTCGAGCGTGTGATCGGTGTTCATGCCGATGCCAAAGCGCATGCGCAGCACGCGCTCCTCGCGCGGCGTGAGCGTGGCGAGAACACGCGTCGTAGTCTCGCGCAGATTCGCCTGGATCGCTGCATCAATGGGCAGGATCGCATTCTTGTCCTCGATGAAATCGCCCAGATGGCTGTCTTCCTCATCGCCGATTGGCGTCTCGAGGCTGATCGGCTCCTTGGCGATCTTGAGGACCTTGCGTACTTTCTCGAGCGGCATGGCGAGCCGCTCGGCCAGCTCTTCGGGCGTCGGCTCGCGTCCGATCTCGTGCAGCATCTGCCGCGACGTGCGCACCAACTTGTTGATCGTCTCGATCATATGCACCGGGATGCGGATGGTGCGCGCCTGATCGGCAATGGAGCGCGTGATCGCCTGGCGGATCCACCAAGTGGCATAAGTCGAGAATTTGTAGCCGCGACGGTATTCGAATTTGTCGACCGCCTTCATCAGGCCGATATTGCCTTCCTGGATCAGATCCAGGAACTGCAGCCCGCGGTTGGTGTATTTCTTGGCGATCGAGATCACGAGGCGCAGGTTCGCCTCGATCATTTCCTTCTTGGCCTGCCCGCTCTCGCGTTCGCCTTTTTGCACCGTTTGCACGATGCGCCGGAAATCGCTGATCGACTGGCGCATTTCCTGGGCGAGTGTCTGTATCTCGTCGCGATGATGCCGGATGCGCTCGCGCTCTTCCTGCACGAAATCGTGCCAGCCGAGACCACTTAGCCGGCCGACGCGACGCGCCCAGTTGGGATCGAGTTCATTGCCGAAATGCTGCCTGAGGAAATCGGCACGGTCGACGCCGTGCGCTTCGGCGAGACGCAGAAGTCGACCTTCGATCGACACCAGCCGGCGGTTGATGCCGTACATCTGATCGACAAGCGCTTCGATGCGATTGTTGTTCAGCTTCAGACTCTTGACGAGATCGACGGTTTCCGTGCGGAGCTTCTTGAAACGCCGTTCCTGGCCACTCGACAATTCATCCGAGGCCAGTGCCGCCTCGACCGAAGCATCCTGAAGCTTGCCAAGCCTCTTGTAGAGACTCGCAATCTGGTCGAGTTTTTCCAGCACCTGCGGCTTGAGCGCCGCTTCCATCGCCGCCAGCGACAGATTGCCCTCGTCGTCAAAGTCTTCGGCCTCGGCAGCAGCATCCGCAGCCGCCGCAGCTTCTCCGGGATCCTGTTCGTTCTCTATGCCAATTCCCGCAAGCGGTTCAGGCTGGGCCGGCTCCGTTCGTGCCGGTGCAGCCGCAAACCCGTTTATCGGTGCTTCCTGTCCCCCAACGGGCGGAGCGGCCATTCCGGGCGGTGGGCTTATCGGTGGAACGGGCTGTGCATCGGGACCCGCGCCGTACATTGCCTCAAGGTCGATGATGTCGCGGAGCAGCACCTTTCCTTCGTTAAGCTCGTCGCGCCAGATGGTCAGCGCCTCGAAAGTCAGCGGGCTCTCGCAGAGCGCGCCGATCATCAGCTCGCGTCCGGCCTCGATCCGCTTCGCGATCGCAATCTCGCCTTCCCGTGACAGGAGCTCGACCGATCCCATTTCGCGCAAATACATGCGCACCGGATCGTCGGTCCGATCATAGGGCTGCTCTTCCTCTTCGCTCGACTTGGCTGCGACCTGCTTGGCCTGGGCGAGAGCCGGCAAATCGCCCTGCTCGTCCTGTTCTTCGCTTTCGATGACGTTGATCCCTATCTCGTTGAGCATCGCCATCGTGTCCTCGATTTGCTCCGAGGACACCTTGTCCGAAGGTAGGACCTTGTTGAGCTCGTCATAGGTCACGTAGCCGCGCTGCTTTGCGCGCGTCACCATTTTGCGCACGGCGGCATCCGACATATCGAGCAGAGGAGAATCGGCATCCTCGCGCGGCGGCGCATCCGTCGGTGTCCCCGGCAGCTTCGCCATTGGCTTCGCGGCCGGCATGGCTTTGCTTTCAGGAGCATTCGCTGCCGCCGCTACGAGCTTCTTGCCATTTGCCGGGGAGGCGTCACTCAACGCCTGGGACAGTCGAGCCTCCACTTTTGGCTTTATCGTAACGGAAGCTGCTTTTCCGGTGACGGAGGGTTTTGCCGGGGGCAATTCCTTCTGAACCGCGGTGGATTTCGAATGCACAGCCTTAGCGGGCCCGGCCTTGGCTACCGGCTTTGACGCTGTCTTCGCCGATTTCCTGGTCTGATTCCGATTTGTCGCCATTCGCTTGTCGTTGTGCCGCCTAACGGGCAGAAAGTTTGTTCACTCGGGCACGCGCAGCCTTTCCGGCCGGCAGGCCTTATCTGCTAAGGGTTTTGCGGGAAAGGACCAAGCGGTTATCCATCGCTTCGGCTTTTCTCGCCCGCCTCGGACCTGGAACGCTCCAAGACGTGCCTCCGTTCGGCACCGGATTCCGCCATCTCCCATAGCTGCGCTGCGGCATGCACCCACCGGGCCTCGAATTCGCCGACATCACTCTCATCCCCCCTTGTCAAGTGGCGATGGAGGTTCGCTTCGGCAGGGCGCAATGCCCGCCGCGGCCTGAGGCGCTCGACGAGCCAACCCATGCCTGCGCGTTCGAGATGGCCCTCCAGCGTCCCCGTTTCAAGCCTTATTCCGGAAGCGGCGACGTGTAGGAGTTCGTGCCGCAAATTGTCAAGCGAGGAGTCCGCCAATGGCAGGGCCGCGAGCTGCTCATGGTATCGTTCGATTATCTCTGGCGCATCCAAGAGCAGGGCCAAGAGCTCAATTTCCTTAACATTGCGAGCGGCGGGAGCCGCAAAGCCGGGATCACGGGCCCTGGGCATCGGTGGTGCAACCCGCGGTGAATGAGGAGCCGGGGATGCGGCGCCTCGATCATGTCCCGCGGGAACAAGCTTGCTTGCCCGAAGTGCCGGCGTGAGTTTGGTTTTCACGGGCGTCGCGCCGATCTGCCGGCCCTGGGCCCGCCTCATTGGCGATGCAGATATCCGAAGCAGCTCGCCCGATGCGTAAGCTCTAAGCCCCAATTCTCTCGAAGCGATCTCGACAAAGGCCCCGAGGTAGAACTGCCTTATATCGACGGATGGGATGGACTTCAGGCGCTCATTGAGCCGGAGAATCAGCGCGGCCTTGCGCTCGGGGGTATCGGCTGCGGTTCTACCCGCCTCCATCTGCCAGATCATTTCGACCAGCGGTATGGATTTTTCCAGAACCGACCGCATGGCGCCAGCGCCTTCGGCGCGGATGAGACTGTCGGGGTCTTCGCCCGAAGGCACGAAAGCAAAACGGAGAGAGTGCCCTGGAACCAAGAGCGGTATTGCAAGTTCGGCTGCACGAAAGGCGGCGCGGCGGCCGGCTTCGTCGCCGTCGAAGGAGAGAACGGGCTCGGGAACACTGCGCCACATCAGCGCGAGGTGATCCTTTGTAAGCGCTGTTCCGAGCGGGGCGACCGCAGCTTCAAAGCCCGCACGTACAAGTGCGATGACGTCCACGTAGCCTTCGACGAGGACAAGGCTGCCGGTTCTGATCGCCGCCGCGCGGGCGGTGGAAAAATTGTAGAGAAGACGTCCCTTGGAGAAGAGCGGTGTCTCGCCCGTGTTGATATATTTTGGATTCGTCCCGCTCCGCAATGCGCGCGCCCCGAAGGCCACGATGCGACCCTGGGTATCGCCAATCGGAAATATCACCCGATCGAAAAAGAAATCACGCGCCGGTGCGCCATCTTCGGCGCGCCGCGCCAGACCGGCTTCCACGGCATCGTCTTCGCAGAAGCCCTTGGCTCTTAGATGTTCAAGGAGTGGGCTGCGCCCCGATGGCGCGTAGCCAAGCCGGAACTGGTGCCAGGCATCGTCACCAAGACTGCGCGACGACAGATAATTTCGTGCCTCCGCGCCGGCAGGTCCCCGTAGCTGCTGCTCGAAAAACACGCACGCGCTTTCGAGCGCGCCATAGAGTATCTTTGTCTGGCGCTCGCGCGCCTGGTCCCGCGGAGTCCATTTGGGGAGTTCGACACCGGCCTCGCGCGCGAGCCGCTCAACAGCTTCCTGGAACGAAAGACCTTCGGTTTCCATCAACCATTTGAAAGCATCGCCGCCGGCGCCGCAACCAAAGCATTTGTAGTTGCGGCGCTCGGCCTCGACCTTGAATGACGGCGTCTTTTCCTTGTGAAAAGGACACAGGCCCCAAAGGGCGTGACCCTTGCGCGCCAGCCTTACCCTGCGCCCGACCAGCTGGACGAGATCCGTCCGGCGAAGGATCTCCTCAAGCAGTCCGTCACCGTAGCGCATTCCCTATCCTACGACGATCAGCCGTCCATGGCGCGGCCGCAACCTGCAAATCCTGTGAGTCGCGCGAGTTCCCCATCATCTTTGCGCCAGAACGTCCTTGACGATCCCGCCGACCCGGCCGAAATCCATCCGGCCCGCGTATTGCTGCTTGAGCGCAGTCATCACTTTGCCCATGTCCTTCAGCGAAGCCGCGCCCGTTTCCGCAATCATGCTATGCGCTGCTGCCCGCATTTCCTCCTCATTCATCTGGCGCGGCAGAAACTCGCGGATGATGGCGATCTCTTCCAGCTCTGCAGCCGCCAGTTCGGGACGCCCGCCGCTCTCATAAAGGGACGCCGATTCCTCGCGTTGCCTGATCATCTTTGCGAGAAGGGTGTAAATATCCTCTTCGGCAATCCCGGCTCGGCTCTCCTCGGTGCGGTTGGCGATATCGCGCTCTTTCAGTGCAGCCAGGACCATGCGCAGCGTCGATACCCGTTTCTGGTCTCTCGCCTTCATCGCGTCTTTCAAATTCTCGTTCAGACTGTCGCGCAGCGTCATCCCGATTCTCCCTTCTGGCAACGGAAAGTAGGTCTGCGGCTCCGCCGTCGCAATCGTCCCGCGGGCAACTTGACCGGCAGCGGCCGGATTTCTATTTTCCGCAAAATCCAGGACCATTCCGATGATGCATAACCCCGATTCTTCTGCCGCGCGCGCGGCGGAAGAATTTTCGCGCGGGGGGGGCGCCCTGATTCTCGCAGACGGAACGGTATTTGCGGGCCGGGGATTCGGTGCGATCGGCCACGCGACAGGCGAGGTCTGTTTCAACACCGCGATGACCGGCTATGAGGAAATCCTCACCGATCTCTCCTATGCGGGACAGATCGTCGCCTTCACCTTTCCCCATATCGGCATTGTCGGAACCAACCTCGAGGATATCGAATCGACAACGCCTGCCGTGCGTGGGCTCGTGGTTCGTGCCGATGCCGAACGGCCGTCGAATTGGCGGGCGCTTTCGAGTCTGCACCGCTGGCTCAAATCGCACAATATTCCCGGCGTTGCCGGAATCGATACGCGCGCGCTGACAGCACGAATCCGCGATTGCGGCATGCCGCATGGCATCGTCGCGCACGCGCCAGACGGTCGGTTTGACATTGCGGCGCTGGTCGAAAAGGCACGCCGGTTCTCAGGGCTGGAAGGCGTTGACCTCGCGCGGGAAGTCACCTGCCGGCAGACCTATTCCTGGCGTGAAACGCCATGGAAATGGGGCGATGGCTATGGCGAACAGCGAAACCCGAGCTGGCGGGCAGTCGTTCTCGACTACGGGGTGAAACGCAACATCCTGCGCCAGCTCGCGGCGCGGGGGGCAGATGTCACCGTGCTTCCTGCGACTGCGACCTCCGAGGAGATTTTGCGGCATGCGCCTGATGGCGTTCTTCTGTCCAACGGACCGGGCGATCCCGCGGCGACAGGAGCCTACGCCGTTCCGACGATCGCAACATTGCTCGAACGGCGGATTCCAGTTTTCGGCATCTGCCTCGGCCATCAGCTGCTGGCGCTGGCGCTCGGCGCGCGGACGCGAAAAATGAACCAGGGACACCACGGTGCGAATCATCCGGTGAAAGAGCTCGAAACCGGGAAGGTCGAGATCGTGTCCATGAATCACGGCTTTGCCGTCGACAGCCAGAGCCTTCCGGCTGGAGTGCAGGAGACCCACATTTCACTGTTCGACGGCAGCAATTGCGGACTGGCCGTGAGCGATGCGCCCGCCTTCTCGGTCCAGTACCATCCCGAAGCGTCACCCGGCCCCATGGACAGCAACTATCTATTCGAACGCTTCGAAACATTGGCGAAATCGGGACGGCGCTGATCCTGTCTGCGCGAATGAGCCGCCGGCGCGGCGGCACCCGCTCGTCAGTTGTCGTCGTCGTTGTCGTCACTGTTATTATTATTGTTATTATTGTTGTTGTTGTTGTTGGCGTTCTGGTTCAGGTTGGGATTGTTGCGCGCGAAGTTGGGCGGCCGCGGAAAATTGGGCGGTCCGAAGGGATGCGGTGACGGTATTCCGTTGGGTGCCGAAGCAGTCGCCTTGTTCGCCGACAGCATTATCTCCTGTTCCGGCCCGCCCGCCCGCAGGGCGGCCCAATCCGGCCCGATGCGGGTGACCTGCCAACCTTCGATGCTGCCGCCAACACCCACCCCCACGGCAAGTGGTGCGGCGTTGGATTTGAACAAGGCGAGCTTCATCTCGCCATCCAGGATGATTCCGACAAGTGCAAGATCGGAAGGCAGGCTGGTCGCGTTCGATGTACCCGGCTCGGATGGTGCAACCACCTTCGTGCGCGCGGGATTGAAGACAAGACGGTCGTCCACCTCTGCAAAGGCTTGCTTGGGGGGGGCGTCGAAGCGCGCCACCGCAATGGTGTTGTCGCTATCACTATCGCTGTCACTATCGTCGTCACTGTCGTCATCGCCATTCTTATGGGCAGCAGCAGCGGAATGTGGATGAACGACCGGCGGCGCCGCGATTTCCGGCAATGGTGCCACCAACAGATAGCCGAGCAGAACCGCAAACCCCGCACACACAGCGGCCAGAATCAGTTGGGCCGGGTTGAGCCGCGGCATCAGCGCGCACCCCGCCAGCGATAGGCATGAATGGTCCAGCGCATTTCCATGGAGGGATTCTGATTCGGTGAATTCGCACGCCAATTGGGCGGCATCACGAGGTCGGCGCTGTCCACGAAGTAATACGGAACATGCGTCTCCACCGCATAGATGAGCGAACTGAAGTTTGAAAGCGGAATGGTCACGTCGTACTCGATCGAGACGGAATCGAAGCCTTTGACCTTGGTCGGAGGCAGCAACTGCGCACTCAGGAGAGACCCGCCGTTTCTGTCGATCAGCTGTTTCATCTCACTTTGCAGCTGGGCCTGCGCGAGGTCGGCGCTTGATG
>DATJUM010000107.1:0-2771 GCA_035502355.1 Rhizomicrobium sp. | reverse complement strand
GACGTGATCGTGCGCCGTAGTGACGTACATGGTGCCGTTATAGACGATCGGAGAAACCTCCATCGGGCCGGTGTCGTCGACGGTGAATTTCCAGGCGAGATGCAGGTTGCGCACATTTGTGGGCGATATCTGCGTGGCTTGCGAATAGTGATTGCCGGTATAGCTCTTCGCCGGCAGGATCCAGTTCGCGGGGTCGGCGGCGGCATTGACGAAATCCTGGCCACTGGGCGTCTCGGCGGCAGCTCCCGCGTTCTGAGCACCGGGCGCGGATTGGGTCGCCGTGGTCTGGGCAGCCGCGGTTGCCGCGAGGCCGATCGCGGCGACAAAACCGAGTGCCGGGAGCGCAAACAGCGCCGCGGTGGTTCTCAACGACTGTGGTAATGTCATGACTGCTTCCTCCCTCTCCCGTCGCCCCTGTCATCGGCCGGCGGGCCGGAGGGCTCGCCAGCAGCGATGGATGTGCAGATGCGCCAAGTGGCAAACCTGCAATTCTTCCGTCCGAAGGCGGTATCTCCTTCGGCGGAAAAGCAGGCATTGCTCCAGCCGTTGCAGGACGGTTGGGACTGTTTTTGACTGTTATTGCGGCTGCAACTTCCCCGTAACGCATTCGGAGCCGCAAAGTTCCAAGGGCGCGGTGAATACGGTCTGATCGGCGGCAGCGATACGAACGCGAGCGCTCAATACGAGCCGGTGCCCGGTATGAAGGCGTCGAACGCTGCCCAGAACTGCGAACGGAAGCGGTCCTGCTCCATCAACAGCTCATGCTTGGCGCCGTTCACCACCAGGTGCGAACCGCTGCGCAGCGAACTGGCGAACTCCTCGATCGCCGCATTCGAAACCACAAGGTCCTGACCGCAGGACACGATCAGCATCGGCTGACGGATGCGTGTCGCATAACCGCGGTCTCGGATCGTGCGCATGGCGCGGAAGGCGGCATCGACCCAGGCAACCGTTGGGCGGCCGAGTGCCAGCGTAGGTTCGGCCTCGAGAACGGCGGCATTGCGGGCATAGCGCACCGGATCGGACGTCAGATTATTGCCGGCGAACGGGCGCGTCTCCATGACCGCGGCGGCGGCGCCGGGGACGTACATCGAACCGAAGCCCGCGAGCCGCAGCACGCGCGCGGTCACCCGCGCCGTAAGCGAGTCCCCTGCGCCGGCAAGCCCGATCAAAGGCGCGATCAGCACCACGCGGTCGAACCAGCGGTGGCTGCGGTGCGCGGCGCGAATGAGCACGGTCGCGCCGGTGGAATGGCCGATGGCAAAGAGCGGCGGCGGACAATCCGGCAGCACGACCTCGCGCATGAAAATTTCGAGGTCAGTGTCGTAGTCGGCAAAATCCTGGACGAAACCCTTGTGCCGGTCGCTCAGTCCGCGATCGGAAAGCCCCTGGCCACGCCAGTCGAGCGCCGCCACCGCAAAGCCGCGCGCGCGCAGGTCGCGCACCGTCTCAAAATATTTCTCGATCCATTCGCCACGGCCCTGAAAGATGCAGACGGTGCCGCGCCGCCCGGCCGGCGGTTGCCAGCGCGCGAAGCGCAACGTCACCCCGTCCGGCGTCTTGAGCGTACCGACAACGTAGTTGTCCGGAGCCGGATTGGCGGGAATCGTGATCAGCTTCATTGGGGGCGGCGGGATTCGGCAATGACCCGCCGCTTATAACAGTCCGCGACTGTGCCTCAACCGCAATGGAAACTCAGCCGCGACCGCCAGGGCGGCAAGGCCCGGCCGCGACCAAAAATCAGCTGGTTTGTCAAACCTTTGCAGCTCTTGCGCGGATTGATGCCGCTCCCCATATCTTCGTGTGCGCAGGCCCATCCGGGCTGCGCGTTCATAGGCCGGGCCCAATCGGGCAGGCCATCCGCATGTCGCTCAAGGAGGATATGCCATGCGAACTTTCGATCTCACTCCCCTTTATCGCTCCACCGTCGGCTTCGACCGGCTGTTCTCGTTGCTCGACCAGGGCGCTGATGGCTCGGCGCCGGGCTACCCGCCCTACAATATCGAGCGGACCGGGGAGAACGCGTATCGCGTGTCGGTGGCAGTCGCCGGCTTCAACGAGCCGGAACTGTCAATCGTGGCCAAGGAGAACACGCTGACCATCCGCGGCGAGAAGAACGCCAAGGAGGAAGAGAAGCGCGGTGACGTGCTCTATCAGGGCATCGCGGCGCGCACGTTCGAGCGCGTGTTCCAGCTTGCCGACTTTGTTCAGGTCAAGGGCGCCAGCCTTGAGAACGGACTCCTGCACGTCGATCTGGTGCGCGAGATTCCGGAGGCGAAGAAACCGCGCGCTATCCCGATCAGCGGTAAGTCGATCGAGAATGAGAAGCGGGCTGCGTAAGCCAACTCTCATTCGATTGAAGCTCAGGATGCCATAAAGGGAGCGCCCCGGTCGCCGGGGCGCTTTCGATTTGCCCAGCCGCAAGCCCAGCTGGTGGAGCGGATTTGACATTCGCTACCCACCTAGCCGCTAACTCTGGTAGCGAATGTCAAATCCAAAAGCTCCACTAGGCCGTAGCGACGATTTAACTATTTGAGCCAGATGGCGATAGCGGCGAGTTTGACGAAGCCCATGAAGTTGGCGAGCAGCTTGTCGTATCGTGTAGCGACGCGCCTGAACTGCTTGAGCTTGTTGAAGAAGCGCTCGATGCGGTTGCGTTCCTTGTAGAGGTCGATGTCGTAGGAACGCTGGACCTTGCGGTTCCGCTTGGGTGGGATGACGACCTCAGCACCGGCCAGCGCGACCCTGTCAACGAGGTGATCGGCATCATA
>DATJUM010000106.1:0-15002 GCA_035502355.1 Rhizomicrobium sp. | reverse complement strand
TCCCCAGATCGATCTCGTTGTAACTGCAGGAGTCGCACGGAACGACGGCCGGAATAAGGGAAATCACTTCCCGGCCGAAATGCGCTCGATCATGCAGCCGGTAGATCTCGGGAACGACGTCGTGCAGGCGGCGCAGATCCCCGGCAGTCAGTTGCGGCATCGCTGTTCCCCGTCCCGAAGCGCAGCGCATACGTAGAACTACGTACGATCCTATTTTCCGGCCGGGTTAGAATCAACGTCGGCAGTGTCGGGCGGTGTCCGACTTTTGCATCCGGGGAGGACAGCCATGAAAGCACCTGATTTTGCGCGCAATTTGCCCGTCGCGGCGCTGCTTCTGGCCGGGGCCGCGCTGGCCACGCCGGCCGTCGCACAATACAAGCTCGTGAGCCTGGCGGCGAACGAGAAAGACCTCGGCCACAACATTCCTGCAGCGCCCAATATCGATTCCCGCATTTCGAACGCGTGGTCGCTCGCCTGGCAGGCGAAAGGGCCATTCTGGGTCAGTGACGAGCTGACGGGATACCTGACCGTCTATACGCCCGACGGCAAAAGCCAGCCGACCGTGGTCTCTGTTCCGAACTCGGCAAGCGATCCCTTGCCGCCGGGATCGCCGGCGGGACTTGCCGCGAATCTGTATGGCGGATTCTCCATCACGCAGAATGGCGTGTCGGAACCGGCCGAGTTCATCATCGCCACGGTGGACGGCACGCTTCAGGGTTGGAATCCAAAGGTCAACAAGACGAGCAGCGTCATCGCCCTCGACAACGGCACGGAGCCGGCCGCCTACACCGATCTCCAGATCGATCAGGAGAACGGCAGCGCCTATCTCTACGCCGTCAACGCCTATCTCAACCAGATCGAAAAATACGACAGCAACTGGAATCTGGTCAAAACATTCGGCGACCCGAACCAGATGTTCGGCGTCTATGGGCTGTCGGTGATCCAGGGCGATATATATGTTACGTTCGGGCCCGAGTTTCCGGGCAAACCGGGTGCAGGCGGGCTCGACGAATTCGACACCAACGGCGATCTGATCAAAACGCTCGTTTCCGCATCGGCCAATGGACCGCTGAACATTCCCTTCGCCGTCGTGCTTGCGCCTTCGAATTTCGGGACCTACAGCAACGATCTGCTGGTTGGCAACCTGCAAAGCGGCCTGATCCAGGCGTTTGATCCTTCCAGCGGCAAGTTCCTGGGCTCGGTGTCGGATACGAAAGGAAAACCGATCGCGGTGCCCGGAATCTGGGACATGGATTTCGGCGGCGGCGACGTCAAGAAGAACGGCAAAACCGACGAACTCTATTTCGTGGCGGGGCCTGATACTTACTGGGGCGGCATGCTCGGCAAGATCGTCCCCGACATTCCCTGACCCACCCTGACTTGGCAGCCGGGCACAAATTCGGGAAGGATGAATGAAATTTCTTTTGACCACGACGATGGCGGTGGCAGCTTCGGTGACCTGCCTGAACATGACCGCGGACGCAGCGCTATGGGGTGCGCTGCGTCCTTGAACCGTACGGCTCTGCTGGCGATGGTCTATCCGGATGCCGAATTCATCGGTTACGACCACCATTCCGAAACCGCCCGCGAACGCGCAAGGGCAGCGGCATGATCGCCGAGCCGATTGCCGGCAATAGGGTCGAGGACAATCTCAATCCCGTCGGCCGCGTCTATTACGCCGCCTCGCTCGTCTGCGTGCCGGTATCGCTGGCGCGAAGCGGACCGGCGCTCGGTGCGCAGGCCGGAGAACGGCGGCTTCGCGACGTCGTGGTGAAACAGGACGGTTTCAGGTCCATGCGCCGCGCCACCGAAGCGCCGTTCAACATCGTGCTCGGAGCCCGGCCCTAAGAGCCCCGGATTTACCGCGCGGTTTCCGCTATAACCTCGCGGAAAACAGGGCGGCCGGGCAGTGGTGGCTGAAGAGACGGGCGGCGCGGGCAGGCGCGCGATGACCCCGAGGGTCACGCTCGTAATTCTCACGCTCGGCTATGTCGTAAATTACCTCGACCGGCAGATCCTCGGCATATTGAGCGCGCCGATCAAGACCGAGTTTCACCTCACGAATACCGAGATCGGATTGCTGAACGGCCCGGCTTTTGCGCTGGTCTATGCGGCGCTCGGCATTCCCATTGCTGCTCTTGCCGACCGCGTAAATCGCCGCAACGTGATCGTGGCATCGCTCGTCATGTTCAGCACGATGACAATCCTCTGCGGCTATGCGGCCCGGTTCTGGCAATTGCTGCTCGCCCGCTTCGGCACCGGAATAGGCGAAGCCGGAACCGGTCCGTCTATAACCTCCATCCTTGCCGATCTCTATCCGCGCGAGCGCCGCGCGGAGGCGATTTCCTTTTATTCGGCGGGGCTGAACATCGGGCTGCTGCTGGGTTTCTATGCCGGCGGCCGGATCGCCGAGCTTTATGGCTGGCGCAATGCGTTCCTGGCGGCCGGATTGCCCGGTCTTCTGATTGCGGCGCTTATCCTGTTCTGCGTGGACGAACCACCGAGGGGCCGCGTGGAACAAATAGTCGACCGCGACGATGTCCCGGCATTCGCGGAAGTTCTTGCCTGGCTTCGCCATCGGCGCTCGTTTCTGTGGTTTTCGCTGGGCGCATCCTTCAGCTCCTTCGGCGGCTTTGCCGGAATCGCCTTCGTGCCGCTCTTTCTCCACGATTCCCATCACATGTCGCTCCATGCGATCGGGCTCGTTCTTGCTGTGTTCATTGGTGGAGCGGGAGCACTCGGAACCTGGCTCTCGGGCGTGCTCGCCGACCGCCTCGGCAGGCGCGACCTGCGCTGGAACATGTATGTACCAATGTTCGGCTGGCTGTTGGCGGCGCCGTTCCTGCCTGTCTTCTGCCTTTCGCCCAATCTCTATGTGGCAATTGCGGCAGGGGCGGTTCCGGCATTCATGGGCGCCGTCTATGTCGGCCCCATCTTCGCGATGGGCCAGGCGGTCGTGCCGGTGCGCATGCGCGTACGCGCCGCGGCGATCCTGCTTTTCGTCCTCACCGTTCTCGGCCAGGGGCTGGCGGCGCCCGTCGTGGGCTGGATCAGCGAGCTTCTCAGGCCCGCTCTCGGCGCCGACGCGCTGCGCTATGCTCTGATGACAAGCCTCTTCACCGGCGCCATGGGCGCTGTTTGTTACTGGCGCGCATCCCGCACTCTCGCGCGGGATATCGCCGCGGCCCACGCGCTGGATACCAAATCCGTTTTGCGCCCCCCGGATGACGCCCGGCCATCGTGCTGAGCCCGGCCGGTCATTGACGCGGCGCAGTTTGTAAAGCAGCCTGTCCCGGTTGGGGGCAGCAAATTACGGAGGGGAAAATGAAACTTCTTTTGACCATGGCGTTGGCGACGGCAGCGGCAATGACCTGCGTGAACCTGCCTGCAGCCGCTGAAACCGGCGACAAGGCCCAGATCGAGGCACTCGAAAACCAGTTCGCGGCCGCGTTCAACGCCAAGGATCTCGACGCGATCATGAAGGTCTATGTGCCGGGTCCGAGCCTGTTTGTGTTCGATGTAGGGGTGCCCAGGCAACATGTCGGCTCAGATGATTACCGCAAGGACTGGCAGGACTTCCTAGCCACCTTCAAGGGGCCGGTCAAATTCGAGATGAGCGACCTGGCCGTCGATACCGATGGAAACATCGGCTACGGCCACAGCATCCAGCACGTGACCGGCACCGATACCAAGGGCAAGCCCGTCGATTTCACCGTGCGCGTCACCGATGTCTATCGCAAGCTCGACGGCAAATGGCTGATCGTGCAGGAGCATGTTTCCGTGCCGGTGAATTTCGACACGGGAAAGCCGGATTTGACGTCCGCGCCATAAGGCCCCCGGACGGGCGCCGGATCACTTCGCGATCATCACGTCAGATGCCTTGATCACGGCGACCGCCTCGTCGCCGGGCTTGAGGCCGAGCTCGTCGACCGCTTCGCTGGTAATCGACGCGGTGACGATGACGCCATTGCCGATTCGGCGGGTTCTACGAACGGCTGCTTTAATAATGTTCCGCGCCGCAGCTTTTGGTCACGACGATTACTTTGAACTTTCCGGCCCTTCTTTCCTGGCGGTGTCCGTGCCTCCCATTTGACCCTCCATGCCAGCCTGGATGCTCGCCTTCTGCATGGAATTTGTAGTCGCGCCAAGATCGGCCGCGTAGAGGGCCTTCAGATAAGCGATGTCGCTGTCGGTGAGCTTGTCTGGCTTGGCGCGCGACTCGCATTCGGATGACATCAGATCGAGAATGCTCGGCAGATCATTGCATTGGTCGAGCGAGCGCGGCTCGGAAAGGGCGAGCATCGTGATGTAATCCGCAATGGAACCAACCTCGCGGCCGCCCACCTGCCGGATGTCGGCAACGATCAGGACATTGAGGATCGAGCTGATGCGCCGTCCGGGAAGTCTGGTGCCGGTGGCCACACGGTCGGGCGCATTGTGGTAGGCGCTGTCGATCCTTGGCTTTATGTCCTGGGCCGATTGCGTCGTTCCATCCTGCTCAACGCTGACAAGCGGGGCGTCCGAAACATCGAGCATCCGCGTAGCTGTGACGTACCAGCCCTGAATCGGATGGGTGACATCCAGCAGCCGCGGCGTCTCATGCATATAATGCATGCCGAGGATCGCGCCCCTGGTGCGGTCCGCGAGCAATTTCACCACGGCCTGGGGCTCATCGGTGAACAGGATTTCGATATTGGGCGTGCACTTCCCCGTCGCATCAGTCTTGGCGCCGACGCTCGCCGCGACCTGAACCACGCGGCGCGAGATGAAATCGTCGAAGGCCTGCGGCAGCCCAAGCGTGACCGGGCAGACAGGCCCGATATCGTCGCGCATATACTGCCCGGTCTTGCGATTTGTTGCCGCGTGCAGATCGACGAATTGCGAGACAATGGTGTCGACGTCCTGCTGCGTCCTTGGCGCGGTAACGACGACTGTCTCCGGCTTGTTTGCTGCCGGCGTCGAACCGGACTGCGCCATGGCTGCCCCGGCCACAAGAACGGCCGCACCCGCCGCAAGGACCGGCAAGCGGCGGAGCCCACGCTTCCGGATCTTGCCAATCACGCTTTAACCCGTTCGTTGCGCGTTTCCCTGCCCGTGCAGGTTATAAGCAAAATCCGCTCATAAGTTTGTCAAATCTGCTGCCGTAATAATCGACGCCTGTCTACTCCTCGAAGCGGCTTGTGGCATCGCGGTCGCGCTCATACGCCCGCGCGAACGGAAATGGCGGCAGCCAGGACTCGCGGCGAACGGTCCACAGTTCATAGGTCGGCGTCAGCTGGTCCGGGGCGTCCAGCGATCCCAGATTCACTCCGATTTCGTCTTCCCAGCGGCCATAAACGGGCGAGCCGCAGCGGGGACAGAAATAACGCCCCTTGTAGTTGCGCGTTTCGCCGGTGACCGTCACCGCGCCGTCCGGGAATATCGCCGACGAATGAAACAACGCGCCATGATGCTTGCGGCAGTCCAGACAATGACAAACGCCGATCCGGTATGGGCGCCCTGTCGCCACTATCCGCACATCGCCGCACAGGCAACCGCCGGTGAACTGGTCCGCGAGTCGTTCTCCCCCAATCGTGTCATGGCCCGCAAATGCGGTCCACCCAGTTGAAATCTGGCACACGCATCGAGAACGTTGCCAGAATATCCGTCACCATTCGCATGTCACCTGGGTGGCCCGCATTTGCGGGCCATGACATCATAAGGGCAAATATTCAAGACCGCTTGCGTCCTCGCCCGCCCTTCCGCGCCGCAGCACTTCTATGTGTCATTGACACAGTGCCGACGAAGTGTTCGAATGACAAGCGATGCGCTTCGCGTTCGATCCCGCCAAGAGCGAGAAGAATGCACAAGAGCGCGGATTGCCATTTGAAGCGGCTGCCCGTTTGTTCGAACGCACCCGCCTCGAATGGGAAGACGGGCGAAAGGAATATGGCGAAATCCGATACAGTACGCTCGGTGAAATCGAAGGGCGCGTCTTCTTCGCGTCGTTCACGCGGCGCGGCGAAAACATCCGCATCATCTCATTCCGGAAAGCGAACGCGCGCGAAACCCGGCGTTACCGCGAGCTCGGGCCGCGCGGCACGCATCGACTGGACGAAGGTTGACGCGACCAATGACAGGGCGGTGGCCGCCCAGGCGCGCAAAGACGGAACACAAACGCCGTCCAATCGCGCGTGGCGCGAAATGGCGGCATCGGGGCGCGTCGCACGCGTTCCGCCCGCCAGCGTGGACGTACGCAGTATTCGCGAGAAGCTGGGCCTTTCGCAGACAGGTTTCGCGGCACGCTTCGGCTTCACGGCCGCCGCGGTGCGCCAATGGGAACACGGCCGCCGCGTGCCGCATGGGCCTGCGCGCGTGTTGCTCACCATCATCGCGCGCGAACCCGGCGCCGTAGCCCGCGCGCTCAACGCGGCGGAGTGAGCGCGCCCCGCCCGCCCTGCCACCCCGCTCCCGTCTGCCCCATAATCACCGCATGTCCGGACCGGAATATCTCGTCGCCGCGGCGCTGACATCGTCGAGACGGGGGAACAAGCCGCCCCGGGCGGTCAGTCCGGTATATGCCGGAAGCTGTCCGTCGCCCGCGCGACGTTGTACGCTTGACGTGCGATCCGGAACGTCTTACGTTGGTGCATGATCCGCTCGTTTCGCGATCAAGCCACGGAACGGGTGTGGAGGGGCGAGTTCGTCAAGCGCTTCAGCGGAATCGAGGATCGCGCGCGGCGCAAGCTCGATATGCTCCACCAGGCGCAGAATCTGGGTGATCTGCGTGCGCCGCCGGCCAACCGGCTGGAGGCGCTGCGTGGTGACCGCAAGGGACAGCACGCGATCCGGATCAACGATCAGTGGCGAATCTGTTTTGTTTGGACCAGGGAGGGTCCGACCGATGTCGAAATTGTCGACTACCACTAGCGGCGTTCCCACGCCCGATCGCGTGACAACCCATCCCGGAGAGATTCTGGCCGAGGAGTTCCTGAAGCCGCTGGATCTATCCGTCAATGCGCTGGCGCTGGCGCTTCGCGTGCCGGCCACGCGCATCGCCGCCATTGTCAAGTGCGAACGTGCAGTCACGGCCGACACAGCGCTCAGGCTCGCGCGCTTCTTCGCAACCAGTCCGGAATTCTGGATCAACCTTCAGGCCATGCACGATCTCACCAAGGCCCGTGCCGATCATGGCGCGGCGATCGAGCACGACGTGCGTCCGCGCGCAGCCTGATTCGGGCCTTCCGACACGCAGCCGCCGCATGAAACATAATCACCTGATGTCCGGACCGGAATATCTCGTTGCCGAGGCGCTGATGCCCTTTCCCGAAGTCGAAAGAATCGTCCTGTTCGGCTCGCGGGCGCGGGGCGATGCAGCGCCGCGCTCCGATATCGACCTCGCAATCGCCTGCCCGCGCGCCGATCCGAAGGTCTGGTCGGATATCATCGAAGCGGCGGACGAAGCGCCGACGCTGCTGCAGATCGACCTCGTCCGCATGGAGACGGCGCCGCCCGAACTTCTCGCCGAAATCGCCCGCGAAGGACGCGTGCTCTATGAACGCAATAGCGGCCGCCCGCAAGCGCAATCCACTTAAAGCAAGAGAAGAGACATGAGCCAAACGGAAGGATACGACCCAAGTGTTGCTGACCTCATTCGCAACTTCCTCGTGCGGCGCTACGTTCAATCAGCCCGCGCGCAAGGCACCGATGTAATCTCAATTCGTGCTGGCGACGTTCACAAGGAAATTGGGTTTGTCAACAGAATGCCTCTGATCTGCAGCGTGCTCGACGGTAAACGCTTTCGCGAGGAGAACGGGCTTGAACTGATTGACCGCAATGGGCCAAGACAGGGTTCAACAGTCACTTTTCGTTTCCGGCTCACAAACCGAGAAAGCGTTCGCCGCCCGCCGTCTACGGCGATAAAACAGACGTCAGCCGTCGCAACTCCTTTGCGAGCTTCTGATCAGAGGTGTGCCGACACAATCTGCCTTGTCTCCTGCGTCAGTAAAAAGCGGACGTTTCCCGAAGCGGCAAAGAACCTCTACGTTTCGGACTGGTTCCGAAAGGCGCGTGCATTCGTGGAGCGAAAAGGGTATCGTTGGTATGTTTTGTCCGCGGAATACGGGCTGGTCGCGCCCGATGCTGTTATCGCGCCTTATGAGAGAACGCTAAACACGATGAGCATACAGGAGCGGCGGGTTTGGGCAGAACGCGTTCTCGCCGCACTTTTTTCGTCAGTGCCAGATCTTAAGTCAGTGGTAATTCTCGCGGGCTCACGTTATCGGGAATTCATCGCCGATGCCTTGCGGGATCGGCGTGTGCAAATCGATATACCGATGGAAGGTCTGCGCATCGGTGAACAGCTGAGTTGGCTCGCACATTCCTGAAATGGACCGGCTGCGACACGTTCGCGACTTCTATCGTCTGCTTGACGAGCTTGAGTCTCGTCTCGGGGGCAAGCGCACGCTTGCAGAGTGCTCGGGTCACCTCACCTGGCCTAGGCGCGGTATTTATTACTTTTTCGAACCTGGCGAAGTACGCTGCGACAGCGGCCAAGGCGCAAGGGTCGTACGGATTGGCACGCATGCTCTGAGCACAGGTTCGAAGAGCACATTTTGGCAGCGGCTGAGTCAACACCGGGGCCAGAGCCGCTCCGGCGGTGGAAATCATCGCGGCTCGATCTTCCGCCTTCTGGTGGGAACTGCCCTGCAACACCGACGTGAGATTGCGAAGGTAGCCTCATGGGGCTTGAAACCAGACACCGGCGCTGCCGCTCTGCATCTTGGTCTCGATCGCGTGGAAATCCGTGCAAGCGAGCATGTGGCGGAATGTGCGGTAAGCCGTTACATAGGCGAAATGCCGTTTCTTTGGATCGATATCGGTGATGCGCCGTCGCCCGAAAGCGATCGTGCCGTCCTTGAGCGGAACAGCATTGCGTTGTTGAGCAATTTCTCGAAGAAGCCGGAGCTTGATCCGCCCTCACCAGGGTGGCTCGGCAAACAGTGCGATCGTGAGCGCGTGCGTCGCTCGGGACTGTGGAACAATAATCACGTAGACGAAACCTATGACCCTGCTTTTCTTGAAACATTGCAGCGCTACGTGCGGAATACGAATCAAATACAAGCGACCTACGTATTGGCATGACAACATATGCAATTCCTGCCACGCAATACAGGGGCGGACGTTCCTCACCTCTCATAATGAAACCGGCATTGCAGGATTTCGAGGCGCTGATCGCGGCCGCGGGCGCCCCGGACGCGATAAACAAGGCGGTGTTCCTGGTTGATCCGGCGCGACCACCAGCCCGAGAGCGGGCCGCGCAGGGGCTCCGGCTTGCCCAATCCCGCGAAGGGCGTTCGTCTTATATCGGCGATGAGATCATTGATCTTTTGCGCAAGATCCGGCTCGCGCGCATGAAGTTCGACATAGTCGTCCCAGGCGCCGGACGACCAGAAAAGGTTCATTTGCGACGCGCGAGCCGCTTCACGGGCAGCGCATCGTGCCGCACACCTTTGCCGGCATCGAGTTCGACCGCGCCCTCGCGCAACGCCTTCGCGTTGGCCGGATTGCCGAGCAGATAAAGCGTAGTCTCCAGCGCCTGATAATCTTCAAGCGACATCAGTACCGAGGCGCCGCGTTTCCGCTGCCGCGAGATGGTGACGGGCGCCCGGTCGCGCTCCACCTCGTCCATGAGCTTGGCGAGATTCTGCCGGGCATAACTGTAGGTGACGACGGTCATTGCAGCGATCCATATTGTACAATATATTGTACATTTCATGGCTGTGCGCGTCAAGCGGCCATAAGCTGCACCCACGCTGGTCGGCGCGCGCATCGAAGCGGATAGCGCGGTCCCGCCCGAAATCCATGTATATTCCGGCCATGACCGAAGACCGTACCACGGCCCTGCTCGTGCGAATCACGACCAATCCGGAGATTTTCGGCGGCAAGCCGATCATCCGCGGTAAGCGCATTGCCGTGGAGCACGTGCTTGCCGACTTGGCTGCGGGCCAGACGCCGGAAACGATCCTGGAAAACTTTCCTTTCCTGGAAGCCGACGATATCCAGGCCTGCCTGCTCTTCGCCTCGCGCGAAGTGAGCCAGAACCATCCGGCGCAGGCGTCGCGTGCGAATACTGGTTGATGCCTGCGTGGCGGGAGCCGTCGTGCAGGCACTGCGCAGGATCGATCTCGAGCGGGACGGCGTCGTAACGGCCGAAGCAGGCGGCCGCGTGCGTGTATCAGCCGGCAAGTCGGTGCACTGATTCAGATTTATGCCGCCCGCGCGTTATCATCGCGACCGCTTTCACGACCGGTGACCCGATGCAGCTTCTTCCTCCCCATCTCCTGTCCCATTGCGAAGAGGCGGTGCTGGCGGCCGAAGGGCTGCTGGCCGCCGCGAAAGACCAAGTCCGCGGGCTTGTCGAAACCGATGGCGCGCTGTCGGCGGAACTGCTCGACCGCGAGCAGCGCGCGACGCATGCGCTGGCCTGGTTTGCGACGACCATCGAGGCGCTGCGGCAGCTGGCGCGCTGGGGGCGGGCGCTGGAGCGCGAAAAGCGGGTCCACGATCTCGAAAAGCTGATCCTGGCGGCGGCCTTCGGCGAATATCTGGCTGAGCTCGCGGGCGGCGTGCCGATGAGCCAGAACGAAATCGCACGGGCCTCCGATATGGGCCTCGGCGCGGAGGAGACGGCCGAGTTTCTTTCGCCGGCGGTGCGCGAGCTGATCGCGCTCGGCACGGCGCCCGAAACCCGCGCAGGCATCGCCGATCATCTGATCCCAAGTCCCGGCGCCATTCATTTCGGCGATCCGGGTCTCGACGAAACCATGGATCTGATCCGCAGGCAGTTCTTCCGCTTCGCGCAGGAGAAGATCGCGCCGCGTGCGCAAGCCTGGCACCTGAACGACGAACTGATCCCGCTCGATGTGATCGAAGAGATGAGCGCGCTCGGCGTGTTCGGGCTCACCATCCCGGAGCAATATGGCGGCGCGGGCCTTTCCAAGACGGCGATGTGCGTGGTGTCGGAGGAACTCAGCCGCGGCTATATCGGGGTGGGCTCGCTCGGCACACGCTCGGAGATCGCCGCCGAGTTGATACTCAGCGGCGGCACGGAGGCGCAGCGTGCGCATTGGCTGCCGCTGATCGCGCGCGGCGCGAAGCTGCCCACGGCGGTGTTCACCGAGCCGGATACCGGTTCCGATCTCGGCGCGCTCAAGACCCGCGCGGAGCGGCACGGAGATAATTACCGCATCTTCGGCGCCAAGACCTGGATCACCCATGCGGCACGCGCCGATATAATGACTTTGCTGGCGCGCACCGATCCCGCCTCGCGCGACTGGCGCGGGCTCTCGATGTTTCTTGCCGAAAAGCCGCGCGGCAGCGAAGCCGTGCCGTTCCCCGTCGCCGGCATGCGCGGCGGCGAAATCCGCGTGCTCGGCTATCGCGGCATGAAGGAATATGAGATCGGCTTCGACGGGTTCGAAGTGCCGGCCGCGAATCTGCTTGGGCTTGAGGAAGGCCGCGGCTTCAAGCAGCTGATGCAGACTTTCGAGTCCGCGCGCATCCAGACGGCGGCGCGCGCCATTGGCGTCGCGCAATGCGCGCTCGATCTGGGCCTTTCCTATGCGCTGTCGCGGGTGCAGTTCGGGCACGCGATCTTCGGTTTCCCGCGGGTGCGCGACAAGCTGGCCATGATGGCGGTCGAGATCGCGGCGGCGCGGCAGATCGCCTATTTCGCCGCGCGCGAGAAGGACGCAGGAAGGCGCTGCGACCTCGAAGCGGGGATGGCGAAGCTGTTGGCGGCGCGGGTGGCGTGGGCGTGCGCCGACAATGCGCTGCAGATCCATGGCGGCAACGGTTTTGCGCTGGAATACGCAATCAGCCGCGTGCTCTGCGACGCGCGCATTCTCAACATCTTCGAGGGTGCGGCGGAAATCCAGGCGCAGGTGATCGCGCGGCGGCTGCTGGAGCAATAGTTCCTCCCCCGCAAAGCGGGGGAGGTGGCGCGAGCATGGCGAAGCGCCGGAGGGGGCAAGTCGCGCGGCAGGCCCCCTTCACCGCTACGCGGTCCCCCTCCCCCACGCTTCGCGTGGAGGAGGAACAATTTGGCGTAGCGCCTCGGCAACTTCCGAGATCACAACCGGCCAATCCCGTGGGCGCGGCTGGCGGAACAGGCGCATGGTTGGGTACCAGGGACTGTCGGTGCGATTGAGCAGCCAGCGCCAGTCCGGCGCATAGGAAAGCAGCGTCCAGACGGGGCGGCCTAGCGCGCCGGCGAGATGGCAGAAGGATGTGTCGACCGTAATGACGAGATCGGCCGAACAAATAACATTGGCGATGTCGGAGAAATTGTTCAGCGCATCGCCGAGCCGAGTGATATCGGCGTATGCTTCAAGCTGATTGGCGCCGGCACCTTTCTGCAGGATGCGCCAGCTTATGTTGGGGATTTCGAGCAGCGGCCGGATTGCGGCAACCGGCATGGAGCGGTTGTGATCGTTGGGATGATCGGGATTGCCGGCCCAGGCAAGCGCGACCGTGAGCTTCGTCGTCCCGTTGGCGGGGAGCGCCACGGGATTCGCGCCCGGCGGCGGAGCAAGATAGGGACCATCCCACGGAATGGTTTCCAAAACCGTTCCGAAAAAAAGCGGCAAGCTTGCCAGCGGCGCGCAATAATCGAAGCGCGGCAAGAGCGGCGAGGGCTGCAACACTTCTGCGACGCCTTCGACGCGGGAAGCCAATTCCATGATGGGAACCGGAACGGCGGCGAGCACGCGCGCGCCTTTGCGTGCCAACAATGGCGCGTAGCGCAGGAACTGGATCGTGTCGCCGATGCCCTGCTCGGCATAAACGAGCAGCGTCCTGCCGGCCGGATCTTCGCCGCGCCATTGCGGGCTGAGCGCGGGATCAATCGCGCGCCGCGCCTGGCGGAACTCATAATCCTGCCAGCCTGAAGCAAGATCGCCCTGGAGCAGATTGAGGAAGCCACGCCCGAACCGCGCATCGGCGTCGCCCGGATATTTCGTCAGCAGCGTCTCGTAGATGACGCGCGATTCGCCAAGCTCGCCCTTGCCGCGCAGCAGGTCGGCGAGAAAGAGCCATGCTTCCTTCGCGTCCGGATCGCGCGCAACGCTCTCGCGCAATCGCGCCTCGGCCTCTGCCGTCTGACCAAGCCGGTCGAGCACGGCGCCGAGCCCCGTATAGGCGCGTGCGGAGTCCGGCGCGAGTTTGATTGCCGTCCGGAACGCCTGGCCTGCTTCGCGCCATTGCCGCCGAAGCCGCAGCACCACGCCGAGATGATAATGCGCGGCGGCGAAATCCGGCCGCGATGAAACAACCAGCCGGAAACAGCTCTCCGCGTCGGTCAGGCGATTGGCCGCGAGATGGGCAAGACCCGTCCGCCAGGTTTGTTCCACATTCAGCATCGGCTGCTCATGGGATTGTGGAGCGGAAAAAGATTCCAGAGATCGACGATTATTATCGCGCGCTGTTGTCTACGCCGGCCAGCGCCGGATTCAATGCGGCCGCCGTTCGATGGCTATCAAGCGCCGCATCCGACCGGCCCAGGGCCGCAAGCGCGCCGGCGCGTTTGCTGTATGCCTCGGCATAGAGCGGCTGGAGCCGGATTGCGCGTTCGTAGCTCTCAACCGCTGCTTCAGAGCGCCCGAGATTCATCAGCGCGTCGCCCCGGTGGCAATGCGCCTCTGCACTATCGGGAGTGAGTTCGATAGCGACGTCACAGCTCCGCAGCGCTTCCTCGTAGCGGCCAGCAGCCTGAAGCGCCTTGCCACGGTTGATATGGGCCTCCACGAAACGGGGATCATGCTTTATCGCATGGTCATAACTATCGACCGCTTCGTGCAGGCGTCCGAGCTCCTGCAGGGCATATCCCCTGGCGCACCAGGCGACCGCATGGTCGGGCTTGCACCGGATCGCCTGATCGTAACAGTCAATGGCCGCGGCGTGGCGGCCAAGCTCCAGAAGCGTGTTGCCCGAAGCGACACGCGCGTCGG
Organism: Rhizomicrobium sp.; assembly: GCA_035502355.1. GTDB lineage: Bacteria > Pseudomonadota > Alphaproteobacteria > Micropepsales > Micropepsaceae > Rhizomicrobium. The sequence continues at coordinate 1,014 of DATJUM010000106.1, read as the reverse complement.
CGAAATCCGGTTTGACGTCGACCGCTTTGGCAAAGCTCTCGAGTGCGGCTTCCGGTTGCTTGATATCCCGAAGGGCATTTCCTCTGTTATAATATGATTCTGCAAAGTCGGGTTTGAAACCGATGGCGTGATCGTAGCTTTGTATCGCGTCCCGCGCCCGGCCCAGCTGTCTGAGTACCAGTCCCCTGTTATAATGCGCTTCCGCGAAGCGGGGATCGAGAGCGATCGCCTTGTCGAAGCTCTGAAGCGCGGCATCGGCAAGTCCGAGCGACTGCAATGCCATCCCCCGGTTGCAATGTACCGGCGCCACGGCGGCATCGAGCTGAATCGCGCGATCGTACAAATCCATGGCCTCCGGAAATCTCCCCTGCAAATGATGCTGGACGGCCTGTGCAAACAGCGCGGCAAAATCGGCCGTTTCGTTCACGGGCTCCGAAGACCCCCTGCGCGATCCGGCACTTGCCGTCTCGTAGATATCTCTCGCAAGCCCCACCAGAGCGGCGGTAGCCTCGCTCCATTGCGGCAGCTGCGGCGGACAGGAGGCGGAGGGGCGTGCATTGCAGAATGCCCATTCGAGCGCCTCGACCACCTCATCGACATCGCTTTCGCCCCATTCCGACCAGAGCCTGCTCGGCTTCTGCGCGAGTTTGTGCCCGAGACCGAGGCGCAGCAGATCGCGATGGCCGGTGCAGTCAGACAGGATTGTCGGCACGCCGCAGGCAAGGCATTCCATCGCCACGAGGTTGGTGCCGCCCTCGGCGCGGTTCGGAAATAACGCCACATCGCATTCGCGATAGATCGGCGCCATGAGGCCGTTCGGCAGCGCGCCGGTATCAATCACGCGGCCGGGAAACGCGGAAAGATCGAGGTCCATGCCGCGCGCAAGCTCCGGCCAATGCGAATGCCAGGCGGTGACCAGCACGGCCTCCGGATGCCGTCGCGCGAATATCCGAAACGCCGCGACCACGATGTCCTGTCCCTTGCGCGGTTCGGCCTTGCCGCCGGAAAAAATGA